>JAZRIG010000021.1:0-9729 GCA_045645145.1 Acutalibacteraceae bacterium
TGCTTTTTTCAAGCTTAACTTTCCTGTTTGCTTTCCTGCCCATCGTTTTGGGCGTTTATTACATTTTGCCGATGAAGGCACAAAACTTGTGGCTTTTAGCGGCCAGCCTTTTCTTTTATTTTTACGGCGAACCGAAATACCTTATTCTTATGGTTTCGGTTATATTTTTCAGCTTCATTTTCGGAATTCTTACAGAGCGCGCAAAAGGCACTCCTCGCAAGCTTTTGACCATTCTTTCCGTTGTTATCATTCTTTCTGCGCTGATTTTCTTTAAATATACCGATTTCTTTATCTCGGGCATCAACGGCCTTTTCGGAGCCGATATAGGCCTTCTCAAGCTCGCTTTGCCCATCGGTATCAGCTTTTACACCTTTCAGGCAATCAGCTATAACATCGACGTTTATCGCGGTGATACACCCGCGCAAAAAAATATAATCAATCTTGCTCTCTATGTTTCGCTTTTTCCCCAGCTTGTGGCAGGGCCCATCGTCCGATATACGGACGTTATGAATGAACTGAAGCACCGCAAGCACAGCCTTGACAATTTTGTTTGCGGAATAAAAAGGTTTGTTTACGGATTTTCCAAGAAAGTTTTAATTGCCAACTCCCTCGGAAGCCTTTGCGAAACCTTCAGAAGCACAGATGAAAAATCCACATTGTTTTTCTGGCTGTATGCCGTTGCTTTCTCTTTGCAGATTTATTTTGATTTCTCCGGCTACAGCGATATGGCAATCGGCCTTGGCAGCATGCTCGGCTTCAAATTCCCCGAGAATTTCCGCCATCCGTTCATTTCCACCTCCGTCACCGAATTCTGGAGACGCTGGCATATCACTCTGGGAAGCTGGTTCAGGGACTATGTTTATATCCCCATGGGCGGAAACAGAGTTAAAACTGCTCGCTTTTTCCTTAATATTTTAACGGTTTGGTTTTTGACAGGTTTCTGGCACGGCGCAGACTGGACTTTCATTGTTTGGGGCCTTTATTTTGCCGCCCTCCTGCTGATTGAAAAAAGCATACCCAAGAGGATCAAGGATAAAGCGCCGAGTGTTATCGGGCATTTATATTTGATTTTTGCTGTGCTTATAGGCTTTGTTATATTCAACGCAAACGGAATTGAAGGCGCCATATCTGACCTTTCGGGCATGTTTACCGGCGCATATCCGCTTTGCACGGATACAACACTTTATTATTTGCGCAGCTATGCCGTCTTGCTGGCTGTTGCTGCTGTGGGTTCAACGCCGATTGTTAAAAATGCCTTCCTTAAAATAAAGGAAACAAAGACAGGTGCAGCAATCACATCCGTTCTCGAACCGTTTGTTATTGTTGCGCTGCTGACCGCAGTTACGGCATATTTGATTGACGGGTCATATAATCCGTTTTTATATTTCAGATTTTAAAGGAGGTTACCATGGGCAAAAAAATACTCAATATAGCTTGCACGGTCTGTTTTTCGGCTTTTATAATTGTCCTCGGTGCTTCCTTCTTCTTCAGAGAGCCGATTTCCGTTCTTGTTTCCGAAAGACGCAAGGCAGCGCAATTCCCCGAATTTTCTTTTGAATCGGTTATGGATAAATCGTTTTTTGACGGGTTCGAAAGCTATCTTACAGACCAATTCCCCAAGCGCGATGATTTTCGCGCCGTAAAGGCGGCAATCGAGCTTAAGCTTCTCGGTCAAAAGGACAATAACGGAATTTTCCTCGCAGACGGCCACATATCGGAAATTCAACCGACTCTCAGCGAAAGCTCAGTTGAAAACACCGCAAAAAAAATCAACTCAATCTATGAAAAATATCTTGCAGATAAAAACACAAAAGTTTATTATTCCGTTATCCCTGACAAGAACTATTTTCTTGCTCAGCAAAACGGATACCCTTCGCTTGATTACGAAAAAATGATTGAGATTTTCACAGGCAGCGTTAAAAACATGAAATATATCAATATTTTTGACTGCCTTGAGCTTAACAACTATTACAGAACCGATACGCATTGGAGGCAGGAAACTCTTGAGCCTGTTGTTGAAAAACTGAGCGCGGAAATGGGCTTTGCCGCTGCACTTTTTTCGGAATATAAAACGGAAAGGCTTTCCGACTTTGACGGAGTTTATGCCTCAAGGCTTGCATTCGGAGCAGAAACTGACAGCCTTGTTTGCCTTCGCAGCAAGACAACCGAACAGGCTTTGGTTTATAATATGGAAACGCAGGAAAAGAGCGTGGGTGTTTATAACATCGGCAAGCTCAGCGGCAACGATAAATACGATGTTTTTCTTTCGGGCGCAACGGCAGTTATATCCGCCGAAAACCCTCTTGCAAAGGAAAAGAAAGAGCTGATTATTTTCCGCGATTCCTTCGGTTCCTCACTTGCCCCTCTTATGCTTTCAGGCTACAGCAAAATCACGCTTGTTGACATAAGATACATTTCGTCGCAGATTCTCGGCGAATATATAAATTTTGAAAACTGCGATGTTTTGTTTTTATACAACACCCAGGTTCTGAATCAAAGCAATATGCTTAAATAAAGCTTAACCCCTCTGATCAATTTGAATCAGAGGGGTGTTTTTTATAGGTTGCCAGCTTCCCGATTTCACCTGCAACAAGAGTAACAAGCGACAAAGCCGCCACGATGCACCATTGGAGCGTGTTCAAGGGAATAACGCCAAAAATTTCGGCAAGCGGGGGCAAAACAACTACCACAGCCTGCGCAGCAACACAAGCCGCCACGGCACAGTTCATCATTTTGTTGCTGAACACTCCCGCTTTAAAAAGAGGTAAAGACGAACGCATATTGACCGCATGCACAGTTTCACAAAAGCTCAGAGTGCAAAAAGCCATTGTTCGGCCCAAAACAACATTGTTTTTTTCGCCAAACATGAAACAGCCTATTGAAAAGGCAAGCATGGTTAAAACGCCTATAAGCATGCCTTCCAGGGATATATCAAGCCACAGACCGTCGGCAAAGAAGCCTTTGCTTGGCGAAACAGGCTTGCGGCTCATAATATTTTTTTCTGTTTTCTCTGTTCCCAACGCCATTGCGGGAAGCGAATCCGTAACAAGATTAACCCATAAAAGCTGAATAGGTATCAGCGGAGGGGCAAAGCCAAGCAATGAAGCCGCAAAAACCGCTATTATCTCACCTATGTTTGTGCCGAGCAGAAAATGCACGGCTTTTTTTATGTTGTCATATATTCCTCTGCCCTGTTCAACAGCTTTAACAATCGTTGCAAAATTGTCGTCTGTCAAAACCATATCTGCCGCATTTTTGGCAACATCCGTTCCGTTCTTGCCCATAGCGCAGCCTATATCCGCCGCTTTGAGCGCAGGGGCATCGTTAACCCCGTCACCCGTCATGGCAACAATTTCGCCGCGTGAACGGAATGCTTTAACAATTCTCACCTTATGTTCAGGGCTTACTCTGGCAAAAACTCGGCATTTTTCCGTTGCCTTCGAAAGCTGCTCATCGCTGAGCGCATCGAGTTCTCCGCCCGTTATAGCTCTGCTTTCATCGTCGAGTATTCCAAGTTTTTTTGCAACTGCGCAAGCCGTAACAATATGGTCGCCGGTAATCATAACAGGAGTTATACCCGCTTGCTTACAGGTTTCAACCGCCTTTGCTGCTTCGGGACGCGGAGGGTCATTCATTCCTATAAGCCCCGCAAAAATCAAATCACTTTCTTCATGGCTTCCTTGCGAAGCACGGTATGCAACAGCTATAACACGCAAGGCATCCTTTGCCATAGCCTCGTTTTGCTCTTCTATTCTGCGCCTTTTCTGCAACGTCATGGCAGAAATGCTTCCCCCAACATCCACTTTGCTGCATTTTGCCAAAACAACATCGGGAGCTCCCTTTACAATAAGCTTTTCATCAATTCCGAACCTATTCACGGTTGACATCAGCTTTCGTTCGCTGGAAAACGGATTTTCGTGTTTTCTCGGATAATTTTTCTCCAGCCCAAAAACATCCACCCCTGCAATGTGAGCGGCGCTCAGAATTGCTGTTTCGGTCGGGTCGCCGCTGAACACGGTTTTTTTGCCTTTTTTAGAAACGCGTGAGTTGTTGCAAAGAGAACCCAACATAAGAATCTCCTCTGCTTCACGCGAATTGAAATCAATCACTTTGAGCGCATTTCGGATTTGAGTAACACTCATTCTGTTTTGGGTCAGAGTTCCTGTTTTATCCGAGCAAATAACCGTAGCAGCCCCAAGCGTTTCAACTGCAGGCAGATGGCGAATAATTGCGTTGCTCTTAGCCATACGTTGAACACCCATTGACAGAACAATGGTCACAATCGCCGGCAACCCCTCCGGTATTGCCGCAACCGCAAGGCTGACTGAAAGCATAAACGAAGAAAGCAATCCGCTTTTTCTGATTATTCCAAGCAAAAAAACAACTCCGCAGATTGCCAATGCTCCTATTCCAAGCGCTTTGCCTATCTTTTCCAATCTGAGCTGAAGCGGCGTTTGCGGCGATTCCTCGCTGGCAAGAAGATGCGCAATTTTGCCCACCTGAGTATTCATGCCCGTTTCCGTAACTACGGCGCAGCAGTTGCCTGCAATCACCGTTGTTGAAGAATAAACCATGTTTTTCCTGTCTGCCGGAGCGCAGTTTTCAGAAAAAACAGCATCGGCAAGCTTTTCGCACGGCTCCGACTCGCCGGTAAGAGCGCTTTCCTGCACTTTCAAGCCGTTAGCAGAAATCAGGCGCGCATCAGCAGGCACCATATCGCCGCTTTCCAAATAAATTATATCGCCATTCACTATCTGCGAAGCGGGTATCATTTTGATTTTGCCCGAACGTTTTACTGTTGCGGAAGGGGCCGAAAGCTTTTTCAAGGCATCAATAGCCTTCTCGGCACGTCGTTCCTGATAAACCCCGATTGCCGCATTCAAAATAACTATAGCTAAAATTACTATCGGCTCAATGAAATCTCCTTTCCCCTCAATTATACCGGTTAAAAAAGAAACAATGCATGCAATGAAAAGAATTATAACGCAGAAATCCGAAAACTGCACCAAAAACTGCTTTAAGACGGACTGCTTTTTCTTATCTGTAATCTTATTTTCTCCGTTTCTTTCAAGAAGCTTCTGCGCCTCTCTGTCACTTCTTCCTTCTTGCATATTTGTTTTCAGTTTTTGAGACACTTCCAATGCGGATAATGAATGCCAATTCATGATGATTATCCTTTCCTGCAAACACCGTTTTTGTGTTTACTTTATTTATCATGCAAAATCACAGGTCGATAATCATATATATTCAGTAAAAGGGCAAAAAATCCCCGCAAGAGAACTAAATCTCCTGCGGGGCAAAAATCACTTCGCTTTCAGCTTATCCAGGCAGCTTTTACAAACATACTTTCCTTCAAAAGCCTCCAACTCTGTTTCGGATTTGCAAAAAACACAATTCTCAACAGCCTTTTTGCAAATTATTTGTTTTCCGTCGGAAAACATTTCCAATCTGCAATGCGGTTCGGTAAGCCCAAGCTCTTTCCTCAACTGTTTAGGGATTACAATTCTTCCGACATCATCTATTTCACGAACAAAACCTGAAAACATAAATCACCCTCCAAATATGGGATTTCTTTTATATACTTCAATTTATTTTATACCACTTTTTGGGATAAAAGTCAACGAATAAAGTCATATTCGGGAGAACATTAACATATATTGTTGGAAAACAATATTCTTCACACTGCTTTGTTCATGCGAAAGGAGATTTCCGATGATAAATTATCTTTGGGCGGGAATGGTGGTTTTCTCATTTATTGCTGCGGTCTTTAACGGCAACTTATCAACAATCTCAAACTCGATTATTTCAAGCGCATCGGATGCGGTTTCTCTTTGCATAAGGCTCGGCGGAACAATCTGCCTTTGGAGCGGACTTATGGAAATAGCTGAAAAGGCAGGGGTAACAGCCGCTGTGTGCCGCGCTTTGTCGCCTGCGATGAAGCTGATATTTCCTAAAATGAACATGAAAAGCAAAACAGCCAAAGCAATTTCCATGAATGTTACTGCGAATCTTCTCGGGCTTGGCAATGCCGCAACGCCGCTTGGGCTTGAGGCGATGAAAAGGCTTCAGGAAGAAAACAAGGGCAAAACCAACGCAAGCTCTGATATGATTAAATTCGTTGTTATGAACTCTGCAGCTTTTCATCTTATTCCCACAACCGTTGCATCCATGCGACAGGATTACGGCAGTAAAAATCCGTTTGATATAATGCCTGCTTCATGGTTATCTTCGGCCGCCGCATTGACCGTTGGCCTGACAGCAGCATTTATAATGATTAAAATATCGGAGGGAATAAAATGGAAAAAATAACCGCCCTTGCCGTTCCTTCAATAACGGTTATAATCGTTATCTGCGGTCTTGCAAAGGGGTTAAACGTTTTTGAATGTTTTGTCAGCGGCGCAAAAAAAGGATTCGGTTCAGCTGTTAATCTTTTGCCGACTCTTATGGGGCTTGTTCTCGGCGTCACTATGCTGAGGCAATCCGGTGCGCTTGCGGTTATAACCCGAATGCTTGAACCGATTGCAAGCCTCAGCGGCATTCCCTCAGAGGTTTTGCCTTTAGCTATTCTCAGCCCTGTTTCGGGAAGCGGTTCTCTGACCATGTTTGAACAAATCCTGCAAAATTTCGGTCCCGATTCTTTTGAAGGCCGCGTGGCCTCAATAATAATGGGTTCAACAGAAACAACCTTTTATGCCGTTACTGTTTATTACGGTTCAGTAGGTGTAAAAAACAGCGGATGCACCGTTCCCGCAGCTCTTCTTGCCGATATGACAAGCTTTGTTGTTTCCGCGATAAGCGCAAGCATCATGTTTTAAACGCAAAAATCCCCCTGTGCTTTTGCACAGGGGGATTAGTCAAATTATCTGATTAGATAATTGAATCGCCTTCGCCTTCAAAGCCGTTTCCGAGACCCTGGAAGAGAGCCTGAAGAAGCTTAATGAAGTTTGCGGGGTTAAGAGCTGATTTGTTGATTTCATAGGGGTCAATGCAAAGAGTGAGTGACTGCCACATTTCGATATCAAAGAATCTGCTCCAATCCCAGTTCTCAAGCTTAATCTGATAGAACAAAATAACGTTGAATTCGGGATCAAGGTTAATATCGGAACCGGTTTCCTTATCACGCGGATATCCGTTATACCAATAATACATCTTGAAGTTCTTACCGAGAGCTCTTGAGATTGCGCCGCTTGTGTCGTTAATTCTGAAGAAGAACTCGCCATGCTCTTTCCACTGTGCCTGATAAACAAGAGTGGTCTTAGCTATTGATGTTCCTTCATCGTTAGCGCCGTCTTCCCAGTTTTCTCTGGTGTAAACATCCTTACCTGCAGGAACATGATAGATTACCCAATCAACGCATTCATAAGTTTCGCCGGGGGTCATTGTGATTGTCATGTTTCTGATTGCGCCGGTAAAGCTCTGAGGATTGGGGTTGCTTGTTGTAACAGGAGGAACTTCGTTAAGGTCTAAACCGTAGTAGCAGTTCTGACCGCTGTAGGGCTGCATTGTATCTGCAAGAGTAAGGGGATTCTCTTCTGTGCCGTTGTTGAAATCAATATAAACAACAAGCGGGTCTGAAGTATACTGAGCACGAGCGGTAGCGCCGTAAGCAGGCATGTAATTTACTGTAGCTTCATCGCCATCAAACTTCCAGCCGCTGAATGTCTTGCCTTCGGGAAGGTTTGCGTTAACAATTGCCTTTGCATTGTTAAGGTGTTCATCAAGCTTTGCACCTGTCTGAACCATAATCGGCTCCATTGCAACTTCTTCAGTTGAATCGCCGGTCTGATAGTAAATAACAAGCTCATAGCTCTCGCCTTCCCAGTTACCCATAACGGTAATTGAAGAACCGGAAGCGTATGTCTTTATAACATCAGCTGTAAGTACAAGAGTCTCTTCAACATCAAGTTCTTTTTCATTTACGGTATCCTTGCCGAGATACCAGCCCATGAACTTATAACCATCAAGAAGTGCATATCCGCCGTTAGGCTGCTTGCTGTTTTCAAGGCCAATGGTGGGAAGTTCGCTTTCCTTTTCAGTGTTTTTGCTGATAAATGTTGCTTCAGCAAAGTTAAGCTCAGAACCGATAGTGTATTTTCCGCTCATGTTGAGAACATCAGAAGTACCGGAAGTAAGCTGGAACGCAACTGAATACTCAACAACTTCATATTTGGCGGTAATTACTCTTTCAAGGCCGTCTGCAGTGTTAAGAACCGCACCTGTTGCACCGTAAGCAACCTCTTTGCCGTTCTCATCAAACCAACCGAGGAACTTATAGCCTGTGGGAGCAGTTGTGGTAAGTGTTGTTTTTACTTCTTTAGCTGAATAAGCATCTGTGAAAGGCTGGGTTGCAAACTTAGCATTTTCTGTTGTGTATTCTTCTGTAATCAAGCCAGTTTCTTCATCAGCAACGGGAACCTGCCATGTTACGTTGATCTCTGTCTTGGTGTATGCATAAATTTTCTTTTCTGCAGCATCAAAAGCAACATCAGATGTAAGTTTATTGTAAATGTCGCCTGATTCAGAAGCGCCAACATAGATATAACCTGCATTTTCTGCCATTGCCCGAATTGCACTTAAAGCAAGGCTGCCGTTGTCTGCATACTTGGTTCCAAGAATCTGCCAGCCGCCGTTTTCATAGTCTCTGACCATAACGGTTGTTGAATACTTATAGGAAGTCCATTTTGCATAGAAGGACATGTTTTCGGTATAAGTATATTTGATTGTTTCACCGGTGCTTACTTCGTTGCCGTCTTTGTCCATCCAGCCTGCAAACTTGAGAGGTACACCGTTTTTATCATTATATTCAATATCTTTTATTGCGGTATATGAAACTCTGGCATCATAGGCAATATCCTCCTTTGTGCCGAGAGCCTCGCCGCTGTCAAGAGCAGCCTTATCCAGATAGAAGGTTGCCTCGTACTTTTCGGGAGTCCAAACAACATTTGCTGTTGCGCCTGTAATAATGTTTTCAATCTTAACTGTTGCGGGATCCCAAGAAGCTGCATAGCCCGGCTTGGAAAGAGCATCTGTGGGAACAGCAGTATTAAGGTCGATATCGGTATTGAAAGGAGCCTTAACTGTGATTGAGCCGTCTTCATTTGCAGTTGTGCCTTCGGGAAGCTTGTCGGCATCAACAACACCGCCGTCAACATCAACGGTAATGTCAAATTTATCTGTTGTAAGAACACGCTTATATGTGATGTTCTTTGCAGGCATTGTAAGACCTGTCAAATCGGTTGTAACGGTTCCGTAAGTAAGTGAGTTAGCGTCTGTAACGTCAGCCCAACCGTACTGATTTGCAACTGCTGCAGGAATTGTAACAGCTTCATCGGGAGCATACTCAACAGCTGAAAGCTGAGTTCCGTCATTCTCAAGGAATGTTGCGGTTTTCTTCTCTACGGGAGCTGCGGAATCAGCAGGATTTTCACCGCAGGTAAAGGTGTGAACGGTATCGTGAAGGAAGATATAGTTTATCTCATTTTTAACTGTTGCGAGACCCTGGCAGTTTGATGCGCCGGCGTTTGCAGTCTGCCATGCGTATGAGGGAATATCCGCTGTACGGCGAGAAACTGCTGCTGCGGCAGAAAAAGCTGCACCGGTAACGGGATCGATCTTAAGATCGTATGTGCCGTAGTATGACTGGGAAATACCTTTATCGTTTTCCTGAACGTCATCTCTAACCTTTGCATACCACTTGAGAACCCACTTCTCATCTTTCATGACAAGAGC
>JAZRIG010000022.1:0-1931 GCA_045645145.1 Acutalibacteraceae bacterium
CGGAATTCCCTTTGCAAGACCTTTTATCAAATATACTCCCACATGGCCGAGAAGTTTCATGCCCACAAATCAGAGTGAGCGCAACAAGGTTGCAAAGATGAAGATGATTCCCGTTCATGACCTTATTCAGAACAAGAGCCTTCTCTTTGTTGACGACTCAATCGTAAGAGGAACTCAGATGCGCGAAACCATAGATTTCCTTTATACACACGGTGCAAAGGAAGTGCATATGCGCTCTGCCTGTCCGCCGATTATGTACGGATGCAAATATCTCAACTTCTCACGAAACACCTCAGACGATGACCTCATTGCAAGACGTGTTATTCACGACCTTGAAGGTGCAGAAGGAGATAAATATATCGATGAATATTGCGATGCTTCAACCGAAAGGGGCAAGAAGCTGCGCGAAATCATATGCAAGGAACTCAAACTTACAACTCTCGGCTATCAGTCAATTGCAGGTCTTGTCGAAGCAATCGGACTTCCCGAAGAGTGTGTTTGCACTTATTGCTGGAACGGCAAAGGTTAATCAAAAACTTAAATAATAAAATATGTGAAAATTCACAGGAGGAATAAATCATGGAAAAAAGCTTCAGCGAAAGCTACGCAGCAGCAGGCGTTGATATTACTGCCGGCTATAAATCCGTAGAGCTGATGAAAAAGCACGTTGCAAGAACCCGCAACGAGGGTTGTATTGATGAGGTAGGCGGCTTCGGCGGTTGCTTTGACCTCTCCTGCATTGCAGGTATGGAGCATCCTGTTACCGTTTCAGGTACAGATGGCTGCGGCACAAAAGTTAAGCTTGCAATCCTTATGGATAAGCACGATACAATCGGCATTGATGCCGTTGCTATGTGTGTAAACGACATCATCTGTGTCGGTGCAAAGCCTCTCTTCTTCCTTGACTATATCGCTTGCGGCAAGAACTACCCCGAAAAAATTGCTGAAATCGTAGGCGGTGTTGCAGAGGGCTGTGTTCAGTCAGGCTGTGCACTCATCGGCGGTGAAACCGCAGAGCATCCCGGTCTTATGCCCGAGGAGGATTACGACCTTGCAGGCTTCGCAGTAGGCGTTGTTGACAAGCCCAAGATGATTGACAACAGCAAGATGGCTGTGGGCGATGTTGTTATCGCTCTTCCCTCAACGGGTATTCACTCCAACGGCTTCAGCCTTTGCAGAAAGGTATTTGATATTGACAATCACAACTCCCAGCTTTATGTTGCCCGTGAGGAGCTTGGCGGCAAGTCAATTGCAGAGGCTCTTTTAGTACCCACCAGGATTTATGTAAAACCCGTTCTCGCTCTTATTGAAAAGGTTGCAGTCAAGGGTATTTCACATATCACAGGCGGCGGCTTCTATGAAAATATTCCCAGAAGCATTCCCGACGGACTCTGTGCAAAAATTGACAAGTCCGCTGTTAAGGTGCTTCCCATCTTTGATGTAATCGCAAAGTGGGGTAACATTCCCGAAAGAGATATGTATAACACCTACAATATGGGCGTTGGTATGAGCATCGTTGTTCCCGCAGATGAGGTTGAGCTTTCACTTTCAGTCCTCAAGGAAAACGGCATCGACGCTTACGTTATCGGCGAAATCATCAAGGGCGAAGAGAAGGTTGTTATTTGCTGAGTAAATAACATCAATTCGCATTAAATATTAAACGGAGTGAAAACATGAAAAAAGCTCGCATTGCCGTTCTTGTTTCGGGCGGCGGAACAAATCTTCAGGCATTGATTGACGCCCAGGCGGCGGGAATAATCAAAAGCGGTGAAATAACCCTCGTTATTTCCAACAAGGCGGGCGCATATGCGCTTGAAAGAGCCGCAAAGGCAAATATCAGAACCGAAACCGTGCTCAAAAAGGAAACTCCCGATTTTGAGGGCAAACTCATTGAGCTTCTCGACGGCGCCGGCATCGACCTGATTGTTCTT
>JAZRIG010000023.1:0-42725 GCA_045645145.1 Acutalibacteraceae bacterium
ATAGCAAGATAAAGGAATACAACGGAAACAAGAATCATAACGGCATTCTGCCACTGAAGAAGTGCGAAGCCGGAGCTTTCCCATATTCCTTTGAGTATTTCTGTTATGAATTCCATAGTTTTGCCCCTTAGGAGATAACTGCAAGAACAGCATCGGTTTCAACAGTTGAGCCCTTTGAAACAAGAACCTGAGCAACTGTGCCTGCGCAGGGAGCAACGATTTCGTTTTCCATTTTCATAGCTTCAAGAACGATGATAACATCGCCTGCTGCAACTGTTGAACCGGGAGTTTTGTTAACTGCAAGGATTGTGCCGGGCATGGGAGCGGTAACGTTTGTTCCGCCTGCTACAGGTGCTGCAGGAGCGGGAGCGGGGGCAGGAGCAGGCTCAGCAGCAGGAGCGGGGGCTGCAACGGGTGCAGGGGCTGCTGCGGGAGCTGCAACAGGAGCAACGGGTGCTGCTGCAACAGGTGCATCAGACACGTTCATAATAACTGCCTGGGTTTCTTCAACCTCTACTTCATAAGCTTTACCGTTAAGATTTACAACGTATTTCATAATAATTATTCCTCCACTTTTTTGATTGATTTAAAGCTGAGTCTGTCCAGCGGAATGCCGCTTTCTTTACTGACGATTGCCATTATTGTTGCGGCTGTACGCTCGTCAACGTCAACAAGTTCGGTTATTCCTCTGATTGATTTGAAGCTGAGCCTTTCAAGGGGAATGCCGCTCTGATTGCTTACGAGCGCCATAACAACAGCCGCTGTGGGCTCATCAACGTCAATGAGCTGAATGCCGCTCTGTGCATAAGCAACGGGAGCTGCTGCGGGTGCTGCTGCAGGTGCGGCTGCGGGTGCAGGAGCTGCAGCGGGTACGGCAGTGACTGAAACTTCGGCGGCTTCGTCCTTTCCGCCGGTGAGCTTGCTCTCAATTGATCTCATCATTTTTGAAATACCGAGAATGAGAACGGTAATCAGTGCAAGTTCAGCGATAACAACTAAAATGCCTGCAACTGCCACAAGCAGTGTTTCGGGCATGGTTAATGTGATTTTATCTGCAAACATATCTGTCACCCTCAGTCAATTCTCTTGATTGTATAAGTGAATGTGTTCTTTCTGTCAGCTTCGCGCTTCTCGAAGAAAGCCTCTGCCTGTGTGGGGAATGCGATATATGAAAGAACATCCTCTTCGCAGGTTGCTTTATCGCCGAGATAGGCCTTTGCTTCTTCCATGCCGGGTGCAAGAGTGTCTGCAAATCTGCCTGTGTAGGGCTTTTCGTCGCCGAGAACAAGCTTCTGAAGCTCTTCGCTGACCTTGCCGGGAGCCTGTCCGTATTCACCCTTGATATAGCTCTTGACTTCCTTGGAGATGTTCTTATATCTTTCGCCTGCAAGAACATTGGCAGTTGCCTGAACGCCAACCATCTGGCTCATGGGAGTAACAAGGGGAGGATAGCCGAGGTCTTCACGGACTCTGGGAGTTTCAAGAAGAACCTCATCAAGCTTATCAAGCTTCTTCTGAGCAGTAAGCTGAGCAACAAGGTTTGAAAGCATGCCGCCGGGTATCTGATAAATAAGAGCATCGGTCTGAGTGCCCATAACAACGGGATTGAGCAGGCCGCTTTCAAGTGCCTTTGCACGGATGGGTTTGAAGAAATCGTTGATTTCTTTGCAAATGTTTTCGTCAACGTCAACCTCATAGCCATACTGCTTGAGAGTATAAACAAGGGTTTCTGTTGCAGGCTGTGATGTGCCGCCCGAGAAGCAGGAAATAGCGGAGTCGATAACGTCTGCACCGGCCTCAACGCACTTGAGAAGTGTCATAAAGCCGAGGCCTGTTGTTGAGTGGGTGTGAACAACGATGGGAACTTTAACGTTCGCTTTAAGAGCCTTAACGAGGTCATAACCCTCCTTGGGGCTCATGATGCCTGCCATATCCTTGATGCAGATGGACTGAACGCCGAGAGCTTCAATCTCTTTTGCGAGCTTAACATAGCTTTCAAGGTTGTGGATGGGGCTGATTGTGTAGCAGATTGTGCCCGATGCGTGAGCGCCGCACTTGAGAGTTTCGTCAACGGCAACCTCAATGTTGCGAACGTCGTTGAGCGCATCGAAAATTCTGATGATGTCGATGCCGTTTTCAACACTCTTTCTGATGAAAGCGCGAACAACGTCATCAGGATAGTGCTTGTAGCCGAGAAGGTTCTGCCCTCTCAGAAGCATCTGGAGCTTAGTGTTGGGGCAAGCCTTCTTGATGTTGCGAAGTCTTTCCCAGGGGTCTTCGTTGAGGTAACGCAGGCAGGAGTCAAAGGTTGCGCCGCCCCAGCATTCCAGCGAATAATAGCCTGCCTTGTCAAGCTTTTCAAGAATGGGCTTGAAATCCGAGAAAGGCATTCTTGTTGCGATAAGAGACTGGTTAGCATCTCTGAGCACGGTTTCGGTGAAATTAACTTTCATAAAACTCATGTTCCTTTCTGTATGATTGAATTAATTGTTAACTTAATTAAAATCCTATGCGAGAAGCAATATAATCTTCGAGCGCATCAATTGAGATTCTTTCCTGCTGCATTGTGTCGCGGTCACGAACCGTTACGCAGTTATCCTCGAGCGAATCAAAATCAAAGGTGATGCAGATGGGTGTGCCGATTTCGTCCTCGCGGCGGTATCTCTTGCCGATGGAGCCTGTTTCGTCAAAGTCAACCATAAACTTCTTCTGAAGCTTTTCATAGACCTTGAGGGCATCTGCCGAAAGCTTCTTTGAAAGGGGAAGAACTGCTGCCTTGAAAGGCGCAATTGCAGGGTTGAGGTGAAGAACAACTCTGGTGTCGTTCTTTTCTGCATCAATAACCTCTTCATCATAAGCCTCGCAGAGAAGGGCAAGAACGGTTCTGTCAAGGCCGTAGGTGGATTCGATGATGAAGGGGATATATTTTTCGTTGGTTTCGGGGTCAAGATAATCCATTTTCTGGCCGCTGTATTCCTGATGCCTTGTGAGGTCAAAGTTGGTTCTGTTGTGTGTGCCGTTGACCTCGCCCCAGCCAAACGGGAAGAGGAATTCGATGTCGCATGCAGCCTTTGCGTAGTGAGCAAGCTTTTCATGGTCATGGAAGCGAAGGTTTTCGGGGTTGATGCCCAAATCCTGATAATACTTCATGCCGTATTCCTTGAAATAATCGTAAAGCTCGCTGTCGGTGCCTTCTTTGCAGAAGGTCTGGAACTCCATCTGCTCAAACTCGATTGTTCTGAAGGTGAAGTTGCCGGGGGTGATTTCGTTTCTGAAAGCCTTGCCTATCTGGCCGATGCTGAAGGGAAGCTTTGCTCTCATTGTTCTCTGAACATTGAGATAGTTAACATATTCACCCTGAGCATTTTCGGGGCGCAGATAGATAACGCTCTTGCTGTCGTTTGTGACGCCTCTGAAGGTCTGGAACATCAGGTTGAATTCTCTGATATCCGTGAAATTATGCTTGCCGCAATGAGGGCAGGGGATTGAATGAGCTTTAATATACTCAAACATTTCTTCCTTCGTCATGCCGTCTGCATGGGCATCGGGATTGAAGTCGTCAATAAGGTTGTCTGCTCTGTGGCGCATTTTGCACTCTTTGCAGTCAAGCAGAGGGTCGGAAAAGCTGCCTACATGGCCGCTTGCTTCCCAAACTCTGGGATGCATGAGGATATCTGCGTCAACCTCATAGCTGTTTTTTCTTTCCTGAATGAATCTTTTGCGCCATGTGTCTTTAACGTTGTTTTTCATTCTTGCGCCGAGGGGGCCGTAGTCCCAGGTGTTTGCGAGGCCGCCGTAAATTTCGCTGCCGGCAAAAATGAAGCCTCTGCCTTTGCAGAGAGCAACGATTTTTTCCATGGTTTTGTCGGTATTTTTCATCATATCCAAAACTCCCGCCATTATAATATTTTTACCCTATTATGATACCCAAAATACATTTTAAAGTCAATATTTACCGCAACAAAAAAGACCGTAAAAAACGGTCTTTTTTGGTAAAATGTACTATTTGTTATTTTTTTCTTCTTTTTATAAGGATTACCGACACAACAATAAGAGAGATTAACGCAATTGCAAGGGCCGCATAGAGAAAGGTCGGATTGGGTTCTGCAACAAAGATTGCCGTGGGCCCGTCTGCGCCGCCGATAATGGCGATGGAATTATCGTTCATTCAGTTTCTCCTTTCATTTTTTTCTGCAAAGTGTTACTGAAATTTTTGAGCATGGTGCCCGATGACCCTTTGACAACAAATTCTTCCTCTTTTGTTACGATATGTACTTCGGGGTTCGGATATCTCGAATGAAATCCCGTTTCGTTAACCGAAATAATATCTGCAATATTCACGTCAATATGTTGAGTGTCAAAAATACCGAGAGGGATTGTTCCGTAAACCCTTTTGTTGTTGATTGTCAGCCTGCATTTGCTTTCCTGAACAATCGAGGCGATGCCGTTAAAAATCAGAAAAGCAGCAAGGAAAAGGCATAACATAAGCGAATACACAGAAGATGCTCTGAAAAGATATTTTTTTGAACCAAACGATAAAATGCAAACAATAAAAAGCGCAATTCCGCCGCCGAATCTGAGAATTGACGGAAGGAGAAGAAAATTCTTGAAATTATATTCTTCCGGTGAGCCTTCGTCGATATTTATGATTTTTTCCTCTTCTTTTTCAAGGTTGATTTCAACCTCATTTTCGCTCCGCACAGGCAAAGCAGAAGGCTCTGCCTCCCTGCTTATATACGCACCGCATTCGGGGCATATTTCTTCGATTTTTTTAACTCTTGCGCCGCAGTTTTGACATTTCATTTTTATCACACCTTTTTTGCTATGCGCCTTGCGGTGCATGCGGGTCGTCGGGGACACCGACCCCTACAATAATAATATCATATTATCAATTTGCCGTCAACGAAAAAAGACCGCACACGGCGGCCTTTTTAATTTTATAAACGGGATGGTTGCCTTAAAACATGTTTCAACTATCTTTTAAGTCCTTCAATCATCGTGGCAAGGTTAAGCCAGAAGCTTTTTGTGCTGTCCTCAGCGGCGTTGAGGCCGATAACAGTGCCGTGGTCGCCGTCCTTGGTTTCTGCAACGTTCCAGATGCCTCTTTGGATTTCTTCCCAATGTTCTTCATCAAGCTCGATTCCTTCAGCCGAGAAATCAACATATTCTTCGCCAAAAGGATATCTTGCCGAAACAACGCTTACAAGTCCGTCATTCTCCTGCCAGGTTTCGTCAATGGCTATGCCGCCGTCGGTTGCGCCCGTGTATGAACCCATTGCAAGCGCAAAAGGCATGAGAATGGGCAGAGTGTTGGTGTTGGGCACCTGACCTTTGAGGAATGTGCCGGGCTTTGTTGTGCTGTAGGAATATGAGAAATAATAAACATCCTCAACCGTTTGAATCATTTCGTTGAGCTTTGCCGCGCCGTCGGGAGAGAGGTCATAGCCTGCATGGTCATTGCCTGAGGCGGTGAGGGTATCAACCGCGTTTTCGGCGGAGTCGTTTCCGATTCCGAAATGGTCGAGCTTAAAGTCATAAACGTTCTGAGCGGGGGAAGCTATGCCAGCAACTCCGAAGCAGAGGCTGACAAGCAGGTCTGTGGTGTCACCGATGCCCACAAGGCCGCCCACGGAATTGAGAACTTCGGTTAATGAAGAACCGTTGTGCGGAGCGCAAAGAGCGGTTACGCTGTGGACCCAGTTGCCCTTGCCGCCCATGAAAAGGGGAGAGGTTTCATCGCCTGTTGCCGCCATTTCCTCCTTGCTTCCGTATTCGAGAAGAGAGGTGAGAAGTCTGACGGTTGCGCCGCCGAAGCTGTGGCCGATAAGGTTGATTTTGACTCTTTGGCCGCCGTTTATCTTATCGCCCCAGTTTTCAACCAGAGGTTCGGTGTATTCTCTGCCGAAGCGTGCGTGATTATGTTCTTTTGAGTGCGCTTCGCCGTAGTCAACGGTTGTTCCCGTAATCTGGGCATAAAGCTCGCATGCTCTGTCCCATGCGCTTGAAACGGGGCCAACGCTCGGAGCATAAACCTCAAAGCCCTGTTCGTTAAGGTGTTCTGTCAGGTTACAGGTAGTGGCGCCCCAATATTGAACGGTTTCGTTAATGCCGTCGCCTTCGCCCCAGCCGCCAAGGCCGTGAACAAGAATATAAGGATACTTAACTTTGCCGCCGTTAAGCTCCCACCATGCTTCACGCACACCGCCGTAATATACGGGAACCGCAATCGACACCGCGACAATGCAAAGAACAAGGATAAGGGCGATTATTTTTGCGATTTTTCCTTTGGGACGTTTTTTAGGCTCGATAGATGCGGGCTCATAAATGAAATTATCGCTTGCCGACGAGGATTCTTCGGGAATGCAGTCTTCATCGTTACTCATGCTTCCGCAAACATCTTCCTTTAAAAGAAAATCTGTTGAAACCCCGAAAAGCTCGCTCATGGCAACGATTTTATCCGTGTCCGGAAGGGCGCTGCCGGATTCCCATTTTGAAACGGATTGGCGGGAGACTCCCAGCTTTTCTGCAAAAGCTTCTTGTGAAAGGCCTTTTTCTTTTCTGAGCTTAACTATTTTATCTGCAATACTCATTGGATTTCCTCCTTTGTGCTTCGACGAAATTTTAGCTGTTTTTTCGCCGCGTTTCAACCAACTTGGGTGTACATTTATTAAAAATCAAAAATATCTATGTAAATAAGGGGTTACAAACATTATGTAAACTCAAGTTTACTTTGTTTTATAATATCATTTCGGATTAATTCAGTCAATACGGAATGAAAAAAGGGGCTGCTTTTGCAGCCCCTTTAAAATTATATCAAAAATGCTTTTGCCAAGCCGAAATATATAACAAGTGTTACGATGTCAACCAAGGTTGCTATCATCGGGCCTGCCATAAGTGCAGGGTCAAGCTTAACTATTTTTGCAAAAATCGGGAGCGAACAGCCGATAAGCTTTGCAACAACTATTGCGCAGAACATTGCAAGCGAAACAACAAGAAAAACTTCAAGCGTTCCTTCGCAGAAGAGATACATTCTTAAAATATTGGCGATGCCGAGAACAAGGCCGCATATTGCGGCAACACGCAGCTCTTTAAAAACGATTTTAAGGTAATCCTTTATTTCGATTTCACCAACGGCAAGGCCGCGGATGATAAGGGTTGAAACCTGGCTGCCTGCGTTACCGCCTGTACCCATGAGCATGGGCATTGAGGCTGTCAGCGCAACAAAGCCCGCAAGCAGGGTTTCGTAGCCCTCAATTATTTTGCCCGTGAAGGTTCCCGAAATCATCAGAATAAGAAGCCAGAGAATTCTGTTCCTTGCAAGCTTGAAAACACCAGTTTTGAGGTATTCGTCATCAGACGGAGCAAGCAAGGCCATCTTTTCAAAGTCCTCTGTGGTTTCTTCTTCAATAACGTCAACGATATCGTCAACCGTGATGATGCCCACAAGGCGGTTCTCGTTATCAACAACGGGAATGCTCAGAAGGTCGTATTTTTTAACTATATCGGCAACATACTCACGGTCATCGAGAGTGTTGACCGAAATCAGCTGAGCATCGTCCTCCATTATATCGCCGACAAGAGTGTCCTTGTCACAAAGCAGAAGCGAGAGCAGAGGGATGCTGCCGAGCAGATGATGCTCCTTGTCGATGCAGTAGCAGGTGTAGACGGTTTCTTTGTCTACGCCGTTTTTTCTTATTCTGTCGATGGCTTCGGCCGCAGTCAGGCTTGTGCGCAGATGCACCATTTCAATCGTCATCAGGCTGCCTGCGCAGTCATCGGGATATTTGAGAAATCTGTTAATAAGTTTTCTTGTTTCGGGGTCTGAATGAGCCAGAACACGCGTAACAACGTTTGCAGGAACCTCTTCAAGGAAGTCAACCGTGTCATCAAGAAACATTTCGTCAAGAAGCTGCTCGAGCTCCGTGTCGTTAATCATGCGAACAAGGTCTGCCTGAGTGTCGGGTTCGAGATAGGCAAAAACTTCCGCCGAAATATCTTTTGGCAAAACTCTGAAAACAAAAAGTCTTTCTTTTGAATTGAGCTCTTCAATAATCTGAGCTGTATCAACAACATTGAGTTCGGTCAGAAGCTCGCGCAATGCGGATATGCCGCCCTGCTGAATCAGCTCACTGATTTGGGAGAGCAACTCTTCAAAATTTTCCATAAAAAAACGCCGCCTTTCTTCCGCAAAGACGACGCAAATTAAGCAAAAGCGATTTATATGGTTAAATCACTCGGTCAGCTCCGTCAAGGCGGAAATATGTAGTTACGAATCTACTTCGAGGGTTGGGAATATCGGAACTGCCCAAATTTTTTCACCACGCAATTCAAAAAATTTTTTCTGCCCTTTTATGGTACACCCGAAAATGCCTAAAGTCAAGTAAAAATGCAAAAAAATCCAAAAAATTAAAATCTTTGAAAAAATTGAAGAAAAACGGCGATTTAAAGGCCAAAACAGGCGAAAACGGAAAGAAAACCCGGATAATATTTGCTGCGTCAAAGAAAAAACTGAACCTTTTTACGTTTTAAAAAACCGCAGTTCCCGCTATGGGTGAAAGGATTTATGAAATTCTTTCGGGAAGGAGTTGGTCGGTTGGCGAAAAAGCTGACAGAAAAAGAAAGGCTGTTCTGCGCTTATTGCGCGGAGGGCGCAGACGCGAGGGGCTGCGCCGCAAGAGCGGGATTTTCGGTTATGCCTCAAAGGAGCGCCGCAAGGCTGCTGGCGAGGGAAGATATCAGGGCGGAAATATCAAAATGTGAAAAAGAGAAAAGAGCGCTCGGTTCGGTGGAAAGAGGGCTTATGCGGTTGGCTTTCGGCTCGGTTGCCGATGCAATCAAGCTTATGCTTTGCGAAGAAAGCATGAGTGCCGAAGAAATCGAAAAGCTGGACCTTTTCAATGTTTCCGACATCAAGAAGCCTAAGGGCGGAGGGCTGGAAATAAAGTTTTTTGACAGAATTAAAGCTCTTGAGCATCTTGAAAAAATCGGCACGGGCGAAGAATCTTCCGAGAGCAGCTTTATAAAGGCACTCTCAGATGGCGCAAAAATGCTTTCCGGGGAGGACCCCGATTGAGCAAAAAGCCAAAGAAACAGGCCTTCACGGCGTTTTCCGAAAAGCAGATGAAGGCTCTTTGCTGGTGGCTGCCCGAAAGCCCGTTCAGCGGCTATGACGCAATAATCTGCGACGGTGCTGTGCGTTCGGGCAAGACCCTGTGCATGTCCGTTGCGTTTATAACCTGGGCTTTTTCTGCTTTTTCGGACTGCTCCTTTGCTCTTTGCGGCAAAACCATTGCTTCCCTGCGGCGAAATGTGGTGACGGTCATTCTGCCTGTTTTGCAAGAACTCGGATTTTTGTGCAACGAAAAACATTCAAAGAATCTTATCGAAATAACCCGAGAGGGAACAACAAACCGTTTTTATCTTTTCGGCGGAAAGGATGAGAGTTCTGCAGCTTTGATACAGGGAATGACGCTTGCCGGAGTTTTGCTTGACGAGGTCACTCTTATGCCGCGTTCTTTTGTTGAGCAGGCGCTTGCAAGATGCTCCGTGGAAGGCTCCAAGCTTTGGTTCAACTGCAACCCTGAACACCCGATGCATTGGTTCCATGAGGAATGGATAAAAAAGTGCGACGAGAAAAATTGCTTTTATCTCCATTTTACCATGAAGGATAACCCGTCGCTCACACCGTCTATCATTCGCCGCTATGAAAAGCTTTATTCCGGCGCATTCTACGAGCGTTTTGTTCTGGGGCGCTGGGTTGCGGCGCAGGGCTGTGTGTATCCCATGTTTTCGCAGGAAAAGCATGTTGTTGAGTTGCCTGACAGCTTTGAAAGATATTACATATCCTGCGACTACGGAACGGTTAACCCCTCATCGTTCGGTCTGTGGGGTGAGAATGGCGGCAGGTGGTACAGAATAAGGGAATACTATTTTAATTCCCGTGTTGAGGGCAGGCAGAGGACCGACAGCGAGCATTACGATGCGCTGTGTGACCTTGCAGATGGCCTGCCGATTGAATCGGTTATAGTTGACCCGTCTGCGGCAAGCTTTATTGAATGCATAAGACGTGCAGGAAGGTTCAGAGTGATGCCAGCAAAAAATGATGTTATCGACGGCATAAGGCGCGTTTCGGACTGCCTTAAGGAAAAGAAAATTCTTTTTTCCTCCGAGTGCAGGGACACAATCAAGGAATTCGGGCTTTACAGGTGGGAGGAAAACGCGGCAAAGGATGCCGTGCGAAAAGAGAATGACCATGCAATGGATGATATCCGCTATTTTGTTTCAACCGTTGTTGACAGTATTAATGATGACGGATTTTTTGCCGTTGCGGCAGAAAGGAGGAGATGAATGGGAATATTCAAAAAAAGAAATGTTTCAAGGGTTTCTGCCCCTGCAACTCAAAGCAAAAACAGGCATCCCTTCGGCATTCTGGACGGTTATGTTCCGCTCGGAGCGCCTCAAATCAGGCTTTACTACGCTCTGCGCGAAGCAGTTCCCGTTATTGATGCGGCGATATTTAAAACAGTTCGCCTGACGGGCGGCTTCAGGGCGGAATGTTCGAACAGGGAAGCTCAGAATGCGCTGAATAATTTCATGGCGAATGTGCCTGTGGGCGGCAACAGGCAGGGGATATCGGCTTTTGTTTCAAGCTATCTTGAGCAGTTGTTGACATGCGGCACGGCGCTTGGAGAAATTGTTACGGATTCCGAGGGAGCGCCGAAGGCACTTTTTAATGCTCCGCTTGAAAACATTGAGCTTAAAAGGCACAAAAACGGATTTGATATTGATGTTTTCGTCAGAGACGGTGCCGGTCTTCGCCGGGTAACAAGGCCCGAAATGTGCCTTTTGAGCGTTTTGAATCCCGAACCCGGTGCGCTCACGGGATGCTCAATTCTGAAGGGGCTGCCGTTTGTGAGCTCCGTGCTGCTTAAGATTTTTGACAGCATCGGTGCGAATTGGGAAAGGGTCGGCAATCTGCGTTTTGCCGTTACATATAACCCTAAGAACGATGCGGTTGACAGAGCTTATGCGAAAGACAGAGCAATGCAGGTTGCAAAGGAATGGGGCGAGGCTATGCAGAGCGGCTCGGAAATCAAGGATTTTGTGGCCGTCGGCGATGTTCAGATAAAGGTTATCGGCGCTGATAATCAGATTCTTGACAGCGAGGTTCCCGTGCGCCAGATGCTTGAACAGATTGTTGCCAAAACAGGCATACCGCCCTTTATGCTCGGGCTTTCATGGTCCAGCACGGAGCGTATGTCTGCTCAGCAGGCAGATGTTCTCACAAGCGAGCTTGAATCATACAGGCGCATTCTGACACCGGTGATAAGTAAAATATGCAATGCGTTTCTGCGCAGCAGAGGATATGTCTGCGAAGCTGAAATTGTTTGGGACGATATCACGCTTCAGGATGAGGTTGAACTCAGCCGAGCCATGCTTTACAGAGCGCAGGCAGAAAAAATCAAGAGAGGTGAATAATTACGGAAAAAGAAACAGGCAATATTCTGCCCGAAGAGGAGCTTGAGCTTATCGGGCAGTTTGCAAGAAAGAAGCTAAGTAATGACGAGCTTTACACATTCTCACTTGTTCTTTGTGACAATGAGATTGACAGGGATAATGAGAAATTCACAATCTCTGCGCTTCACACGCTTGCCAAGCTTTTTGTGGGGAAGACAGGCATTTTTGACCATAACATGAAAAGCAAGGATCAGTCGGCAAGAATCTATGCGGCAGAGGTTGTGACAGATGAAACACGAAAGACTTCGGACGGCGAGGACTACACCTTCATCAAAGCCAAGGCATATATGGTCAGAACCGAGAAAAATAAGGACCTTATTGCTGAGATTGATGCCGGAATCAAAAAAGAAACCAGCGTCGGCTGCTGTGTGAAGGATATCAGCTGCTCTGTGTGCGGCAAAAACATCAAAACCGAGGGCTGCGAGCATCAGAAGGGCAGGGTTTACGGCGGCAAGCTTTGCTTTTATTTGCTTTCGGAACCGACAGATGCTTATGAATGGTCATTCGTTGCCGTCCCCGCCCAGAAAAATGCGGGGGTAATAAAATCGTTTGTCCCTATGCAGGAAGATGAGAGGCTTGCGGAGTGGGCAAGCGAATACAGGGACGAGCTTAAGGCGGATATTATCCGCTGCGCAGCTTCGGTTATACCCGAAATCAAGAGCGATTCGCTTGAAGAAATCTGCGGCTCATTGTCCTTTAAAATGCTGCGCGAAATGCGCGATGCGCTCCGATTGAGCGCAAAGAAAAATCTGCCCGTTATAAGGCAGCTTGACTGCAACCAGTCAGAGGAAGAAAACGGAAATTCCGAATATAAAATTTAAGGAGGAAAAATTATGTCAGTATCATTCGGCGGTTTTAATTCAAACACCGCAACATTCAAAACATCGGCAGACCTTGAAAACGGCTGCCCCGTAAAAATCAGCGAATCAAACACGGTTGTTGCCTGCGCGGACGGAGATGCGTTCTGTGGCTTTGTTGTTAACGGCGAGGGCGGCTACGCTTCCGTTCAGCTCAGCGGCGCGGTGACTGCGGCTTACAGCGGCTCTGCTCCCGCACTCGGATATGCAAAGCTTGCTTCGGGCGGCAAAGGCGTCAAGGCTTCTGACAGCGGCAGAGAGTATCTTGTTATTTCTGTTGATGAAGCAGATTCAACCGTAACTTTTTTGATGTAAGAAAGGAGAATTCACATGGCTAATTATGACAATATAAAGCTTGAAAAGGGGCTTTATGCCTCAGGTAATTTTACAAAGGCGCTTGAAAGCCTTGACCCTGCCGAAAACTATAAGGGAACATCCCTTGAAGGCCTTGACGCATATCAGCGTCAGCTTAAGCGATTCGGCATTAAGGTTGGCGGCAGCGGCAGCGACGTTGTTGATAAGTTTTTCAAAAACTCCGACAGCGCAGTGCTTTTCCCCGAATATGTTTCAAGAGCGGTCAGACAGGGTCTTGAGCAGGCGGATATTCTGCCGGGTATTGTTGCGTCAACAACCGTTATTAACGGCATGGATTACCGTTCAATAACATCAATTCCTTCTGAGGAGGAAAAGGAGCTTAAGGTTGTTAAGGAGGGCGCATTTATCCCCGAAACCAACATCCGAACAAAGGAAAACCTTGTTAAGCTTAAGAAAAGAGGCAGAAGCCTTGTTGCTTCCTATGAAGCAATCAGATTCCAGCGTCTTGACCTTTTCACCGTTACGCTCCGCCAGATTGGCGCATATATTGCAAGAACGCTCCTTAAGGATGCCATTGCGGTTATCGTTAACGGCGACGGCTCGGATAATGCGGCGCAGGTTGTTGAATGCGAAAACGCAGGCACTCTTGCCTATTCCGACCTTGTTAATTTCTGGAACGGCTTTGACCCCTATGAGCTTAACACTATTATTGCCGAGCCCGAGGTTATGGCAACAATGCTCAACATGGAGCAGTTCAGGGATGCTGCGGCAGGCCTTAACTTCCACGGCAAGGGCGATATGATTACACCTCTTGGCGCAAAGCTTCTAAAATCTCCTGCGGTCGGTCAGGGCACTCTTATCGGCCTTGATAAGTCTGCTGCTCTTGAAATGGTTAAGGCAGGCGATGTTATGACCGAATATGATAAGCTTATTGACCGCCAGCTTGAGCGCGCTGTTATCAGCTGCACGGCAGGCTTTGCAAAAATCTTTGACGGCGCATCAAAGGTGCTTTCCGTCTGACGGAGGGATTGCTTTGATTGACAGCTGGAATGTTCTTGCGGCACTTAAAAGGAATTATTCCGCAGAGGGCGCAGATGAGGAGCTGATGCCTCTGTGCTCCGCTGCCGCGGCAGAGCTTACGGTGAGATTAAAGCCGAATGCGGATTGCGCCGATATCCGCGTTCTCAATGCTGCCTCGGCCATGGTTAACTATCGCTTATGCATGAGAAAAATGTGCGGTGAAGACGGAGTAACCTCCTTCAAGGCGGGCGATGTTACTGTCAGCATTTCACCGTCGGCGCTGATTGAAAGAGCGGAAAAAGAGAAAAGCGAGGCAATGATAGCCGCTTTGCCGCTTCTTAACGATGATGAATTTGTTTTCAGGCAGGTGTCTGTATGAGGGCAGAGTCGATTTTTGAAGACTACGGCAGGCCTGCGGCATTTGCTTCAAAAGAAGGCGAAATAATTAAAGAAATGAGGGCGTTTATCAGCCCTCTGCGATATAAAAATAAAATGTATCTTTACGGAGTAAACACCGAAATCGGCTATAATTCGCAGGGATATTATCTTTATATCGGCCCGCCTGACCCTGATTTGACCGAGGCTGATGCCGGCGAATATATCAGCTGCCTTGGTGAAAAATACAGAATTGACCGAGCGGAAAAGGTTTATAAAGGCAGCGAGGTTTTCTATATCTGGGCAATAATCAGGGTTATTGTTGAAACGGAATGAGGTGCAAATAATGAGTGAAATAAGTGCATTACCTGCAAATATAGTTGAGTGGCTTAAGGGCAGGGAGGAGCTTGAATATATCAGATTCCTCACGGAATACCCTGCAATCAAAAAAGCGGTTCCGCTCAAATACACAACGGTTGCGGTGGGAATCGAGAGCATGGAAATTGTTGATTCGTTCACGGAAAACGATGAGGGAGTGCTTGTTGAAAATGAATATTGCAGGCAAGCAAAAATCAAACTTCGCCTTTCCATTCATGCGCCGTATTCCTCGGGCGGCGAGGCGTGCCATGCAGCGTTCACGGATATTATTGACTGCTTGACCTTTGCTTCGGGGCTGGACATTTTAACATCGGGCTGTGACAGCATTGTTTCAGACCGCGATACCGATGCTTTTGTGCTCAGCGCATGGGCAACGGTTAATGCTTCGCTTTGCCCCGCAGAAAGCTCAAGCCTTGATTTTCCGTCTTTTATCAGCAAGGAGCTTCTTTGCTCTTCACATATCAACGATGAAAGCATTCATTTAACGCAGGAGCAGCAGACCTATTTGAACACTCCGTTCGAAAGCGGTTCATATTTCGGCACAGGCGACGGCAGCAGAAGCATATCGCTGGGTTTTCAGCCGAGCGTTGTAATTGTTGTTGCAAGGGGCTTGCCGCTGATGTATGTTAACCACGCGGCGGGGACCAACCATGCATTGAGCGCGGTTGGGTTGCGCAACGGCGGAACGCTCGGCATAGAGGTAACAAGCAGCGGCTTTAAAGTCAGCAACAGCGAATCGGCAGCGGCCAGAAGCTGCTATCCGCTTCTTAACGAACTCGGCACAACATATTTCTATGTAGCGTTCAGATAAAACAAGAAGCCTCTCAGCTGTCGGCTGAGAGGCTTTGATTGTTATTTTTTCATTGCGGCAAGGTCGCGGTAGTTGATAAGCTTGATTCCGTGAGCCTCAATGTGTTGTTTTGTCTGCGGGTCGTTCATGATTCTGTATTCCCAGACTCTGCGTTCCCAGGCGCCTGTTGTGCCCTTAAGGTCATCGGTCTCAATTGAGGGATGAAGATATGTTTCGGTTACGCCGTTGGGAATGTTTGCATAAAGGTTATAAAGGTATTCCTTGAAATTCTCATAGCTGTCCTTCTGAGGGCCGCTCCATTCGTTGGGGATAAGATAATCAGGGATTGCAACGCCTTGAGCGTTTGCAAATGCAACTATTTTGCCAAACACCATTTCAATAAGGCCTTTGTCAACATTGATATCAAGCATTGAGTTGCCCATCATTTCGTCGGTGACGTTGCCGGGAAGGCGGAAAGGCAGGCCGTATTCGCCGCAGATGGCGAGAGTTGACTGGAGAAGCTCAAATCTGCCTGTTTCGATGCCGTAGAGCGAACCCATGTGGTTATCAAGATGAGAGGGGTTAACAAGGCCAAGCTTTTTGCAGCGTTCAACCTGAGCTCTGATTTCACCTTCAACTTCATCAATGTCAACGTTTTTCTCAACCTGATCGCTTTCGTGCCACATGAAGCCTTCTTCATCGCGAAGCGAATCCGTGTTGCTTGAATTAACGGGAGCCCAGCGATAATTGCTCCATTCGCTTGTTAATGTCAGGTGAACACCGATTGCGAGTTCGGGGTTTTCAGCGGCAAATCTGCATGCCTCGGGCGCCCATGCGCAGGGAGCCATGACGGTTGATGATGTGAGTGCACTTTCGGGATTTTTGAGAAGCTCCATAACGGCGAGGTTTGCGCCTCTGCACATGCCGAAATCGTCGGCATTAATTATAAGATATCTGTCCATTTTATTTTCTCCTTTATATTAAATCTTTGTATGCGATTTTGTTACCTTCAAATTTGTTAACATCAAGCTCTTTTTCGCCGATGAAGGCTTTATCAACCTGCTTGATGCCCTTGACATATTCGGGCTTGCCGGGGCAGAAGGGATAAAGACCGAGAACGCCGAAAATATACCAGATGGCGGTTGTTCCGTTATCCTCGTCGCCGGGGAAGCCGTCATCTTCGAATGAGAACGCTTCCTTGCAAAGCTTTTCAACCCAATATGCGGTTTTTTCAACGTTGCCGAGAGCGGAATAAATATAAGGAATGTGGAAGCTGGGCTGGTTGGAAATGGCGCATTGGCCGAAGTCGGCAGCTGCCATCTCGGTTATTTCGTGGATTTCGCAGCCGTAGCTGATGATTTCATAGTGGGGAGGAGTGGCGAAAAGCTCGTCAATCTTTTCTATCAGCTTTTCTTTGCCGCCGTAAAGCTCGGCAAGGCCCTCAATATCATGAGGAACGGCAAAGGAATTCTGCCATGCGCTTCCCTCTGTGTAGTCCCTGCCCCAACCGATGGGAGTGAAATCGGGGCGGAAATTGCCTTTTTTATCTTTTGCTCTCATAAAGCCTGTTTCGGGGTCAAACAGATTCTTGTAGTTGAGAGCTCTTTCTCTGTATTCTGTTTCAATATCGTTCTTTCCAAGGATTTTTGCGATTTCCGCAATGCACCAGTCGCCGTAAGCGGCATCAAGGGTGAGGTTGACGCTTTCTTTTTCCTCTTCATAAGGAACATAACCGAGCTTGCAATAGGTTTCTGCGCCGTTTCTGCCGAAACGTCTGTGAGGTGCGTTTGTTACCGAGTGTTTTATCATGCCCTCAAGTGCAATTTCAAGCAAGTCGTTATCAATGAAGCCTTTTACTGCGCCGTCACAGATAACGGCATCAATCAGGGTGCTGGGCATGCAGCCAACCTCGCCGATTGAAAGCCAGCGGGGCAGCCAACCGCTTTCGGTGTATTCCATGATGAAAGCGCGCAGCATTTCACGAAGCTCGTCCTTCGCAACAAGAGCAAAGAAGGGGTAAACAGTTCTGTAGGTATCCCAGAATCCGTTGTCCGTGTATCTTACGCCGCTGCGTGTTGAACCGTCATGCGGGCAATAATGAACGGGCTTGCCTTTTTTGTCGTATTCGTAGCATTTGTGAGGATAAAGAAATGCTCTGTACATGCAGGAATAAAATGTTTTGAGCAATTTTTTATCCTTGGTTTCAATCTTGACTCTTGAAAGATAGCTTTCCCAAATATCTTCTGCGGATTTTTTGATTTCCTTAAGTGATTTGCCTGAAAGCTCTGTTTCAAGGTTCAGCAATGCCTGAGAAAAGCTTATGTATGATGTTGCAAGCTTGATTTCAACGGATTTTTCAGCCAAAGCGATGTGAATGCCGGCTTTTTTGCCTCTGCATTTTGTTCCCTTGCGGAATTTATTGTCATTGCTGATAAGCGTTTTTTCAGCATCAACGCTGCCTTCGGGGAACTTTATAACAATATAGTTCTTGAATTTAACGGCTTCGCCGCTCATGTGCATGTCGGTTGAAGCGTAAAGAATATTTGCTTCTGCGTCAAAGCGATAGGCGCAGTTGCCCTTGACGGGAACAAAGGAAAAATAATTGTCGCCGTCCTCGTCAAAAGTAATTTTGATTGCCGCGCCTCTTTCGGTGGGCGCAAGCTCCAAATCTGATCTTGAACGCAGGAAACGAGTTTTCAGATAATAGGGGGTAAGCACGGCATCTTCGGGTCGGTAGCCGGACCAACGGTCCTCTCCGTCAAACCCGCCCAAGAGTTTGTTTTGGGGCATAAAAATCATTGCACCGTAGTCTGCAATCCACGGTGAGGGCTGGTGAGTCAGACGAATGCCTTCAAGGCTTCTGCTGTCGGGATGATAATACCATCTTATGTTATCCTCAACATTCTGCGGGGCAAACGCTGCCATTCCGAACGGGAGCTGAACAAGCGGCAGAGTGTTGCCGCTTGAGAAGCGGTGGGTTGATTTGCTGCCTTGCTTTGTGTTGACCAAACTGCAGTATTTCATAATTATTTCTCCTTTGAGGAAAGAATATTGATTATGTTTTCGATGCTGTAAAAACGGCTTTTTTTCATTGCGGAACAAAGAAATTCCATGTTGATGGCGGAATGCTCAACCTCTTTTGAATATTTCTGCATGGCTTTGATTCTTGCGTTCTTTTCGCCGATATTTTTTGCCTGCAGACGGCGTATGATTATAAAAGAAACAGCGGCAAACTTGGATTTTGTGAGCAGATCGCCGTCGAAAACGGCGGCCATAAAATAACGGAACACGAAATATATCATAAGATTTTCGTATTCCCATTCAAAATCCGAAACACTTTGAATGTTTGCTTTTTCGGCGCAGTCAAGCTCCGATTTCCATGAAGAATCAAGCATTTCCAGGCTTCTGAAATCTGAAAAATATTTGTTCAATGCCCGTTTTGCACGCAGAGGTGAAAAATTCGGGATTTCGTCAGAAAAGAAATCTTTTTTTACCGTTTCGCGCGCGTCTGCATAATTTTTCTTTCTGATATTGCGTGAAATTCCACGGGAAAATTCAAGGTATGCACAAATTCGTTTTTCTATTGAAAAATTTCTGTTCTGAAGTATATTTATTGCCTTTTTTCGCGCTTCAAACAGAGTAAAATACAAATTCGGGTCAATTGCCGTCGGCATGATTTCTGCGTGAATTTCTTCGGCTTCAAATGCGATTGGTTCGCTCGATTCCGTTATCAGCCTTGCGGCCTCGGGGCAGGAGAGGGAAATTCCCGTTTCTTTTCTTGCGCCGAAATATGTTATATGGCGCGGAAAAATGCGGCAGGTGCGGCAGAGAGAATCCGCGCCGAGTTCAACATGCATTTCGCAAAGTCCGCTGTCAAGCAAGAACGGGCAGCGGCCGTTTTTGGGGGCAAAAATGCTGTCGCCGTCCTCATCGACTGTTATAAGGCCGGTGATTTTTTTGCCGTAGCTGTTGTTCAGCGAACGGTATTTTTCAAGGCTTCCGTTGTCAACAACAACCTCCCAGCCTGCGCAGCAGGTGTCAGGGCATTTATCCGCAATGCATTTGAATTTTTTGTAATAAGACGGAAAAGTTTCGGTCATGTTTTTATCCTAAAATTTGAGGCGACCTTTGAAGCCGCCTCATGATTGAATTTATTGTTCTTCTTCGGGAATGGTTTCTTCAGGCTCGATTACTTCGCCGAATTCGTTTGTGACAACCTCTGTTTCGGCAACAAAAACTCTCAGATAAACGGTTGTTCCTCTGGGATAGGTCTTTTCTGTAACGGGGGCGATTGAAACAACCTCGTTATCTCTGTAATTGCCGTCGGAGGATTCGATTCTTTCAACCTTGAAGCCGAGTTCTTCAAGGCGCGCCGAAGCCTCTTCAAAGTCGGAGCCTGTAACGTTGGGAAGAACGATTTCTTCCTGTCCCTTGCTTACATAGAGAACGATTTCGGTTTTTTGCGGAACCATTTTGTTTGGCTCAATGCTTTGCGTAACAACATATCCCGCAGCAATGCTGTCGTTATATACAGGCTGCTCTTTGAAAGTGAAGTTCTGGTCGAAAACAGGGTTTGAGGTTATTGAAAGATAGCTCTTTTCTCTGAAATCGGGAACAGCAACAAGGTTTGCCTCGGTTTGGGAAACCGAGCTTCCCGTTGTCGGCTCCGAGCCAAAACTGAAATTGATATTGTTACGGAAAACAGTTAATGCAAGAATGATGAAAATTATTAATCCGACAGCAAGGCTTATAACGGCGGTTGTTATAACCACCTGGGCATTGCCTTTGGCTTGTTTTTTGTTTTTTGCGGCAGTCGGCGCAGGTTTGGGTGCAGGCTTTGGAGCTGCGGGCGCAGGGGAAGCCGGGCGCTGATACTGGCCGCTGACCGCTGTTGCAACGGGAGAAGCTGAAAGCTCTGCTCTGAGTTGCTCCACGGTTCTTGTTCTGTCCTCAGGCAAAATCTGAAGCGCATTTATCAGGCCGTTTATGACGTATGCAGGCAGAGCCTCGGCGAATTTGCCGGGAACCATGAGTCTGTCGTTGGTCATTCTTTCTTTTGCGGAAATCGGATCGCTGCCGATAAGAGTTCGGTAAAGAACGGCGCCGAAAGCATAGATATCCGTCCATGTTCCCTGACTTCCGTCAAAGCCGTATTGCTCAATTGCGGCATATCCGTCGAAAAGCTGGCTGTTAAGGTCGCTTCTCGATGTTCTTGCCGCGCCGAGGCAGAAGCCCGTTATCTTTATTTTGCCGTCGGTTCCGATTATGAGAGTTGAGGGAGAAATTCCTCTGTGGATAATTCCCGATGAATGGAGAGTGCCGAGGGTTGAAAGGATGGGCATGAGAAGCTGCCTTGCCTTTTCCCAAGGGATATATCCCGTTTTGCTGCGCAGAAGAAATTCGCGCAGGGTTATGCCTTCAAAATGGTCATATATTGCATAGGATGTGCCGTAGTCCTCAACAACATTGGTTACGCTTATAAGGGCAGAAAGACCCTTTAGCCTTGCAAGCTTTGTCCAAAGCTCAACAAAGCCCTGGCGCAGCTCTGCAAAAACAGCTTCGCTGCCGCGCATAACCTGAAGATTAAGGTTGGATGAGGTTCTTGTTGTGAAAGAATCGGGAATGAATTCCCTGATTTTTACGGCTTTTTTATCGGAAAGGTCCCAACCGATATATGTTGCGCCTTCGCCGTTATATTCAAGCATTTTGCCCACAAGGTAACGGTTGGCAACAACCGTTCTGACGGGCAGATACGGAGGAATCTGCGTTGAGTCGGAGTGATATCCGCAATGAGGGCATTGCTTGCTTTCGCCGATTTCTCGCATGCAGCTCATGCATAAATTATCTGAACTTATCATTTATCAGGAACTCCTTGATGATATAATAAATCACATAAATAATATCAAAAGCCGTCATTTTTGTCAATGAAGGTGACATTATTGTAACTTTTATCGTCAAATTGCAAAATATTCGGCAGAATAATTTGGCAGTAAATATCATGAGATATACTTGAAAATAAGGGTAATAATTGATATAATAACTTGTATATAAACGATGGAGGACTGCGCTTTATGCGAAAGGAAAACAATAATATTCCCATCTATTTGTTCCATCAAGGAACAAATGCAAAGGCCTATGAATTTCTCGGCGCTCATTCCACGGGAGAGAAAAATGTTGTTTTCAGAGTCTGGGCACCCAATGCTCAATGGATAGGTGTTGCAGGTGATTTCAACGGCTGGCAGCCTGAATGCGCACCGATGCAGAAAATCAGCAACGGCATTTGGGAGTGCGTTGTTGAAAACGTTAACAGATATGATGCATATAAGTACCTCATCAGAACGCATGACGGCCGCTCGCTGTATAAAAGCGACCCTTATGCATTTCATACAGAAACAAGGCCCGACACGGCTTCGAAATACTATGGCTCGCTTGATTTTGAGTGGAACGATAAATCCTGGCTCAAAAAAAGAAAAAAGAGCAGCGTTTACGCCTCGCCTGTTAACATCTACGAGGTTCATGCAGGCTCATGGCAGATGCATGCTGACGGCAATCATCTCACTTACCGCGAGCTTGCGGACAGCCTTGTTCCCTACGTCAAAGAAATGGGCTATACTCACATAGAGCTGCTGCCCATTACGGAGCATCCGTTTGACGGCTCATGGGGCTATCAGGCGACGGGTTATTTTGCCCCCACCTCGCGTTTCGGCACCCCCGATGATTTTGCCTATTTTGTTAATAAGGCACACACAGAGGGAATCGGCGTTATCCTTGACTGGGTGCCTGCTCATTTCCCTAAAGATGCATTTGGCCTTTATGAATTCGACGGCACGCCCTGCTATGAATATTCCGATTCAAGAAAAGGCGAGCATTATGAGTGGGGAACAAGAGTTTTTGACTACGGCAGAACAGAGGTTCAGAGCTTCTTGCTTTCAAGCGCAATGTTCTGGATTGACAAATACCATATTGACGGCCTGCGAGTTGATGCGGTTGCATCCATGCTTTATCTTGACTATGCAAGAACGGATTGGATGCCCAACATTGAAGGCGGAAAAGAAAATCTCGAAGCAGTCGCTTTCTTGAAAAAACTCAACGAATCCGTTTTCAGAGAACACGGCGACGTTATGATGATTGCCGAAGAAAGCACTCTGTGGGCAGGCGTTTCAAAACCGACCTATCTCGGCGGCCTCGGTTTCAATTTCAAATGGAACATGGGCTGGATGAACGATAACATCCGCTATTTTAATCTTGACGGAATTTACAGAAAATATCATCACGATAAGCTGACCTACACTTTTTCTTATGCATTCACCGAAAACTTTGTTCTTCCGATTTCCCACGACGAGGTTGTTCACGGCAAAGGCACTCTCATAAATAAGATGCCCGGAAGCTATGAAGAAAAGTTTGCAGGGGTGCGTTCTTTCCTCGGATATATGATGTCATATCCCGGCAAAAAGCTGCTGTTCATGGGCAGCGAGCTGGGTCAGTTCAAGGAATGGGACTATAAAAACAGCCTTGACTGGATGCTGCTTGATTTTGATGCTCACAGGCAGCTCAAAAACTATGTTGCTTCGCTGAATTCATTTTATAAAAAAGCCTCTCCGCTTTGGGAGCAGGATTGCAATTATGAGGGATTCAACTGGATTGTCAGCGATGACAGCTCAAATTCCGTTATTGCATATATCAGACGCGATAAGCAAGGCGACGAGCTTATTTCGGTTTGCAACTTTACAAATGTAACAAGGCATAAATACCGTTTAGGTGTTCCCAAGGAGGGGACATATCGGGTTGTTTTCAGCTCCGCGTTGCCTGAGTTTGGCGGCAGGGGCGAAAGCACCGTCGGTTCGGTTAAAGCAAAGAAAAATCCGATGCACGGATATGATTACAGCATCGAGGTTGATGTTGAAGGCCTCAGCTGTATGTATATAAAAAACACATCTCGTAAGAAAAATGAATCCGTTTAATATATAAGGAGGACTTATTATGGCAGTTAAACCCGAATGCATAGCAATGCTCCTTGCAGGCGGCCAGGGCAGCCGTCTCGGCATTCTCACAAAAAACATCGCAAAGCCTGCCGTGCCCTACGGCGGCAAATACCGCATTATCGACTTCCCTCTTTCAAACTGTGTCAACTCCGGCATTTACACGGTCGGTGTTCTCACTCAGTATCAGCCGCTTGAGCTTAACGACTATATCGGCAACGGTCAGCCGTGGGATTTGGACAGAGCCAACGGCGGCGTACATATTCTTTCGCCCTATCAGCAGATTAAGGGCACGGAATGGTATAAAGGCACAGCCAATGCCATTTATCAGAACATAAATTTCATTGAAAGATATGACCCCGAATATGTTCTCATTCTTTCGGGCGATCATATTTATAAAATGGATTATTCCAAGATGCTTGATTATCACAAGGAAAAGAATGCGGATTGCACAATCGCAATGCTTGAAGTTCCCTGGGATGAGGCAAGCCGCTTCGGCCTGATGCTTGTCAATGATGACGGCTCAATCAGCGAGTTTGAGGAGAAGCCCAAAAATCCCAGAAGCAACAAGGCTTCAATGGGCGTTTATATTTTCAATTGGCAGAAGCTGAGAAAATATCTTATTGAAGACGAGGCAAAGGAAGGCTCGGGCAATGACTTCGGCCACGATGTTATTCCCGCCATGCACGGCGCGGGAGAGAGAATGTTTGCCTATCAGTTTGACGGCTACTGGAAGGATGTCGGAACCATCAACAGCCTTTGGGATGCAAACCTTGACCTTCTTAATCCCAAAGTTGACCTTGATTTGGACGATGACAGCTGGAAAATCTATTCAAGATCACCCGCCGCACCGCCTCACTATATCGGCGGCAACGCAAAGGTTGAGAACTCAATGATAACAGAAGGCTGCGAAATCGGCGGCAACATTGATTTCTCCGTTCTTTTTGCCAACGTAACCGTTGAGGAGGGCGCTGACGTTAAATATTCCATCGTTATGCCCGGAACGGTTATCAAGAAGGGCGCAGTTGTTCAGTATTCGATAGTTGCTGAAAATGCGGTTATCGAAGAAGGCGCGGTTGTCGGTGAAAGCCCCGAAAACATGGCTAATGTTGACGATTGGGGAGTTGCCGTTATCGGCAACGGAGTTTGCATCGGCAAGGGCGCAAAGGTTGAACCCAAAGCGATGATTGACAGTGATATCGGAGGTGCGGAATAATGGCAGCAAACAATGTTCTCGGCATTATCTTTTCTAATGCCAATGATGAAGTTATCCCTGAGCTTACAGCGCTCAGAACAATGGGCTCGATTCCGTTTGCGGGCCGTTACCGTCTTATTGACTTCCAGCTTTCAAATATGGTTAATGCAGGAATTCCGAAGGTTGGCGTTATCACAAAGAGCAACTACCGCTCGCTTATGGACCATATCGGAACAGGCAAGCCTTGGGACCTTTCAAGAAAGAGAGAGGGCATGACAATCCTTCCTCCCTATAATGAACCCGGCACAGGCATGCTCAAGGGCAAGGCGGATGCGCTTTACGGCTGCATCAACTACATAGAAAAATCAAACAAAGACCACGTTCTTCTTACCGACTGCAACATTGTCTGCAACATGGATTATGAAAAGCTTGTAAAGGCTCATATTGCAAAGGATGCAGATATTACCGTTGCTTACGCAAAGGGCATTCCTCCCAAAATGGAAACAAACACGGAGCTTATTCTGGATGAAAACGGCAGAGTAACCGACACAAACGTTCTTGATTGCTACAGCTCTGAGGTTAACTATTCGCTCAAAATCATGGTTATCAGAAGAACCCTTCTTGAGCGCCTGCTTCACGAGTCACACAGCGCAAAGATTGATGATTTTGAAACCATCGTTGCCAACAATGTTAAACATCTGAGAATTTACGGCTATGAAGAGACAGGCTTCGTAAGAGTTCTCGGTTCTCTCCAAAGCTATTATGATATCAGCCTTGAGCTTCTCAAATCTGAAAACAGAAAAGAACTTTTCACTCCCGACAGACCTGTTTACACCAAGGTCAGGGATGAGGTTCCCGCCACCTACGGCATCGGCGCCAAGGTTACCAATTCACTCATTGCGGACGGCTGCCGCATTGAAGGTGAGGTTGAAAATTCCATTTTGTTCAGAGGAGTTACTGTTGCAAAGGGCGCAAAAATCAAGAATTCAATAGTTATGCAGGGTTCGTTTATCGGCGAGAATTCAACTCTCGACTGCGTTATTATTGATAAAGCTGCTGTTTTGAAGCCCAATAAGATGCTTTGCGGAGCATCAAATTATCCCGTCTATATCGGAAAGGGAATTGTCATTTAAGAAAGTGTGAATGCAAATGTCTACTAAAAATATTCTGACCGGCGTTGTTGCGGCGCTGGCGCTCGTGCTCGTTCTGGTTGTTATCCTTGTTAAAACAGGTGTTTTCAACGGGGAAGAAAAAACCACCGAGCAGGAAATGATTGTTGAAACCTCCATGATTGTTGTTACGGGAACGGATGCGGACGGCAACGGATTCACTTACACCATGCCCGTGTCGTATACCCGCCCCAAATATTCTTCTTTCCACACATATCCCAAGAAGTCAACAACAACTCAAACAACAACTGCCGCAAGCACAACGCAGGGCTTCGTTGTTGAATCAAGCGCGGTTCAGGTGACTGACCCGAGCGGCGTGCCCGTTACGGGCGAAAACGGCGAGCCTGTTACCGAGCTTGTGACCTACACGGTTCCCGTAACCGAGCCTACAACGGCGCCGCCCACAACCAAATATGTTCAGCAAACATCTTCGGTTATTGTTACCGACAGATGGGGCCACACAAACCTTGATGAAAACGGAAATCCCGTGACTCAAATTGTAGGAATCGGTCCTCCGGTGCCCACCGAGGGCGATATCTGGAGTGAAAGCGCTCAGCCCGGCACGACCTCAAGATTTGAAATTCCCAATGTAAGCCCTGAAAGGAATCAGACACTTGCTCAGGCGATAGTTGACCAAATCAATGAGGACAGATACAAAGGCGGCCTTGTTCCCGTTGAAGTTTCGGGTGAGCTTAAAACCAATGCAGAAATGAACAGCATGGCGCTTGCATTGCCCAATGTCTACGGTGAAGATACCGTTGCAGGTGCTTACACTTTTGTAACTGAATACGGCGGCAACTCGCTTTACAACAGCGCGGTTGCTCCGGCAATTGCTGAAAAAGCTGTAAGCTCAGGGGTCACAAAAATCGGTGTTGGCGTAATTGAATATAACGATAAATACTACACAACGGTTATTTTTGGTTGACAGAACTTATAAATCGGAAAGGAAATGAGAATATGAAGGTTCTTTATGTTTCAAGTGAAGCGCTGCCCTTTGCTGCCAGCGGCGGCCTTGCCGATGTTGCGGGTTCTTTGCCTCATGCGCTCAGAAGACGCAAGGTTGCATGCCGAGTTGTTATGCCGCTTTACGGCACAATCAGCGACGAAATGCGTGCAAGCATGAAATTTATAACAAGCATAATGGTTCCCGTTTCATGGCGCAGGCAGTATTGCGGCATTTTTGAAGCCAAGGCAGGCGGAGTAATCTATTATCTTATTGATAACGAATATTATTTCAAGAGAAACACTCTTTACGGTCACTATGATGACGGCGAAAGATTCGCGTTCTTTTCAAGAGCTGTTCTTGAGATTCTTCCCCATATTGATTTCAAGCCGGACATTATTCATTGTAACGACTGGCAGAGCGCTCTTGTTCCTGTTTATTATTCAACTCTTTACGGCAACAAAGAAGGATATACAGGCATCAAAACAATTTTCACCATTCACAATATTCAGTATCAGGGTCAATACGGCAACGATATTCTCGGCGACCTTTTCGGCCTTGGTGAGGAATGTGCATCTCTTCTTCAGTTCGGCGATTGCCTCAATCTGATGAAGGGCGGCATTGAATGCGCCAACAAAGTAACAACCGTCAGCAACACCTATGCCGGCGAAATTCTTGACCCGTGGTTCAGCCACGGACTTGACCCGATTCTTAAAGAGAGAAGCTATAAACTGAGCGGCATTCTCAACGGAATCGACACAATCAATTATGACCCCGAAACGGATAAGGACATTTTCTATAATTATTCTGCCAAGGATTTTGCCGACAAAGCAAAGAACAAGGCCGCTCTTCAGGAGCTTTTCTCACTGCCTGTGAAAGAAGATGTTCCCGTTATGGGCATTGTCACAAGACTTGTTGCCCATAAAGGCCTTGACCTGATTAAGCGCATTATGTGGGAGCTTCTTGAATCAACCGATATGCAGCTTGTTGTTCTCGGCTCAGGCGATTGGGAATATGAGTCATTCTTCAAAGAGCTTGCTGCGGAATTCCCCGAAAAGGTTGGCCTTCGCATAGGCTTTATTCCCGATATGGCAAGAAAAATTTATGCGGGCAGCGATTTGTTCCTTATGCCCTCAAAGAGCGAACCCTGCGGCCTTTCGCAGATGGTTGCTTTGCGCTACGGCTCAATCCCCATCGTCCGTGAAACAGGCGGACTTAAGGACACAATCACCGACAGCGGCGACGGCAAGGGCAACGGCTTCACCTTTAAGAGCTATGATGCCTATGATATGCTGGATGCCATCAGACGTGCGCTTGCCGCTTACGGCGACAAGGCATATTGGCAGAAGCTGGTTGAAAGAGCGCTTAAATGCGACAACAGCTGGGGCAAATCAGCAAGAGAATATATCAAGCTTTACGAAGAATTGATGTAAGTAAAAAAGCAACGCATTGGTTTTGCATCAATGCGTTGCTTTCAAAGTATTTATCTGAAAAATTCTGCCGGCATGGGCGGAATGGAATCCGCAAGATTTTTAAAAATAAAATCTTCGGCAAACGAAACAAGCGTTTTTATTGCTTCCGGGACAGGGGTGTCCTCATCGGGATGAGGGTTAAGATGAGGTTCGATTGCTTTGTATGCAACAAGCTCTATGCCGCCCAAATAAATCGGATTGCAGCAAATTTCGCCGTCAACATAGGCTCTGCCGGCCCAGTTTTTCGGCAGATTGCCTGCCTGTGCCTGAACAAGAATTATTTTATAAACAGAGATTGAAAATAGAATGTCAAGATTAACATCGTGAAGCTTTTCAGGCTGACGCATTGCATGGGTCAGCAGCATCGATGCTTTAACAAGCGTTTGCGAGGTCGGTTTGTCATCGTCGGTTTCGGAATCAAAAAGCGAGGATGCGATGGCGTTAAAGTCGTTCTTTTCCGGCGTTCTGCCCAAAAGATAGTCACACGTTACGTCATAAAAATCCGCAACTTTAATTAAAAAGCTTTGGCCGCATTCGCGTATTCCCTTTTCATAGTGTGACAAAAGAGCTTGAGAAATCCCGAGATGTGCGGCGGCCTCTTTTTGGCTCAGACCTCTTTCTTTCCTCAGTTCGCTGAGGATAATGGGGAAGTTTCTTTCCATGCGGATACTCCTCTTTGTATATTTTTAATTATATTATACATTCATTTATACAATTTGTATATTGTTAAAACAAACGAAAATACAGCCCGATTTTTGGAGGAAAAATGAAGTCCTATACCATTCACCTTATCAGAAACGCGCTCACAGACGAAAATCTGGCGGGGCGCTATATCGGCCACACCGATGTTGAAATCAGCGAGGACGGCAAAAACCAGCTTTTGCAAATGAAGGACGAGCTTGTGTTTCCGCCGGTTGAGGCGGTTTTTACAAGCCCGCTTAAAAGATGCACTCAAACAGCAAAAATACTTTATCCCGAAAACAATCCGCTTGTTATTGACGGATTAATTGAATATAATTTTGGGGAGTTTGAAAACAAAACCGCTGAGGAGCTTGAAAAAAGCCCTGTGTTCCCCAAATGGCTTGCAGGCGAGCCGGGTGTTCAGCCCCCGTTTGGTGAAAGCAATGAGGATTTTGAAAAGCGTGTTCGTGACACCTTTGAAAAAATCGCTGACGGACTTATGAAAACAGGCATAACCTCTGCCGCAATAGTTACTCACGGCGGTGTTATCATGGCGATCCTTGCAGCTTACGGAATTCCCGAACTGCCGATGCATGAGTGGATGGCACCGAGCGGCTGCGGCTTCACAATTAAAATCAATCCGTCACTTTGGATGCGAATGAGAAAGTTTGAGGTTTTCAGCGAATTTCCCTATGAAAGAGAAGAATTACCGGATTAAGGAGTAAAGAAAATGAACAAGTTTACCATTGAAAAAGACGGATTTTATCTTAACGGCGAACCGTTCAGAATAATTGCGGGAGCCATTCATTATTTCCGCGTTCCTGCCGAATACTGGCGCGACAGGCTTATAAAACTCAAAGCTTGCGGTTTTAACACGGTTGAAACCTATGTTGCCTGGAATTTGCATGAGCCGAAAGAAGGCGTGTTTGATTATTCAGACATGCTGGATATAGAAAAATTTCTTGATATTGCAGCCGAGCTTGGCCTTTATGCAATAGTCCGCCCCGGGCCGTATATTTGTTCCGAGTGGGATTTCGGCGGGTTGCCCTGGTGGCTTCTCAAGAATGATTCCATGGCGCTGCGCTGCATGGATAAGGATTATCTTGCGGCTGTTGACAGATTTTTTGATGACTTTATGCCCCGAATTGCTTCACACCAAATAACAAAGGGCGGAAATGTTATCCTTGTTCAGGTTGAGAACGAATACGGAAGCTACGGCGATGACAGCGAATATATACGCTATATTGCAGACGGAATGAAGAAAAGGGGAATCGAGGTTCCGTTTTTCACTTCCGACGGCGCGGAATATCAGATGCTCACGGGCGGAACTGTTCCCGAGATACACAAAACCGCAAACTTCGGCTCAAGAGCCAAGGAGCAGTTTGCTCGCCTTAGGGAGTATCAGCCCGACGGTCCGCTTATGTGCACAGAATTCTGGAACGGTTGGTTTGACCACTGGACGGAAGAACATCACAGCCGCGACCCGCAGGATGCAGCCAATGCCCTTGACGAAATTCTTTCAATGGGTGCAAGCGTTTCGGCATATATGTTCCACGGCGGCACGAACTTTGGCTATATGAACGGCGCAAACGATTATGATAAATATGAGCCCACAATATCCAGCTATGACGATGATGCTCCCGTTAACGAAAACGGAGAACTGACGGAGAAATATTTCAAATTCAAAGAGGTTATCTCAAAATATGCGCCTATCCCCGAGGTTGAATTACCTGCTCCGATAAAAAAGAAAAAATACGGCGAATTCAAGTTCACTCACAGCGCAAAGCTGTTTGATAATCTTGATGCGCTTTCAAGCCCCGTTGAGTCGGTTATGCCGCTCACAATGGAAAAGCTTGATCAGGGCTACGGCTTTGTTCTTTATGAAGCATTTGTCAGAGGCCCCAGAGACAGCCAAAAGGTAAGGCTTCAGGATGTTCATGACAGGGGATATATTTATCTTGACGGCAAATTTGTCGGCGTTCAGTACAGAAACGATAGCGAGCCGAATAATTCCGTTGAAATTCCTGCTGACGGTGCCAAGCTTTCCGTGCTTGTTGAAAACATGGGCAGAGTCAATTACGGCGCAAAGCTCAAGGATGCCAAGGGCATAACTCAGGGCATAGGCTTCGGAAACAACTTTGTTTATCATTGGAAAAACTACCCGCTGCCGCTTGACGATGTTTCGGCGGTTGAGTTTGAAGAGGGTGTTCAGCCGTTTGACGGCACTCCCGTTTTGCTTAAGGCTGAAATTGAAATTGATGAATGTTGCGACACCTTCATCAAGCTGCCCGGCTTTAAAAAAGGTATTATTATAGTTAATAACAGAGTTCTTTCAAGATATTGGGAGGTTGGCCCGCAGAAGTCTGCATATATCCCTGCGCCGTTCCTTAAAAAAGGAACAAATGAAATTGTTGTTATGGAGCTTGAGGGCTTTGAATGCCCCGCCATGCTTCTTGATGATGAACCTGATTTGGGATAATTGTTGAACAGGTGCCGTATAAGGCTGCAGCCTTATACGGCTTTTTCTTTAAACAAGTGAGATAAATATTAAGCAGTTATTGGCTTTTGTATAATCTGCAAGCATTGACTTTTAAAGCAGAATATTATAAAATAAACACGAATTTTCGCCGAGGAGTTGCGCTTTGTATGCCTTGAATCGGCGGCTTAAGGAGTATCAACAATGAAAAAAATAATTGCAATACTTATGGCTTTTTTAGTGGCATTTGCATTTGTTTCGTGCAAAGACAATAATCATGATGACGAAAACACGCCTACGGTTGTTACAAACAAAGACGGAGAAACTGTTACCGGCGAAAACGGCGAGGCAGTAACACAAACTGCTGTTTCGGATGAAACCGTTGCCGAAGAAATAGAAAGCGCTTCGGTTTTGTCAACTCAGCCGGAGAGTACTGTTGCTTTGGGCGACCCGTCGGCATGGACAAAAGAAGAAATCGTTGAGTTTTATAAGAGTGCTGCAATCAAATCAAAAACTGCAGTAAAATCAACCCAGACCATGACGCTCAGCGAAATGGTGGTTAATGACGGCGACGGTTTGCTCGGCACTCTGGTTGAGCTGGCAACACCTGTTTTGAAGTCCGCGCTCAAAAAGAATTCCACCGAGTTTGACGGAGTGACAGGCGGATATGAAAACCTTACCGTTTCCGATGTTCAAACAGCAAAGGCATATAAAAGCGGTGAATACACCGTTGTTGAAATGACCATGAAGGAGCAGACAGACGGAATACATGCTGACAGATTCTCCGGCACTGTCGGCCATGCAATTTCGGTTGTCGGTGATATTTCGTCTGTTGCCGAGGCGCTTCCGCAGTTCAACATTGATTTTGAAAATTCCGATATTAAACTCCGTTATTCAAATCCTGTGCTTAAGGTGAAAATAAATAAGGACGGCATTGTTGAAAAGGGAACATGGAGTTACGTTGTTAATGTTACGGTTGCCAACCTTTATATTGCAGCGGTCAGATTCCCCATTGAAGCTATGGTTGAAAGCGCTTACGGCTCGGTTGATTATAAAATAGTAGTCGGCGGAGGATTTTAAAAACAAAAGCGGCTTGCAAAGGTAAATTTCCGATGCAAGCCGCTTTATTATTATGGCTGGATTGTTGGTTTTTATCTTGATATTCCTTTTATTTCTTGTTATACTTAAAGTCGCAACAAAGTTATTTCGAACTAAGGAGGCTTCTTATGTCATCCGAAAAAATCACAAGCTATAAAATAACCAATCCGTATGCAGGGGTTGCTCATCTTGTTCCCGACACTTCAAAACACTACAAAACAAATTTGCACACTCACTCAACATACAGCGATGCAAATAACACTATGACCGAGATGATTGAGGGCTTTTATGATCTTGATTTTGACATTCTTGCTTTTGCCGAGCATGGAATATGGGGAAAGGAATGGGATAAGGACCCTTCAATAATTCCTCTGTTTCTGTTTCAGAATCTTTGGCACGGCAAACGCTGCCACCCCACAACCGAGCAATATCATGCAATCCTCAGCGGCAAACACAAAACGGCCCGCAATTCGCGCTCAAAGACCCGCGGATTGCAGTGTGTTCCGCATGCAATAGAAGCAAATATGTTCACGCTTGTTAAAAACCATGTTAACGGTTATTTTACCAACGATGCGTGCGAGGGAATATACGGCAAGGAAAACGATTTCGAAACTCCCATCAAAAAAATCGAGGCTAGCGGCGGAATATCGCATATCAACCATCCTACCGACTGGCTTCAGGCATATAAAGACCCGAGCGTTGCAAAGGTTCCTGAAAACATTGCTTTCTTTGCGGACCTTTTGAGAAGATATAAGTCCTGCGTCGGCATGGAAGTTCTCAACATGTATGATAGACCCAACCGCAGCGACCGTATCCTTTGGGATGAGCTTCTTAAAATTCTTATTCCTGAAGGGGAGAGGACTGTTTGGGGCTTTGCCAACAGCGATGCTCACCGAGTTTGTGAAATTGATACGGCGTTTATGGATTTCATTCTGCCGGAATATTCTCTTGAAAATCTCCGCGATGCAATGGAAAACGGAAAATTCTTTTCAATTGCCCGTTATGCGAAAAACGAGCTTGGCGAAGACTTCGAAGGCAAGGGGCCGTATCCGCAGGTTACAAAAATTGAGGTTGATGACGATGCCGACACAATTGCAATCACCGGTATCAACTGCAAAGCGATTGAATGGATTGCCGACGGCGAAATAATTAAGAGCGATGTGATTTCCGAAAACGGCGAAATAACATCTGTAATAAAGCTTTGCGAACACAGCAAAAAAATCAGCTGTTATGTCCGTGCTCAGCTTAAGGGCGACGGTGGCATCTGCCTGACTCAGCCGTTTATATGCGATGACGGAAACATGGGCAGATTCAAAACAACTCCTCCTGTTCCTGTCAAACTGACAAAGCTTCAAAGCATTAAAAAGAAGTTTTCGGATACCCGGTTGGGTGTTGTTGTTTTCAGAATGCTTTTGGGCGAAAAAACGAATGTATAGTTATTTTTTATATATCCAAACCGCGATTTTTGAACATTTTTGTAACATACAAAAAAATTGAAATTCCGCGAAAAAAATTCGTCAAAAAATATATACAAATCAAAAAAAATGTGATAAAGTAATGTTGTTTTTAAAACAAAAGGAGTGTAGCAGATGAAAAAGATTTATGAAGGAAAGACCAAAGACGTTTATTCACTTGATAACGGCAACGTAATGCTTAAGTTCAAGGACGACTGCACAGGCAAGGACGGCGTTTTTGATCCCGGTGAAAATACTGTAGGCCTTACCATTGAGGGTATCGGCAAGGCAAATCTCCAGACATCCATCCATTATTTCGAGCTTCTTAAGAATGCAGGCATCAAGACCCACTATGTTGGTGCAAATGTTGACGATGCAACAATGGAAGTTCTTCCCGGCAAGGTTTTCGGCCACGGACTTGAAGTTATCTGCCGCCTTGTTGCAACAGGCAGCTTCATTCGCAGATACGGCGAATATATCGCAGATGGCACGGTTCTTGAGGGCGGTTATGTTGAGTGCACATTCAAGAATGATGCTCTCGGCGATCCTCTCGTAACAGGTGAAGGTCTTGCAGCTCTCGGCATTATGTCACTTGAAATGTTTGAAAGCATGAAGGCTCAGACTCTTGCAATAACAAAGATTGTTGCTGATGACCTTAAGTCAATCGGCCTTGACCTTTGGGATATCAAGTTTGAGTTCGGTTACAACAATGACGAAGTTATTCTTATTGACGAAATTGCTTCCGGCAATATGCGTGTTTATAAGGACGGCAAGATTGTTGACCCCGTTGAACTCACAAAGCTTATCCTCAACAGATAAATAATATCAGAGAAGCAAGTTCTTAAACTTGCTTCTTTTTTTATATAAAAAAAACGATTCGTTAAATATTGAATTAGTTTTTTTCTTATGATATACTTATTAAAAATTCAAAGTATAGTGAGGTCTGACTAATGAGTGTTTTTTTAACAAAGATTGCTGCTTTTTTTGCTTCAATCGTTACACTTCTTACGGTGGTTTTTTGTCCGCCCGATGCTGCTGTGCCTGAATTTTCCGAAACAAAGCAACAGCTGCAAACAGCTTTTGACGAGGGAGAGTTTGTTATGGGAAGCAATGACCTTGTTGTTGCGCCTTACGGTGATGATTCCAATCTCGGCACAGTTGACGCTCCGTTGAAAACTTTTGAAAAAGCAAAAGAACTTCTCAAAAACAACACCTCTGACGAAACGGTTACCGTCTGGTTCAGAGAAGGAACATACACAATAGAAAACACGGTTGAATTCACGGCGGATGACAAAAGCGATGTTATTTACCGCTCATATCCCGATGAAAAAGTTGTTTTTTCGGGCGCAAAGGAAATTTCAGACTGGAGCGAAACAACGATAAACGGTGTGAATGCATTTGTAACCGATATTGAAATCAATTCTGACGACGATTATTTCCGTTCTCTTTTCAAAGACGGTAAAAGGCTTTCACGCCCGAATTATCCCAAAACAGGTTTACTTAAAATTGCTGACCCTAAAACCGATGAGGCGATGGTTCCTGACCATAATGCAAGTTTCTTCACAAATTCCGCAGTGTTTTATGCGCACAAACAGGATATTTTTAATTTCAGTAATCCGCAAGATGTTGATGTGAGAATCATGCACTTCTGGTGTGATGAACTTCTTCCCGTTCATTCAATTGATACCGATACCGGAAGAGTTGAAACTCAGAAACCTACGGCAATGACGGTAAGAGTTGACGATAATTATATTTTCGAAAACGTAAAGGAAGCGCTCGGTCAGCCCGGTGAATGGTACCTTGACCGCAGCGAAGGCAAACTGTACTATATTCCCGAAGCGGGCGACACGGTTGAAAACACAGTCCTTTATGCAGGTAAAACCGAAAAGCTCCTGACTATAAATAATGCCAAAAACATAACTTTCCGCGGAATAAATTTTGAAAGCACGGATTGGGAATATATCGGAAAAACAGACGGAACATTTAACAATGCATTCCCCGCTGACCATCCTCTTTTTGAAAATTTAAACTATAACTCAAATCATACTCAGGCAGCCTCTGACGTGCCTGCTGCAATTAATATTTCCGCTTCGAATGGAATCAATTTTGTTGATTGTCTTTTCAAAAACATATCTTATACGGCAGTAAAATTTGAAAATGCCTCTCAGAACTGCACCATTGAAAGTTCTGAATTTAAAGAAATCGGTGCTAACGCAATATTTATACATGGCGATGGCAATGCTGTTCCGGCAACAACCAAAAACATTAATGTAAAAGATTGCCACATTAACAAATACGGCAGAATATTCAACAATGCAATCGGCATTCTCCTCACCCATGCAATTGACTGCGAACTTTCCAACAATGAAATCCACGAAGGATGGTACACCGGAATCTCAGTCGGTTGGACCTGGGGCTATGGCAATAACCCGACCAACAACATCAAAATTATCAACAACCTTATTTACGACATAGGAAACGGCTGGCTTTCTGACATGGGCGGAATTTACACTCTCGGTATTCAGCCTGACACAGTAATTTCAGGAAACGTAATTCACAATGTCGGTTGTGACGAAGGAAGCTACGGTTACGGCGGTTGGGGTATTTACCTTGACGAAGGCTCAAGCGGCATGCTTGTTGAAAATAACCTTGTTTATGATTGTTCCTCACAGACCTTCCATCAGCACTACGGCAAAGACAACATTGTCAGAAACAACATTTTTGCATTCGGTGAAGAAGGCGCATTCAGAATCACCAAAAATGAAGATCACAATTCCCTGACACTTTCCAACAACATTTTTGTAACCGATAACGCCACAATGTATGCTCTCACAACGGAAAGAGATTGGTTTGTTGATGACAGCAACCTTTATTGGGACTACACAAACGGCGGCAATGTTTATTCAGGCGATTCAATGAGCTTCTTTGAAAGAAAGTCACTTGTAATAATGACAGCGCGCGGATATTACAACAATGCCGTTTTTGCTGACCCCTTATTTAAAGACCCCGAAAACCGCGATTTCACGCTTGCAACCAACAGCCCCGCGCTTGAAACAGGCTTTAAGGCATGGGAATATGATGCAGGCACCAAAACACTTTTTGAATAATTTGATGCTGTAAATTTCAAAGGGCAGCCTCACCGTTGCGGTGAGGCTGCCCTTTAATCTTTTTGTTTTGGTTTTTATTTGGTAATAAACTGTGAGTCTGCTATTATTGCAACCTCTTCTGCTGTTTTAGCGTTATTGAGGGCTTCCGCAACCTTGCTTCTTCTTTCGCGGAGTTCGCTGTACATAAGGTTGCGCTTTTCAGCTGAAAGAGGATAGAAGAATTTCGGAATGATGCCGAGGCTGCTGGTGATGATGGGAATACCTGTTCCCAGAGCAAAAATCCACCACTTTGTTTTATCGGACTGTGTTCCGACCTTAAGACCCTGGACATAGCCGACCTTATCCATTACGATACTGTTGATACTGCCCATAACAGCCTGTTGAAGCTTTGAAATGGTTGACTGTGCAACGCCGATCATAGCTTCTGCGCGGTAGCCGTTTTTCCATTCGCAATAGTCCATCGACTCGTTGCTGATTTCGGCAGGAATAACTCTTCGCAAGCCGTAAACACACATTTCAAAAACTTCTTCAATACCCATAAGGGGCAGGATAACCGCTTTGCGCATAAAGTTCTTGTTTATCGAACCTATGCCGAAAACAATCATCCAAAGCATATCTGTCCACGCGTCTTCAAGAATCCAAAGGGCTTTTGTTGAAAAACGTTTTCTAAGGGGTTCAACAAAGCCGTAGCTGATAAACTTAATGGGGAATGCGGGAATGCCGACAATGGTTTTCCATGTAATCGAACCGATAACGTCGATATAGAAATTTGTTCTGCTCGAGCCGATACTGAATCCTGAGAGGAATGAAGAAAGAACCTGAATAAACATCGGCTTGTTTGTGACAATAGCTTTTAATCCCTGAATTACGCTTGGCTTTTTGATGGTCTGCGCAACTCTTTCTCTTGTTGTGAGGAAGAAGTAAAGGCAGAATGCAGCGCCTAGAACGGCAAAAGATACGCCGAATCCCGCAAAAAGTTTCGGGAGTTTGATTTTAACCTTATCATTAATTACAAGGTCATAAATAATACCGAAAATCTGTTTTGGAACGTCCTCAACAAAATGCGACATCAGGTTTGCCGTTGCAATCAGCCTTGAACGGTCCAATGGTTCGGGCGTTATTGTGGAGCCGAAACCTGCGCGGGCAACAGCCGTGAATGTGTTTGCTGTTTCGGTGATAATCGACATTGCAAAGTAGAAAATCCATTTGGGAAGATAATCTCCCGGAGCGTCAGGGAACATAAACGGAATAAGCCAATACCACAAGCCCAAAAGAGTAAGAGGAAGCTGACCGAGAAGAAGATACGGCCTGAACTTACCCCAGCGTGTTCTTGTCTTTTCAACGATAACACCGATGAATGTGTCGTTAAAAGTGTCCCATACGGTTGCAACAATATTCTGAATTGCAAGATAGCTGAAGTCGATTTTAACAACGTCGTATATGTATCTGTCTTTGAAATCGTTGATATTCAGGCTTGCGGCTGTATCTTCAAGAACATAGGCAACTGTTTCTTTTGTTCCGACAAAGCGTCTGTTTTTTAAAAGAACAGAATTTTCGGTTGTTTCAACATTTTCTCTTAATGTTGACATAGCCTCACCTACCCTTGCTGTTTATAACATTAGAATATCATAAATTCACGTTTTTTGCAACGTTTTAAATGTCAAATTTATCTGCATCGTATTTTGTGCAGGGATAGTTTGCAACGCCGTTTTCATCGGGGAAGGGTGAAAGATTATCGTTTTCATAAAGCTTTCTTTCATCTTCGTTTGAGAAATCGGGGATCTTATATTCCGCGCCGTTGTGAAGGCTGCTTCTCCAGCCGAGGATTGCAACGGCTGACATGGCGCATGAACGGTATGCGTTGAAATAAGGTTGTTTGCCTTCAAGAATGCAGCTGAGGAATTCGTGAGCCACATAGTAGTCGCCGCCCGAATGACCGCACTGCCTTGCCTTGTCCTTATCGAAGGGATATCCCACGGTTGAAACCTTTTCTTTTTCAACGCCTTCGGGGATTTCCCAGTCATTATAGACAATGCGGATTTTGCCTTCATCGCCTCTTACGGTTTCTGCGCTGCCTTTTGCACAGGCGAAGCGGTACCAATTGCCGTGGCCGCCGAATTTTGCCCAGCCTGTAATTCTGGCAACGGCGCCTCTGCTCATGGTGCAGAGCATGATTGAAGCAACATCTTTGATGGGTTCGCCTTCGCGCTCTTGACGCATGCCGTCGGTGTAAATGCTTCTTGCGTTAACCGAAACGGGGATGTCGTTTGTAACCCTCATAAGAGGTGCAAACGAGTGGCTGAGATAGAAGCCGGAGGGCATAAGTGCACGCCAGTGAGTGGTTGTGGGAGTGTAGTGAACATATTCCTCATGGCTCATGGGATGAACATATTCGCCCTCGCAGTAGAGCGCCTCGCCGAGTGAGCCGCCCTGATAAAGCTCGGTAAGCTTGCTGATAACTGCGAAATATGCATAGTTTTCCGCAAGCATATATATTGCACCGCTTTTTTCGGATGCACGGCAGATTGCAACGCATTCAGCCATTGTAACTGCGGGCATGGTTTCGCTGAGAACATGAATGCCCTTTTCAAGAGCGATTACTGCATATTTTGCATGCTGATGGAAGAAGTTTGTGAGAACAACGGCATCCAGACCGCTATCAATAAATTCATCAAAATCGGTGAAAAACTTTGTTTCTTCGCAGCAATATTTTGAAATACCTTCGTATGTGCTTTCATCATAGTCGCAAACAGCGCTGATATATGCTTTTTCGGTAAGGGTGAGGCCCTGTGCGATTCCGCAGCCTCTTCTTGCGCCGAAAATGCCTATCTTTAATTTTTTGTCCATAATAATAACCTCCTCGGAAATGATTTGCATTTGGATTTTAACACTTTTTAAGCCAATAGGCAATATATAAATAAAAAAACTTCTCAATATCTGTTTAAATCTCTTGAAAATCAACTGTTTTCAAGGGAATTTTTTTTCTGGCGGAGAGTTAGGGATTCGACTCGCGCGCCTGCGGGCGTTTGGTCGCTCGCGGTCACAACAGTCCACCGGACTGTCGCTCTGTACCGCTCGTCCTTCGAATCCCGTTTAAAACCTGCAAACAAAAATGAACAGATGCCATAAAGACATCTGTTCATTTCCTGGTACGAGTGTTCATAACGGATTCAATGAATTAATTGTTAACGGCGGTTAAATGCACATTGTTTCAAACTATCATTAACAACTGAAGGGAATTGCAAATTATGAAAAACAATATTTTATCTTGTGAATTTAACATCGATACCGCTTGTGTTGAAGTAAAACTTGCCGACGGCTCTATGGTGTCAATCGACTGTATTACTGTTGAAAACGAATACGCAAACAATATGTACGAAACATCAGAACTTGATTATCTCATCTACAACGAACCGATGAGTTATGTCAGATTATTGCTCAGTGGCAAGATGGAAGAATATCTGCAGAATAACACAGATTACAATCCGTTATCGGATATGAGATAAGTTTCAGCCGACAATACTATTTTGAGTGGTATTGTCGGCTTTTTCTTTGTTGATATAAAATTTCTACAACTCAAAATTTTGCCTTTGTAACGCATATATCGCAAAATCAGGGTTACAGGTCAAATTATACGTCCCCTCCAATTGCCGTGCTTCAAATCCCTTATGTATCAACGGTTTCGAAACCTCTATTTGTCTAATTTTTATACAAATGGTTAAATTCTTACACTAATTTAATATAAAATCAGCCGACAGTACTTTTACCTTGATTTTTATACGTTTGCTGTTTCTTTGCGGTTTTTGATATCTTTTACAAAAACGGTTTTGAATATTTTTCTTACGGTAGACTGAATAAAGAAAAGCTGAGTGAAGAATGCAAACGGGAAGTTAAAACATACGAGCTTGAGCCAATCTGCAAGCAAAGTCCACATATTGAACCTTGCCTGATAATTGTAATAATTTTTTCAGAATATTTCGGCGTAAAACATCCGAAGAAAACAAAAAGAGCAGGCATATCGCCTGCTCGGAAATGTAGTTGAAATATAAAAATCGAGTTTTCATAACGGATTCAATGAATAAATTATTTCGGGAATTGATTTTTATCAGAATAAAACTTCAAATATAAGTCCGATTTCTTTGAAGAAAAGTGTAAAGTATTCAAATACGGGACCAAACACTCTTGAGATAATACCCATAAATGAGTTGTCGGGTTCAGGGATTTCGTTACCGTCTGTAAGCATCCACACCTGACAAGCATAGAAGGGGTTTGCCGTACCGATCATAAGACCGTCTTCCATTGCTGCGAAGGTACGCAGACCGTGGTTATAAGGATCACCGAAACCGTTTGTTGTGATTGTTTCAAAGTTGATGCCGTCTTCGGTTACATAAAGGTCAAAGCCTCTTTCGGCATCCTTCATATAACCTGCGGTTTCAAGGAAACCTTCAAGTGTTTTTACGAGAGTTGAAAGTGCAAGTTCAGCCTGGGGTGCAGATTTTGAACCCTTGCCATGAACCTTATCCGATGCCATTTTTGCAAGTTCATCAACTGTATATTTGTTGTAAAGATACTTGAGTTCGTCGATATCTTTGTCGTTGATTGACTGTGTTGCAACTTCGTTTTCTTCCGCTGCGGTTGAGATTTCAACAAAAGTCTTTACATAGTTGATAAGACTTGCCCACTCTGCGGGAGTCATTGACATAAGATCACCGTTTGAGAACTGACCGATAGGTTCGAGAAGGCTGCTTGTGTCGAATGTGCCCACGTAAAGCTTGCCGTTGAACTCTTCCATTCTCCAGATATACTGGTTTTCATTTCTGCCGAAACCTGAACCGAGACCCGATTTTCCGCCTTCGGGGAACATTGTTGTTGCATCACCCATAATAAGCTCGATATTTTCGTTCTTATCCATTCTGTAAAGGCTTACGGACTGCTCAAGGTTTCTGTTCATGAACTCGAAGTCAGCCTTGAAAAGAATATGTTCAAGAGGAATTTCTTCATCGTTGTATTCGCCGATGTAGAGATAATCATTATAAACATAGATTACGCCTGCACCCGCTCTTGTTCTTTCGGGGTCGATGCCGAAGGTGTACTTTGCGCCGTCTTCTTTGTCACCGATAACGGGTGTCCAGGTCCAGTCTGTTGCTGTTTCGCCCATTTCACCCTTAACAAGTGCAAATGACTGCATTGTGTATTCATCGGGCTTGTTGTCGGGAGTACCCGTGCAGATTGAAACATAGAGATCGTCATTATACTCAACCATTTCCCAGATTGAACCACCGTAGATACTGTCGGGGAAATGATAAGCGGGATAATCAAAAAGTTCTGCCTGATCAGCAATAACAGTGAATGCTTCCTGACCTGCCGAGGGATTTTTTGAAATAAGAATCTGTGCGCCGCCGAGAGTTACCATGCTTACGATAAGATAATCCTTATATGCGCAAAGACCTCTGATACCTGTGCAGATGCCCTGAAGATATGCCTGATAATAGTCCTTCTGATTGATGCCTTCATAAACAATTGTGCATTTATCGTTGTTGTTGGGGTCAACTTCAATAATCTTGGGAAGTCCGTTAACAGAACCGCAGAAATAAAGTTTGTCATTGAATTCACAAGCATTTCTGAGTTGGACATTGTGTCCTGTTGTTGACTTGCTCATAAGAACTGTTACTTCGTTTGTTTTGACATTAATTTTGGTAAGAACTCCGCCTGTGTTGCCGCCGTCGGGTTCGCCAGTGTAGAAATGACCGTTGAACATAACATCAAGTGTTGCGTTCATTTCAGCGGGATCAAAATCGTTGCCGAGAACGCTGACCATAAATCGGAGAGTGAGACCGAGCGAGTTGTAGTTTGTTGAAACATAAACGCAGTCACCGTAAGTAACGGCAGACCATGCATA
>JAZRIG010000024.1:0-3693 GCA_045645145.1 Acutalibacteraceae bacterium
GAGGGCGGCGAAAACGGAATGAACCACAAGGGTCTTATCACCTTTGACAGAAAGTATAAAAAGGATTCATTCTATGCATATCAGGCCTGGCTTTCAGATAAGCCTATGCTTCACATCTGCGCAAAGAGATATATCGACAGAGTTGAAGATGTAACAAAGGTTACCGTTTATTCAAACTGTGATGAGGTTGAGCTTTTTGCAAACGGCGTAAGTGTCGGCAAGCAGGCAAAGGGCAAATATCCCTTCTTCTATTTCGAGGTTAAAAATGAGGGTGAAACAACTCTCACAGCCAAAGCAGGTGAGCTTGAAGATAATTCAACAATCCGCAAGGTTGACACACCTAACGAAGCCTACATTATGAAGGATGAGGGCGACGTAATCAACTGGTTTGAAATCAACACCCCCGACGGACGTTTTTCAATCAACGACACCATCGGTGATATTATGTCAACAACGGGCGGTAAGCTTGCATTTGTTAAAATTGCCCTCAAACTCAAAAAATCCTTCGGCGGCAAGAAGGACGGCGAAAAAAAGAAAGCCGACGTTGCAGGCTTTGACGTTTCGGGCATTAAAATCAGCAAGGATATGATTAAGAGCGTTTACGGCATGGCAAAGGGCTTCACCGTAAAGCGTGTGTTCTCAATGCTCGGCGGCAAATTCTCCAAGGAACAGATTCTTGAAATTAACGCAATGCTCAACAAGGTTAAAAAGCCCAAGAAATAATTAAACCAAAAAAGCCGATAGATTCATTTCGAATCTATCGGCTCTTTTAATGCTTAAAGTGTGCTGAGAATTTCAACGCATTTGTCAATGCCAAGCATTCCGCTGTTGAGGCACAGGTCATAGTGATGAGGCTCGCCCCAGTCCATATCGGTGAAGAAGTTGTAATAGTCTTCTCTCTGCTCGTCCTTTTCGTTGATGAACGCTTCAACGTCATCCTCAACGCCCAGAGCCTCAACTCTTTCAACTCTCTTGTCAAAATCGCAATAGATAAAAACGTTCACAACGTCGTCTCTGTCGCGCAGAATGTAGTCGGCACAGCGACCCACGATTACGCAAGGTCCTTCGTCAGCTAACTTTCTGATGATTTTTTCCTGTGCAAAATAAATCTTGTCGTCCTTGGTCATATTGCTGTAAAGATTATACAGCGTGAAGTGAGAAGCAATTTTTCTTGCAGGTGACAAATACTCCTCGCGGTTTGCAACGTCGGCCTCAACAAGACCTGTCTCAACTGCCGTTTTGCCGATGATGTCTTTGTCATAGCAGGGGATGTTAAGCTTTTCGGCAAGCTTTTTGGCAATTTCAGCGCCGCCGCTGCCGAATTCTCTTCCGATAGTAATAATCTTGTTCATAGTCAAACCTCCTGTTTTTTAATATTTTCTGCTGAGCTTACTTTCAGCTTCCTCGCGTGTGATTTTGCCCGTGTTGCAGTCTGCCATAATCTGAACGTCCTTGTCGTTGAGCTTGTAGAAATTCCAGATTAAGTATGTAATAAAGCAGCCGATTGCGGGCACCATAACGTAGCTGAACCACAAAACGTCAAGTGCGTGCTCACTCTGAACAATGCCGAGAGTCTGCAATTCTTCAAAGCTCTGGACCTCAACGGTAATCCAGCCTGTGGATTTGAGACCAAGCAGGAACATTCCCATTGCGCCCGAAACGGCGGCGGTGAGCTTAACCATAAACGTCTGAATGGCAAAGGTGATTCCCTTTGCTTCAATGCCCGATTTGTATTTGCCGTATTCGGCACAGTCGGGAGTGAAGATAAACATAATAACGCCGATGATTGAAAGGGGAATTGAGCGGAGCACGTAAAGCACGATGTGAAGAATAAGGTTGTTGTAGCCCACAAGCCACATCACAACGCTGAGCGCCACCATAAGCACACAGCACAGCTTATAAAGCTTCATCTTGTCAATCTTCTTGAGCATACCCGGCACAAGGAGTGAAAAAACAAGTGACGGAACAGTTCCGCAGGCTGAAATAATCAGCGAAATAAGGGTGTTGTTGAAAAGATAATATGAAACAAAAAGTGTCAGCGCGCCGCTGATGTTTGCGGCAGAATAGAAGAAATAACCGAAGTAGTAAATAAGAAGATATTTGTTTTTGAAAAGGTAGCTGAACATTCTTCTGATTGTGAAGGCTTCCTCTTCCTCGGGCACGTGGCGCTCCTGAAGTCTTTTGTTGACGGGGAGCATCGTAAGAAATGCAAACACGGCAGTAGCGGCGGCAACAACGCTGTAGCTTGTGCCAACATACTCGCTGACAAGCACCGTGCCTGCAACGGTGATAAACGCAATGCCGACGCCCGCCCAAATGCTTTTGTATGAAAGCATGGAGTTTCTTTCGCTGATGTTTCGTGTCATTGCGGTGATTGCGCCGTAAATGGGCACGTCACAAAGGGTGTAGGCTGTGTCCCAGATTATGTATCCCACGGCAAACCACAAAAGCTTCGTTGTTTCGCCTGCGCTTGCGGGAATGCAGAAAAGAAGCAGCGTTGTCAAAGGAATAAGCACGGTTGAAATCTTAATCCACGGCAGATATTTCTTTCCGCTTTTGAATTTAACAGAGTCAAAAATCACCCCGAAAAGTGCATCGTTGACAGCGTCCCAGATTTTAACTGCAAGCATAACCGCCGCAGATTTAACGGGGTTGATGCCCAGAAACATCAGATAAGTCGTCAGATAATTTGCAAGCAAAAAGTAAATTGCATTCTGACCTGCAAAATAAAGGTAGTAGCTTTTTCTTTCTCCCGAGTCGGTTTCCCAACCTTCGGGAGTGGTTTTGAGTTTTTCAATAAGCTTCATAAACACCCACCGTTCATATTTTATATTTTAATTATATATTACAAAATCAATGGCTGTCAATTAGCATATTAACTAATATTCATTGCTTAGAATAAACGTCTGCGCCGCTGCATATCTTTTAATGATATATGTTCTGGAGGGGATTTTTTGCGTGATGCAGTAGATATCCGTGCAGTGGAATTAGGAGAGTACATAGTCAAAAACAATGCAACCGTCCGCGCCGCCGCCAAGGCTTTCGGGGTTTCAAAGTCAACCGTTCACATCGACGTCACCAGACGTCTTTCTAACGTTGACCCCATACTTTATGAAAGGGTGAGAACCGTGCTGGACGAAAACAAGGCCCAGCGCCATATCAGGGGCGGACTTGCAACAAAAGAAAAGTATAAAAATGCTCAGGATACATAAAATGTAAGGGGGTGTTTTTATGTGTGGAATAGCAGGTCAGGTATCTTTTTCCCAAGACCTTTTAAGCCTTAAACCTTACTTTTATAAAATGTCCGAAAAGCTCAGAAGCCGCGGTCCCGACCAACAGGGAGAATTTTTCTCTCACGAGGCGGCGCTTGTGCACAGACGCCTGAGCGTTATCGACCCTGAAAAAGGGCTTCAGCCGATGGAATACGAGCTTGAGGGCGAAAAATATATCATCGCTTACAACGGCGAGCTTTATAACACCGACGAAATCCGCGGGGAGCTCAGCGAAAGGGGAGTGCGGTTTTTCGGTCATTCAGACACGGAGGTCGTGCTCAAAGCCTTTGCTCATTTCGGCGAATATGCCGTCAACAAATTCAACGGAATTTTTGCCTTTGTCGTGTGGCAACAAAAGAAAAAGCAGTTGTTTTTTGCCCGCGACAGAATGAGCGTTAAACCTCTTTTCTTTTCGCAGGTT
>JAZRIG010000025.1:0-2010 GCA_045645145.1 Acutalibacteraceae bacterium
CGGTGTCATATTTTTCAATTGCATCAAGATAATCTTCACCGCAATGCAGGGTTACATTGGGGTCATCAAGCTCCACGCTGCGCATATCCGCAATTCCGATTTGTTTGTCGGGCAGATTGCGCCTTATCAAATTATATGTTGTACGCCCTTCTCTGCCAAAGCCGAGAATCAGAACGCTGCCCTCTCTGAAATATTCAATCAACTGCTGAAACATATCCATACATCCCTTCAACCGCAGGTGTTACGTTAATTCCGCCGTACTCTGCGAAACAAAAAACAATTAAAAAAATCTGTTTTTATCGTGGTTAAAATATTATAGCAAAAACTTTACATATATGCAAGAAAAACAAATCGGTTTTTGTCGGCAAAAAAACGGGTCCGCGCAAAAAGCGCAGACCCATAAAACGTTTTTTTGATTAAAGACCGATATACTCGCCAAGCATGTCTGTGATTGCAGCCCAGATGGGATTCCAGATAGGAGCAATCTTGGTAAGAAGCTCTCCCATGAAATCAAGGTCCAATGCCTTTAAGTCAAGATTTGAGATAGCTGTCAAGATTGTCACGATAAGCTCTTCAATTCCTGTGGTATCAATATTCATTGGTGTATCCCCCTTTTTTAATATGTAACGCAAACAAAGTTTGCATTTAAATTATAAACTAATCGCAGCTTATTGTCAACACTCAATAAATTAACAATTTATTGCAGTTTATACGCAGTATTTCTGGTATCTGTCAATCATCGAAACATCTGCTATAAGTTCAAAATAGAGTCCGTCAGCTCGGTATTCTTCAAAATTTATTATGCTGTCCTTTCTCAAAACAGCCGCAGCTGCACCGTCTGAATAGGGAATCAGCATTTTTGCCTTTGCCCTTGTTGGCGGCAAAGCCTTTGCAACCGCTTCAAGCAATTCATCAAGGCCTTTTTCTTCAAGAGCGGAAATCATAACTGCATTGGGGTCAAAAAGAAGATTTTCTTTTGCCTCGGGCAAATCGCACTTATTAAAAACCGTAATAACCGGCTTGCCCGAACAGCCAAGCTCCTCCAGAAGCTCTTTTGTAACTTCTATATGCTCGCCGCATTCAGGGTCCGAAGCATCGCAAACGTTAAGAATAACCTTTGCGCAGGCAGCCTCCTCAAGCGTTGATTTGAAAGCTTCAACAAGATGGTGAGGCAAGCGTCTGATAAACCCGACCGTGTCAATCAGCATAACCTTCCTGCCGTCGGAAAGCGTTAACGCGCGCGAAGTTGGGTCAAGGGTTGCAAAAAGCTTATCCTGCGCCAAAACGCCCGCTTCGGTGAGCGCATTCATAAGAGTGGATTTGCCTGCATTGGTATAGCCGACTATAACAACGGTTTCCACTCCGTCTTTTTCTCTTCTTGCTCTTGCAAGGCTGCGCCTTTTTTCAAGCGCATCAAATTCCTCTTCAAGCGACTTTATTCTTCGTCTTATATGACGGCGGTCTGTTTCAAGCTTTGTTTCGCCCGGACCTCTTGTGCCAATGCCGCCGCCGAGCCTTGAAAGCTTTGTGCCCTGGCCGGTCAGACGCGGCAGAGAATAGCGAAGCTGAGCAAGCTCAACCTGAAGCTTGCCTTCGTTGCTCCTTGCTCTTTCCGCAAAAATATCCAGAATCAGGGTTGTTCTGTCGATAACCCTGACCTTTGTTGCCTTTTCAACGTTGCGAAGCTGAGCAGGCGAAAGCTCGCTGTCCGCAATAACAAGGTCAACCTCGTTGTTTTCGCAAAATTCGCCAAGTTCTTCAAGCCTGCCGCTGCCCAGAAAGGTTGCCGAATCGGGCTTATCCCTTTTCTGCCACATCCTGCCGATTATTTCGGCACCTGCTGTTTTTGCAAGCTCTTCAAGCTCATTGAGCGACATTTCGCAGTCATATTCACCTGTGTCAACGGCAACAAGCACCGCCTTTTCGGGTTCCTGTTTGTTTCCGTAAAATTCCATATAGTTCCTTCCAAAAAAGCCGCTCCGGTTAAGAAGCGGCTTTGGTTTTTATTCT
>JAZRIG010000026.1:0-18252 GCA_045645145.1 Acutalibacteraceae bacterium
TGTTACCATTTCATCATAGGTATCTTTAGGAGTGGTAGATGATACGGATTTAACATCAAAGAATCTGTTATCATAAATGAAAATGGGAACTGCTGCCGAAACATATCTGTCTGACATAAGAGTCAAACGATATTCAAGCCAGTCGCCTGCGTTTACGTATCCGTCGGTGAGTTCACCGTTGGCAACTTCGTAAACATCTGCGCCAAGATAGAAGAAGTTGTCGTAATCTTTTTCAAGCTCAGCATAGGTTTTGGTTATGTGTGTTGTTCCTACAGCTGCACTTGCCTTGGGAACGATAAGATCACCAAGGAATGCGAATGAACCCGCAAAAAGCGCGATGCAAAGCACAATGCTGATGACCTTTTTGAATGTGGACATATTTTTTCCTCCTTAAAATATTATACTTTTTAGAGTAGTAGAGCCATTTCAGCCCATTCATACTAAATGATTATGACACAATTAACAAAATAAAGCAATAGTTAAAAAACAAATAAATAAAACAAAAAATTTTTTTGTGCAAAACACATAAACCCTGGGGTTTAAATTCGTGCAATTTTGCTATTGCGCGCCGCCTGAGCAACAGCCTTTGCAACAGCAGGGCCGACTCTGCCGTCGAACGCCTCAGGCAGGATATACTCGGGGCAAAGCCTTTCTTCCGAAACAAGATTTGCAATTGCATAAGCTGCCGCAAGCTTCATCTCTTCGTTAATATCCGAAGCTCTTACATCAAGAGCACCTCTGAAAATGCCCGGAAATGCCAGAACATTGTTGATTTGGTTCGGGAAATCGCTTCTTCCCGTGCCAACCACGGCAGCACCCGCAGCAAGCGCCTCGTCCGGCATAATCTCCGGTGTGGGATTTGCCATTGCCATAACAACGGCATTTTCCGCCATTGAAGCAACCATCTCTTTGCTGACTATACCGCCTGCGGATACACCCACAAAAACATCTGCGCCCTTCATTGCATCGGCAAGAGTTCCCTTGATTTTGTTTTTGTTTGTGAACTCTGCAAGCTCAGCAAATGCCGGAGAAAGATTATCCCCTTTGCAGATTATTCCTTCTCTGTCGCTCATTATTATATTCCCCGCGCCGCATGCATTCAGCAGCCTTGCGATTGCCGAACCTGCGGAGCCCGCACCGCTCATTGCAACCGTGCATTCTTCAAGCTTTTTGCCGACGCACCTGAGTGCATTCAGAACTGCCGCAAGCACAACAACCGCCGTGCCGTGCTGGTCATCGTGAAAAACAGGAATATCGCATCTTTCTTTAAGCCTTCTTTCGATTTCAAAGCATCTCGGAGCCGCAATATCCTCAAGATTTATTCCGCCGAAGCTGCCTGCAAAAAGCGAAACAGCATTAACAATTTCATCTGTATCCTTTGAGCGAACACAAAGAGGGATTGCATCAATATCGGCAAACTCCTTAAAAAGAAGGCACTTGCCCTCCATAACAGGCATACCTGCTTCGGGTCCGATATCGCCAAGGCCGAGAACCGCCGTGCCGTCGGTTATGACGGCAACGGTGTTCCACCTTCTTGTAAGCTCATAGCTTTTGTTTATATCCTTTTGAATTTCAAGGCACGGTGCGGCAACGCCGGGAGTGTATGCAAGTGAAAGCTCCTGCTTGTTTGATGCATGGGTTCTTGACGAAATTTCAAGCTTACCTTTCCATTCATAATGAAGTCTCAAGGACTCCTTTAAATAATCCATTTTAACATCTCCGGATAAAAAATTAATTGCAAATTACAAATTATTTAGCCCAACCCATTGAGCATTCAACAGCCCTTTTCCAGCCGGCATAAAGCGTGTTGCGCCTTGCTTCATCCATCTGAGGTTCAAAAACCTTTTCAACGGCACGGTTATTCTGTATTTCTTCCGTGCTTTCCCACATTCCGACAGCAAGACCCGCAAGATAAGCTGCGCCGAGCGCTGTTGTTTCAACATTTTTAGGGCGGTTAACGCTGCATCTTATCATATCAGCCTGAATCTGCAACATGATATCGCTGACGCTTGCTCCGCCGTCAACGCGAAGCTCTGTAAAGTCGATGCCCGAATCCGCTTTCATGGCTTCAAGCAAATCGGTCATCTGATATGTTATGGCTTCAAGCACACTTCGTGCAATATGCGCCCTGTTAACGCCTCTTGTTATGCCGACTATAGTACCTCTGGCATACATATCCCAATACGGTGCACCGAGGCCTGTGAATGCAGGCACAAAATAAATTCCGTTTGCATCGGAAACACTTTCCGCAAGCTCGTCGCAGCGCTTTGCGGTATCTATCATGTGAAGCTCATCGCGCAGCCACTTGATAACGGAACCTGCATTGAAAGCCGAGCCCTCAATGGCATATTCCACCTTGTTACCGATTCCCCACGCAACGCCGGTGAGAAGATTGTTCTTTGATTTTACTCTTGTTTTGCCTGTATTCATCAAAAGAAAGCAGCCCGTGCCGTAAGTGTTCTTTGCCTGACCCGGTTCAAAGCAGCCCTGGCCGAAAAGTGCCGCAGGCTGGTCACCGATTGCGCCGCAGATGGGAATTCCTTCAAGGAATTCAAGGCCCAGAATGCCCTTTGAAACTCTGCCGTAAACCTTGCTGGAGGGAACAGGCTCGGGAAGAATAGACATCGGGATTCCGAGCTCATCACAAAGATATTTATCCCAGCAAAGGTTATCAACATCAAACAACATGGTTCTGGAAGCATTTGAATAGTCGGTAACATGAACGCTGCCGCCGGTTAAATTCCAGATAAGCCATGTTTCAACCGTTCCGAAAAGCAGCCTCCCCTGCTGCGCAAGCTCTTTTGCGCCGTCAACATTATCCAGAATCCATTTGATTTTTGTTCCTGAAAAATAAGCATCGATAAGCAGACCGGTTTTGTCTTTTATATATTCTTCAAGGCCTTTCGCCTTCAAATCCTCGCAAAGCTGAGCCGTTCTGCGGCATTGCCAAACAATTGCGTTATAAACAGGCTTGCCCGTCTGCCTGTCCCAGAGAATTGTTGTTTCACGCTGATTGGTTATTCCTATTCCGGCAATGTCACAAGGGTTTATTCCCCCCTGCATGATGCATGAAGAAACCGCCTGAAACTGGCTGTAAAGAATTGAAAGAGGGTCATGCTCAACCCAGCCTGCTCGGGGATAAATCTGCTCAAATTCATTTTGAGCTTTGCTGACAATATTGCCTTTTTTATCAAAAATAATTGCCCTTGAGCTTGTTGTACCCTGGTCCAAAGACAGAATATATTTTGCCATTGACCTCATCCTTTCTCAGTTGTTTATTCCGAAATATTTAATCGCATTGTTGTATGAAATATCCTCTGCAAGCATGCAAAGTATTTTTTCATCGTAGGGATAAAGACCCTGCTCAACCAAATCACCCATAAGGCCGCATGCGATTCTGCGGAAATATTCGTGCCTGGGATATGAAAGGAACGAGCGCGAATCCGTTACCATTCCCACAAACTTGCCCAGCGCGCCGAGATTTGCGAGAGCTTTCATCTGCTCCCTCATTCCGTCAATATTATCGTTGAACCACCATGCCGAGCCGAACTGAATCTTGCTCTCAGCCTCACTGCTCTGGAAATTGCCGAGCATTGTTCCGAGAACATAGTTATCCTTGGGGTTAAGTGTGAACAAAACCGTTCTGGGAAGCTTTTCTTTAACCGCAAGGCAGTCAAGGAATCTTGAAAGCTTTTGTGCGATTTCTCTGTCATCAATCGAATCAAAGCCTGCATCGGGGCCGATTTTGTTAAACATAAGAGTGTTGTTATTTCTCATCGGGCCGATGTGAAGCTCCATGCCCCATCCCCTGTCAGCATATTCTGCGGCAAGGAAGCCGAGAAGCGCGGTTTTAAATTTATCTGCTTCAATAACAGAAACTGCATCTCCGTTCTTTGCGGATGCAAATATCGCTTCAAGCTCCTGTTCGGTTGCCTCCTCATAGGGAACATAGGCAAACGCATGGTCACTTGCGCGGCAGCCCATTGAAGCAAAAAACTCTATTCTTTCTTTGAGAGCATCACAAAGCTCAGCAAAGCTGCCTATTTCTCTGCCAACCGCCTTTTCCATATCCGCAAGCCAAGGCTTCCATGCAGGCAGGTCAATGCCGAGAGCCTTGTCGGGTCGGAAAGCGGGAAGAACCTTGCACTTGAAGTCGGTTTTTGCAATAAGCTTATGATACTCCAGACTGTCTGCAGGGTCATCTGTTGTGCAAAGGTGAGAAACATTTGATTTCTCAATCAGTTCTCTCGGTGTGAAGCCCCCTGCCTTAATTGCGGCATTCGCTCTGTTCCATATATCATCTGCTGTATCAGCGCTCAAAATATCCTCTATGCCAAAATATCTTCTGAGTTCAAGATGGCACCAATGATACATCGGATTTCCGATAAGATAAGGCATAATCGATGCAAAAGCCTTGAATTTCTCGTATCCGCTCGCATCACCTGTTATATATTTTTCATCAACACCGCAAGAACGCATTGCGCGCCATTTATAGTGGTCGCCCGCAAGCCAGAGCCAAGCAATATCCTCGGGCTGCCTGTTTTCATAAATCTCTTTGGGTGAGAGGTGGCAATGCCAATCAAAAATCGGCATCTTATCAGCAGCTTCAAACATTTTTATTGCAGGCTCATTATCAAGCAAAAAATCCTTGCCCATAAACTCTTTAACCATGGTGATACCTCCGATATATAATTATACATTTTAATTTTAACATATATTATAATATTTGCAAGCAAAAAATCCTAAACAAAAAAGAAGCCGCATCCTTTGAGATGCGGCTTCTTGATGAGTTTTATATCAGCGCGTAAGCAGCGTTAAATTATTCTTCGATATCAAGAAGCTCGTTAACGGTCATTCCGAGAACTTCCGAAAGAGCCTTAAGCTCAAAGTCCGTAACATAACGAAGCTGACCCTCAAGCTTTGAAAGACCCGATGCATTGAGATCGATGCCCTTAATCTGGAGCTGAGTAAGGAGATCCTTCTGCTTCATGTTGATTGCCTTGCGTCTTGCTTCAATTTTGGCACCTACAATGTTTCTTTCACCGAGTGCCTGCTTTCTGATTCTCATGATAATATCCTCCTAAAACTTTATATACATCCCATTTTATACTATTTGTATAATTTCAAGGATAGTTGAGCCAAGAAATGACAAAACCATTGTCTATATTCGTAATTTTATCATATTTATGCGAAAAAAGCAACATTTTTTTGCATCTTCGCAATTTATTTGTTAATTAAATAACAATTTGTTAACACTTGGTTTTTTCAACTTTTTATCAGCAAATTTTTTCGGACAAAATAACTTTTTGGTTGTTCTGCATATTGTAAACAGGAAAAAAATATTGCATAATAGTAACTAACAGACAATAAAAACGTGAAAAAGAGGCATTGATATGGAAAGTTTAAAATCGCAGCGCAACTTAACCATGCTGACCGACTTTTATGAAATCACAATGGCGAACGGATATTTCAAAAATGATTTCAAGGATACCGTTGCATATTTTGACATGTTTTTCAGAAAAGTTCCCGATAACGGAGGCTACGTTATCATGGCGGGCGTTGAGCAGCTTGTTGAATATCTTGCAAATTTAAAATTCACCTCTGATGATATAGAATACCTGCGTTCAAAAGGCTTCGGAGAGGATTTTCTCGATTACCTTTCAAACTTTCAATTTGCCTGCGATGTTTGGGCAATCCCTGAAGGCACACCCATTTTTCCGGGTGAACCGATAGTTAAAGTCAAGGGGCCCGTTATTCAGGCTCAGTTTATTGAAACAATGCTTTTGCTCTGCATTAACCACCAGAGCCTCATTGCAACCAAGGCAAACCGCATTTCACGCGCGGCAGACGGCAGAGCCGTTATGGAATTCGGCTCAAGGCGCGCTCAGGGCGCAGACGGCGCAATCTACGGTGCAAGAGCGGCTTATATCGGCGGCTGTTCAGGCACAGCCTGCACCATTACGGACGAAATGTTCGGTGTTCCCGCTCTGGGAACAATGGCACACAGCTGGATTCAGCTTTTCGACAGCGAGCTTGAAGCCTTCACGGCTTATGCAAAAGAATATCCCGACAGCTGCACACTGCTTGTTGACACATACAATGTTCTTAAATCCGGCATTCCGAATGCAATAAAGGTGTTTGACGAGGTTCTTGCACCGCTGGGCAAGCGCCCCAAAGGAATCCGCATCGACAGCGGCGACATCACCTATCTTTCACGCAAAGCAAGAAAAATGCTTGATGAAGCGGGATATCCCGACTGCGGAATAGTGGCCTCAAACTCGCTTGACGAATACATCATCCGCGACATGCTCATTCAGGGCGCCAAAGTGGATTCCTTCGGCGTTGGTGAAAGACTCATCACCTCCGCTTCAAGCCCCATGCTCGGCGGCGTGTATAAAATTGTCGGCGTCAAAAAAGACGGCAAGGTTATTCCGAAAATCAAACTGAGCGAAAATGTTCAGAAAATCACAACACCCGGAAACAAAAGAGTTTACAGGCTTTTCGACAACGAAACAGGCAAAGCAATTGCTGACCTTATCACACTTGCAGATGAAACCGTTGACGAATCCAAGCCCTATGAGCTTTTTGACCCGGTTTACACATGGAAACGCAAGACCGTCACCGATTTCACGGCAAAAGAACTTCTTGAGCCTATTTTTGCAGGCGGAAAATGTGTTTTCAAGAAAAAAAGCATTCAGGAAATCAAAAAATACTGCAAAGAACAGGTTGACACTCTTTGGGATGAAGTTACAAGATTTGAGAATCCCCACAATTATTATGTTGACCTCTCTCAGCCGCTCTGGGACATGAAGCATGAGCTTCTCAGAGCAAACGGCAAGAAATAATACAAAACAAAGCGGCTTGCATCGGATTTTCCATTGCAAGCCGCTTCAATTTCAATTAATAATATTGGCCGAAAACATCCTCTCCCAAGGTAATCTCGGGCTCATAAAAATCGGTTTCCTCTTCGCTTGTTTCACCGTTTTCTTCGTTATATTCGGTATCCTGCTGAGTTTCGGAATAATCGGGGTCATAATACCAGTCGTCGGTTGTTTCCTCCTGTGTGGTTTCATCTTCGCCGCGGTTAAACCAATCGTTATTGAAAATGCTTCGGCGAGTGGTGGATTCCGCCTCCGTATAAATATGGGTTTCATATTCCTCGGTTGTTTCTTCATCATCATCGTCATCATAGCTGCTGCCGGAAGAAACAGAGCCCTTTGCAAGGTCAATGGCAGAAATATGAGTCACCGGATTAATTTCGATATTTGTCTGGCCATAGAGCGCAAGCTGCAAATCCCTTGCGGCTTTAATATAGTCAACAATCCAAACATCAAGATAGCCTGTGTATGTGCGGAAGCCCGTAACGCCGTATCTTAATTCCTCAGAGGGTTGAACCTGGCTGACAATCTCATATTTGAGCCAGCCCTCACTCAACGCCTGCATGCCGAGAGAAAGAATCTCGCTGGAGCTGTAGTTTGTTGTGATATAGGGCAGGAAGGTTTCGATTGCATAGTTAAGGTCTGAAAGTGAAGAATCCTTAACGCTGTCGATAACCGAGCTGATGAGTTCTCTCTGGCGTCTTGTTCTTTCAACCTCGCTGTCAAGCTTTCTGATTCTTGCGTAAATCAGCGCACGCTGACCGTTGAGCAAAACGCTGTCACCGCTTTCAAAGCCTTTGACCCTTGTGGTTCTGTTCATAAACGAAGCCTCCGCCTCGGTTATGGGAACGGAAACTCCGCCCAAAGCATCAACGGCGGCAACAAATGACTTATAGTTAATCGAAACATAATGGTCGATTTTAATTTTATAATTGTTTGAAAGAACCTCCATAAGCTTGGCGGCGCCGCCCCAAGCATAGGAATGGTTGGTTTTATCATATCTCTCGCTGCCGTTTATATCCATATAGGTATATGAATCTCGCAGGAAAGAAGTGATTGTTATCTTTTTTGTTTTTGTGTTAACCGATACAAGCATGGTTGAATCCGAACGGTGCGAACCGTCCTCATCATCCTCACCGATAAGCAAAACGTTAATTACCTTTTTGCTGTAGAGCTTCTGGCCTGCGTTGGTTGCCCAGGATTTGAGCAAATCCTTAATGGAATTTGCACTCTCAATATCCGCAATGGTGTTAAACGAAAGCGCCTCGTCATATTCCTCCGCGGCAAAGGTTGCGTTCGGGTCGCCGAAATTGCCCGAATCCTTATTAATAAGAGAAAGAACCTTTCTTATATATGCGCCGCCCAAAGCAGAAACAACAAGAACAAGGCAGATGAAAACGCTTAATATTGCCTTGAGATTTCTTTTTTGATTTTTGAGAAAAAAAGGTTTGAATTTTAATTCCCAAAAATATTTACATTGATTTTTAAAGCCCTTGGGCTTGCTGTAGCTTGAAATATCTTCAAACTGGTCTGAGCCTCTTCTTTTTCCGCCCACCGAATCACCTGCTACTTCCAAAAATTTATTTATCGTCAAATTTCTCCACTATATACTTTTGATATTATAACACAATAAAAGATAAAAGTTAACAAGTTTTACAAATATTGTTTGAAAATTTTTTGTGAATATCAGCGCATTATTTGTCGATTTTGCCTTATAAAAAATAAGCCGCACCAAATACGGTGCGGCACGATTATTTTATTGCTCCGATAAATACGCCGTGTTAACCCAACCCTCAGCCGAATTGTAAACAACATAGGCCCAGCCGGGCACGGATTTCAAAACAGAAATCTGCGTTCCGTTAGGAATTTTTGCAACTGTCTGCGAATCATAATTCGGCTCGGTGCGGATATTCAGAACACTTCCCTTGGTTTTAACAACATAATTACCCGCGGTTACTACACGGGTGTTATCCTCTGCGCCGTTAAACTCAACGTTAAGATAAACCTTGCCGTCATCAAGCGTTTTGCCGTAAGCCTTATACATTTCGCTGACCGTCACAAGCTTGAATCCTTTTTCGACCAGTCCCGGAATAATAAGCTCGCACAAATCCGCGGTGAAATCATAAATATCGTGCATAAGAACGATATCGCCCTTTTCTGCATTTTCAATAACCCTGTCTGCTATCTTTTTTAAATCCGCATCACGCTCTTCGGCAGTTCTGTCTTCATGCGCAGCGTCTTTATATCGCCAATCCTCGGTATCAATCGACCATTGAATCAGCGGCATTCCGATCTCATTTTCAACGCCCTGGAAATTTCCGCCGGGAGCTCTGAAAAGCGCAGGATATTCACCTGTGATGCCCTTAATCAACTCGTTGGGCCTGTCCACCTGATTGCGTATTTCGCCCGATGTGCATTTGGTAAGGTTCTTATGCTCATTCGAATGGTTGGCGATTTCGCAGCCCAAGTCGTAGGCGCGCTTAATGGTTTCCTTGTTCTTATCAATATTATATCCTACAAGAAAAAATGTTGCGGAGCTGTTATTCTTTTCAAGAATATCGAGAATGCGGTTGGTCGTGCTTTTGCGCGGCCCGTCATCAAACGTGAGCGCAATCAGCTTTTCGTCCGACGAATATTTCGGCGCATCGGTTGACGGTTCCTTTGTTGCCGCCTGAGTGGCGATATCCGAGCCGCCCTCTCCGCCAAATGTGGTTTCGGCAGTCTTATTGCCTGAACCGTTGCAAGCGCCGAAAAGCATCACAATTGCCAACAGCAGCGAAACTGCAAAGGCAAGCTTTCCGTGTCTTTTCATCTTTTTCCCCTCCAAAGAACTACCTTTCTTTGACATTATATTACGTTTTTTGAGGTTGTAATTTACTTTTTGGAAAAATAAGCGTTTTGTAACAATTTTTAATAATTATGTAATATTTGCGACGTATTATTCGCTCGGTTCGGCAAAATTTAACACTCCCTGCAACAGGGAGTGTTAAAAATTTTTATTAAAATGCCATCAAAACCGATGCAGCAAAAGAAATCGCCGCAGCTATATAGTCATTTTTAGAAAGCTTTTCCCTTCTTATCGCGCTTATAACGGTTGAGAAAACCATAACTCCTCCCGTCACAAGCGGATACTGCACCGATGCAGGCAAATGAGCAAGAGAAATGAGCAAAAACCAATTTCCCAATCCGTTAAAAACGCCGTAACCGGAAGCATAGACCAAGCTTTTTCCTTTTATAAAAGGAACCTTTTTGTGTTTTATCAAGAGCCATATTCCGCTGATAACCATGCTGACGGCGGAAGAAAGAAGCATGAAGCCTGTGCTGTCTGTATGAGGAATTTCAGAGGATTGGTGAATTTTTGAAATAACACCCACGCTGCCGTTAAGAGCGAACACGGCCATATAGTATAAGAAAGCCTTTTTGCTCTGTTTTCCGCTTTTGAGATTCAAAAGAACAGAAACAACAATCAGACCGCAGCAAACGACCTTAAACAGGGTCAGCTTTTCATCATAAAAGCACACGCCCAAAAGGAACGGGAGCAGCATGCCGCCGAGCATTGAAAAAACGGAATACACCGAAAGATTTGCAACGGCAAATGCCTTCATGCTGAAATATGTCATCAAAATGCAGGCGCCTGCATAAACAACCGAAAGCGCAAGGCTGAACGGTGTTACTATGATTTTGAATCCGCTTATTAAAAGCATCATAACCACAATAACAACGCTTTTATAAAGGGTGAATTCCAGAGCGGATTTTAAATCGCTGCCTCTTTTCTCCTCGAATTTTTGATTAAATAAAAACTGCAGGGCAAACAGAATTGTTGCCGAAAAAACAAGTGTATAGTTAAGCATAACATTCAACTCTTCAAAGCTTCAAAATAATTTTTAATCTGTTCTTCTGTGGGCTTATAGTCCGTATTAGAGCAGCAGGGGATGTCGGGCTTGCTGCCGTCTGTGCCGTAGAAGGGAGACTGATTGTCATTTTCATATTCCTTGCGGCATTCTTCAAGGCGGAAATCAGGAATGTCATAGGCTGCGCCGCCGTTGAGAATTGAGCGATGGGCAAGAATTGCTACGGATGACATCGCTGTCGCAGAATAAATATCAAACGGATGTTCCGGCTGCCTGCCTTCTTTAATGCAATCAAGGAACATTCTGGCAATTATGTAATCTCCGCCGCCGTGACCGCTTTGATTAATAAAGTCCTCATCCTTATCGTTCCAGGAGGGTTCATAGAAATTAACTTCTTCCTTGCCCTCAGGAATCGACCAGCTGTTATAGCGAAGCATGATTTTGCTGCCCAAACCTCTGAGATTTTCAATCTGTCCGTTTTCACCGCAAACACGGTAAGCATTATGGTGAGCGCCGAATGCTGCACAACCCGTTACTCTGAAAACGGAACCGTCATCATTCATGGTTGTTATTATTGCAGCTCTGTCACCAACATGCCTTGCAGTTGCCGTTTCTTTAAGGGGTGCATATACGGGAAGTGCGTTGACCCTTTTGGGTGTTGCGCCCGTTGACCACATAAGAGGAGCAATCGAGTGAGTTATGTAATAAGCGCGTGGAAGATAGTTTCTCCAATGCTCAAAGAAATAGACATAACCCTTGTTGAATTCTGCATCATCAGGACAAGGCGGGTGGTTATATTCACCCTCGGCAAAAAGAAATTTTCCCAAAGAGCCTTCGTCGCAAACGCGTTTGATTTCACGGTTAAAAATCATCTGGGGATAGTTTTCGGCGAGCATATAAATGGAATTGCTTTTTTCATAGGCGCGGATAAGCTCAACCCCCTGTGCCATTGTGCCGTTGCTGATGCACTCCGAAAAAACATGAATTCCTTTTTCAAAACATTTTATTGCATAGGGTGTGTGCTCGTGGAAATAGTTTGCAAGAACAACCGCATCCATTTCCTGCTCAATAAACTCATCGAAATTCTCAAAAGCGGCAACATTCTCGCCAAGTTTTTTCAATCCATCGTTTCTTCTCTCTTCATTAAAATCGCAAAGCGCAACGATTTCACAGCCGAGAAGCATCAGGTTTTCTGCAATATCTATTCCGCGGCCGGCACCCAGTACTCCGATTTTGATTTTTTTCATAACAAAACCTCCTGAAGTTATCAAGCATAGTTTCATAAATAAAAAAAGATACCCAAACTAAACCGTTTCAGCAGATTAGTTCGGATATCAAGTACTTGGTGACCCGGACGGGAATCGAACCCGTGTTACCGCCGTGAAAGGGCGGTGTCTTAACCGCTTGACCACCGGGCCATAAAATTGGTAGCGGCAGTTGGATTTGAACCCACGACCTACCGGGTATGAACCGGTTGCTCTAGCCTCTGAGCTATGCCGCCATTTAACTGCCCTAACCAAAGAGCTTGTTTATTATATTATATCATTCCCGATTTGTCAACACATTTTTTAAAATTTTTTAAATTTTTTTGCCGAGCCTTTAATTTTGACCGATTGAATTATTTATCTCTATATGTTAAAATGTATATATTAAGGGGGTATCAGCATGAAAAAGCATAAGCTTGCCGTCGGCGCAGGTATTCTGACAGCATTCGGTGCGGCGGCCATCGGAGCCAAAGGCTATCAAACCGCCTGCATATCAAACAGAAACAAAAAGCCCGCATCTGACCCAAAAAGAATGCTCAGAGCCGAGCTGAGAGTAAAAAACAACAATTTCCTCTTTTCCCACAATCCCGAGGACCTTGAAATTGTTTCAACCGACAAGCTGAGGCTTAAAGCATGGTTTGTGCCTGCCGAAACAGAAAACAAAAATTTTGCCATCTGCGTTCACGGCCACAACTGCAACGGCCCCGACGAGTGCAGCCATCTGTTTCCGTTTTATCATTATACAATGGGTTATAATTATCTTTTGCCCGATTTGCGCGGCCATGGCAGAAGCGACGGCAATTTAATCGGCTTCGGCGCACTTGATTACAAAGATATAAAACTCTGGATAGACTATCTTGTTGAGCGTTTCGGAAACGACATAAAAATTGTTTTGCACGGCATTTCCATGGGCGCCGCAACGGTTATGCTTGTTAACAACTCTTCCCCGCAGGAGCAGGTTAAAGCAATCGTTGAGGACTGCGGCTACACCAACGCCTTTGAGCAGGTTGCCGAAACCATGAAAGGCTATAAACTTAAACATACCGCTAAATTTTTTACGGGAATAGCCAACATTTATTGCCGCACATTTTCAAAATATGATTTACGCAAGGATGCAGACCCTCTGGGCACAATGGCAAACGCCAAAAATCCGGTTATGTTTATCCACGGCGAGGAGGATGCTCTTGTCCCCTTCCCGATGTGCCAAAAGCTCTATGATGCCTGCCCCGTTGACAAGGAAATATTCACCGTGCCGGGAGCAGCGCATGCCTACAGCTACTATGACGCTAAGGAAGAATATGACGCACGCGTAAAAGCTTTTATCGAAAGAAACATATAAATAAACATATAAAAAAGACACATTCTCGGCTAACCGAAAATGTGTCTTAATTTTTTGTGTTAAGCTTTAACTTCCTCTTTGGCTTTAGCTTCTTCATTTTTATTAAGAGCTTCTGCCATCATTTCGTGAATAACGTCAATATCTGTGCCTTTTTCAACAAGCTCGAAATACTCTTCAGCAGGAATTCCGCCAACAAAGCACTGCTTATATTTAACATCCACGCCCTTAACGGCAATGATGATGTTGATTGCAAGAAGAAGAGCAAGAGCGGCAATATAAACAAAAATTCCAAACTCGATTGAACCGCTTACAAACTCGGGGAAAACTGCCGAGATGTTGCTTGCAAACACGTTGAAGAAAACACCGGAAGCAACTGCAAATACAATGGCAATTACGTTAAGAGTGATGTTTCTCGGATTTCCCTTGGGCGAACATGCAAGAGTAAGCATAACAAGGCTCACAATTACAAAAACAAGTGAAAGCAGAATGCTGACGAGTGCGCCCGCATAGCCGATAAAGCTTGTGCCGAGAACACCTGAGCCGATCATTGTGATCAAAGCATCAAAATCAAGCGATGAAACAAGATTGTATATTTCGATTGCATTTATTGAAGTTGTTGTTGCTTCAATAAACGGGCCGCTGTAGCTGACGGAGCAAAGCGGCAGCATAAGTGCTGCAATAGGAAGAATTGAAAGAATGATTCTGGCAATGGTGAGCTTCGAGCCTACAAACGAAGCTTTGAGCCTGTCAATTCTCTTCTGAAGTCTGGCATGCTCAGCCTCAGCTGCATCAGCCTCTTTAAGAAGTCTTTCTTCCATTCCGTAATAAACAAGATTAACGCCGCAGCCGGGGCAATTCGGACGCCAATCCAATAATGTAAGCTTGCGACCGCATTTCGGACATTTTGCCATGTTTTCTCCTCCAAATCAATTAACCAATTTAGAATATATTACATTTTATCATATTGTTGCGATTAAATCAATAGTAAACTATAACTAAAAAGCTTCTCTTTTTTTCGGCATAATGCCTATTCGCTGTGATTCAAATTAAACCGCCGTCCGCCGTTATAACCTGCGCGGTCACATAATTTGAATCCTCGCCTGCAAGGAAAGACACCACTCCGGCAATTTCCTGCGGCGTTCCGAACCGACCCATAGGTATTTCTGCGGCGAAGTCAGCCTTATCTTCACTTGAAAGATTATTGTTCATCTTTGTGTCAACAGCCCCGGGCGCAACGCAGTTAACCTGAATGTTGCTCGGAGCAAGCTCCTTGGCAAGAGCTTTGGTCAGCCCTATAACCGCCGCCTTGGTTGCTGAATAAACAACCTCACATGAAGCGCCGCAAACGCCCCATATAGATGAAACATTAATAATCTTTCCGCTTTTTTGGTTAACCATAAAAGGCACGGCACACCTGCAGCAATTAAAAACGCCTTTAAAATTAACGGAACAAATCTTGTCAAACTCCTGCTCTGTTATGTCGGTGAAAAGCTTCTGCTGAGCAATTCCCGCGTTGTTAACAAGCACAGAAACGCCGCCGAAAACCTCGGCAGCGTCTGCAAAAACTTCGTTCATTCTGTTGAAATCCGCAACATCGGCTCGGTATATCCGATATTCGGCCTCAGTTTCAGCGAGCTTTTTTTTAAGCTCTCTGATTCCATTTTCATCGGAGCAATAACAGGCGGCAATGTTATAGCCGTCTTTGGCAAGGCGCAAAGCAATTTCACTGCCTATTCCGCCCGATGCTCCCGTTACTAAAGCGCATTTTTTCATATCTGTCAATCAGGAAAGATCTTGAATGTTCAAAAACTTTGTTATATCCATGTAGTTTGTGGGAACTTTGAAAACAGAGTTGTCAACCTTGTTTGAAATCTCATTAAACTGGATGATGCTGACACTTTCGCCGTCAGTAATCTCAACTCTCTTGATATCACCGTTCTGATAGTAATACTTGGAGGTTGCGCCGTCTGCCTCATAAACATCGCAAATATATTTCTCGCCCTCAAACTCAACCTCAGCGCTGGAAACATAAGCTGCGTTGTCGTCAACCTCGGTAATCAAATTGCTGTTAAACATTTCGCCAACTTCCTCGGCGGGAGCGGTCATATAAGCTCTCATGCCGGGAATAACAAAATAGCACTGTTCATCCCTGATTATGATATTGCACTTAAGAGCGCCCTGTTCTTCAACCGGCAAAGCAGTTTCCATATAAAGCTTATCTGCGTTGCGGCAGACTTTCATGGGTACAATTGTTTCCGTGCCGTTAAGAGATCCCTTAAATACAACGTCTAATGTGAACTTTTTGCTTTTAAGAAGCTCTTCATAAGTCTGCTCAATGTCTCCGTGAACGGGTTTTCCTTCGCTGTCAAGCTCAATTTCAATTTCTTCAAAGCTGTCCTCGGGAATGGGTTCATCGGAAATATCCATTTCCGGCTCGGTGATTGAAGAATCAATAAGATTATCGAAAGCGTCGGGGTCATTATACATATCAAAGAACGACTGCTCCTCGGGAGTCAGAGAAACAGGAGGCTCTGTTGTTGTGACGGCAACCTTGGTTGTTTCAACAACAACATCTTTTTTGTCAACAATAATCTTGTTGCCCATTGTGTCAAAATAATAGTATACTGTTTTTCCGTCGGCACCAACTTCATTATAAACAGTTCTGTTAATACCCTCATCATCAACAACATAAACCTTGCTTTCGATAACAAAACCCTCTGTATCCTGAGGAAGTCTTTTACATGCACCGAAGGCAAAAAGCATGGCAAAAACCAAAACTATGGCAATAATATTTTTCTTCATTATGTTCTCCTCCGTAACTAAGCCCTGAACGGGCTATGGGAAATGCTGATTATTAACAGCCGCATTTCGGCTGTTACTCATATAGGATAACTTATTTTTCATCTGAAATCAAGTGCCGATTTATAATATTTGATAACTATTTTGTAAAGCTTTTGTTGACAAATTGTTACTTTGTTAAAAAATAAAGCAAAAAAATCGGAAATCGCAAAAAAAGCTCTTGAAAAAATCCCGAATATATTTTATAATGTCTTGCAAGCTGAAATATGTGCTACTGTGGCTCAGTTGGTAGAGCAGCGCATTCGTAATGCGCAGGCCGTCGGTTCGAGTCCGACCAGTAGCTCCAAGCTCCGTAATAACGGAGCTTTTTTTATATTAAAAATACGGACGGTTGAAACATGAAAAAGGTTTTTGATTTTTGCAAAAAAGAGGCGGTTTTGATAATATCATTTATCCTTGCCGCTGTTTCGGCATTTATCGTTACACCGAATGCCGATTATATAGGATATATAGATTTCCGCACACTCGCGTTGCTTCTGTGTCTAATGGCAGTTATGGCAGGCCTCAACAGCCTCGGCTTTTTTCGCCTGCTTGCTTCAAAGCTGCTGAGCCTCGCTTCCACTTCCCGCAGCCTTGCGCTCTGGCTGGTTTTGCTGTGCTTCGTTTCGTCCATGATTATCACAAATGACGTTGCTCTCATCACTTTTGTTCCGTTTTCCGTCGTCGCCCTTAAGCTTTCCGGGCAAGAAAAGCTGCTTATTCCTCTTGTTACGCTTGAAACCGTTGCCGCAAACCTCGGCAGCATGCTGACCCCTGTCGGCAATCCGCAAAACCTCTATCTTTTTTCGGCTTTTGAAATGGAGCTTGGTGATTTTTTGAAAACACTTGCCCCTTACGCTGCGCTTTCTCTGATTCTTTGCGCAGTTTCTGTCTTTTTTATAAGGCAAGAGAAAATTTCATTCAGCGCAGAAAGCAGCGAAAGAATTAACATTAAAGGGTGCATTCTTTATGCCGCGCTCTTCCTGTTGGCCGTTTTAACCGTGTTCCGAATCATCCCGTTTGAAATAACTCTTGCAGTTTCCGTTATTGCCATTTTGATTTTTGACAGACGCGTTCTTTCAAAAGTTGATTACTCGCTTTTGCTGACATTCATTTTTCTTTTTGTGTTCATCGGCAATCTCAAAAACATCGGACCCGTCAATGCTTTTTTATCCGGCATTGTTAACGGCAACGAGGTTATCGCCGGCGTGGCATGCAGCCAAATCTTCTCCAATGTGCCCGCTGCCATACTTCTTTCGGGATTCACGCAAAATGTTTCGGATTTGCTTGTCGGTGTGAACCTCGGCGGTTTAGGCACTTTAATCGCCTCCATGGCAAGCCTTATTTCATTCAAGCTTGTTGCAAAAGAAAATATTTCTGCAGGCAGATATATTCTTGTTTTCACGGCAGTCAATATCGTTTTCCTCGCATTGAACCTTGCGCTTTGGGCGATAATAAGATAAAATCATAAAAACCGATTGACAAAGAGATATTAATTTGATAAAATAATTGAGCTTCAAAACAGAAGCGATATGCGGAGAGTTGTCCGAGTGGTCGAAGGTGCAGCACTCGAAATGCTGTGTGGGGAAACTCACCTAGGGTTCGAATCCCTAACTCTCCGCCATCTCGAGTGTTCATAACGGATTCAAGTTGTGAACACTCGATTTTTTATTTTAGTTATATTTTCGAGCAGGCGGTATGCCTGCTCTTTTTGTTTGCTACGGACAGTTTTTATGCCGGGATATTCTTTGAGATATATTCAACCGCAACTCCCTGTCTTGTGTCGGCTCGGTAATATTCCCATTCGCTTTCGGTCAGCGGTATTTCTAGATAGCCTACAAATCGGTAGTAAATAACAATTCTCTGCGTTCTGTGCTTTCCCGTTCCCTGCGTTTCGTAAACAACGATTTTGTCTATCAGTTCTTTGAGCAGCGGTGCAGTCAGAGTATCCATTTGCATAAACTTTCTCACGGCTGATATGAATTGTTCCTTGCCTTTCTGCATTGTGCCGAGATTGCTCAGTTGCTCACGGTATTGCTGAATCTTTGTTTTGAGTTCAAGCCTTTCGCTTTCATATTTGT
>JAZRIG010000027.1:0-14866 GCA_045645145.1 Acutalibacteraceae bacterium
GAAGTTGGAGATTGCCGCCTTTGCCGCCGAATAGGCAGGGATTCTTGTGAGGGGCTTGAAGGAGTTCATCGAAGAAACGTTGAGAATGGTAGCATTTTCTCTGCCGACCATATCTTTGGCAAAGCACTGCGTTGTGAGCAGCGTGCCGAGGAAGTTGAGGTTGAAAACAAACTCAATGCCCTTTGCATCAAGGTCAAAGAAGGTTTTAACGCCCTCTGCTTTTTCTGCCATATCCTTAAGCTCAAGGGTGTCCTTTGTTGTTGTGCCGAGAGGGGTGTTGCCGCCCGCGCCGTTGATAAGAATGTCGCAAACGCCGAGCTCAGCGGTGATTTTAGCTTTTGCAGCTTCAAGGCTTTCAGCTTCAAGAACGTTGCAGCCAACTGCAAGAGCTGTGCCGCCCGCTGCGTTGATTTCGTCAACAACATTTTGCGCAGCCTCTTCTCTCAAATCAAGAACAGCAACCTTAACGCCGAGCTTTGCAAGGTCTTTTGCAAAGCCGCTGCAAAGGACTCCGCCGCCGCCCGTGATAACTGCAACTCTGCCTTTTAAATTTTCATGAAACATTTCAGTTTGCTCCTTCCGTTATTTCAACAGTTTCGCCTGTTTTTGAGGATTCGTAGCATGAAGCAACGATTTTTGCCGCATGCCCGCCCTCAAAGGCATCAATATCAAATTTTTCGCCTGATTTCAGGCAATAGTAAAAATCATTTATCAAAACGGAATGCCCCGAACCCCAATAATGTCTGCCGTGGTAAACGGCATCGGGCTTATTTGCGGCCTGAGTGAAATTCCCGTTTGAATCAATAACAAAAAGCTTTTCGCCCTCAATGCGCAGCTTAGCTTTTTCAAGGCATATCTCAATAAAAACCTCGGAATTCTCTGCATAAGCAAGGGTGGCATAAAAAACCGCGGTAACGCCGTTTTCAAGCTTAAGAAGAACGCTTGCGGTATCCTCCACTTCAATTATTCCCTTAAGACGGTCGGTTGAAACATGGGCGGCAACCTTTTGGCACTTGCCGCAGAGATACTGCACCAAATCCATTGTGTGAATGGACTGGTTTATCAGCACACCGCCGCATTCCTTTTCAAGAGTGCCGTGCCAGTCATCGCTGTAGTATCCTTCATCCCTGTCCCAGGTAACAAAGGCTCTTGCGGATTTAACCGCGCCGTATTCACCCGATTCAATAAGCCTTTTAGCCTCGCAAACGCAGGTGTTATAGCGATTTTGAAAGCATACACCAAGCTGTTTTCCGTTTTTGTTTTGAGCCGCGCGAAGAATTTCAACCTCGTCGGTTGAAACGGAGCAGGGCTTCTCAAGCAGAACATTGATGCCGCTTTCAAGAGCTTTAACGGCCATGGGGGTGTGAAGGTAGTGTGGGGTACAGATGTGAATTGCGTCAAGCTTTTCATTTTTTAAAAGCTCGTCAAAATCATAATATGCCTTTGCGCCGTATTCGGCAGCTTTTGCATCGGCTCTTTCGGGTTTTATATCCGCAACAGCCGTTATTTCGATATCGGGGATTTCGGCCAATGCTTTGAAATGAACTTTGGAAACACTGCCGCATCCGATAACAGCAACTTTCATAATACTGTTTCCTTTCGGTTATCAGAAAGTGGAGGACATATCTGCCTGAACCTGTTCAACAACAACCTTTTTATCTGCTGAGCCTGCAGCAATTTTTTTCTGAAGCTCTGCATAGTAAACTTCCTCGTCAACAGGAAGTTCAATTTCCTTGCCGAGCCATGCGGAAAGGTGAGCCGCGTTGGAAATTGAAAGGCCTCTGATGCCTTCTTCACCCTTTGCAACAAGCTCTTCGCCGCGGAGAATTGCAGCGGCAAATTTGTTGCAAACCTCTGAATGCTGTTTGTTTCTGCCGTCGGTTTCAACCTCGATCCATTCGCCGTCAAGCCAGCCGAAGCCTTCCGATGCAGTTGCGCAATGCTCTGAAACTTTGCCTTCAAGCTTATAAAGCATGAGCTTATCGTTTTCACAAACAAGCTTGCCGCCGTCCAGAGTGATTTCAAATCTGTTTGTGCCGGGGCAGTCGCCTGTTGTTGTTATGAATGTGCCGGTTGCTCCGTTAGCGTATTCGGCATAGATTGTAACGTCGTCCTCAACCTCGATGTTGTGCCACTTGCCTTCGTGAACAAAAGCCTTAACCTTAACGGGGAGGCCGCAAATCCATTGCCAAAGGTCAAGATTGTGGGGGCATTGATTAAGAAGAACACCGCCGCCTTCGCCCTTCCATGTTGCGCGCCATCCGCCTGAATTATAGTATGCCTGTGTGCGGTACCAGTCGGTAATAATCCAGCTTACTCTTCTGATTTCGCCAAGCTCACCGCTCTGAACAAGCTCACGCATTTTTCTGTAAACGCAGTTTGTGCGCTGATTATACATGATGCCGAAAACGAGGTCGGTCTTTGCGGCAGCCTCATTCATTTCTCTGACCTGCTTTGTGTAAACACCCGCGGGCTTTTCCGTGAGAACATGAACACCCTTCGAGAAAGCATACTGCGCAATGGGGGAGTGGTCATAGTGAGGTGTTGCAATGATAACCGCATCAACCTCGCCGCTGTCGATAAGAGCCTCTGCCGAGTCAAAGGTCTTAAGAGTGGGCATAAGCTCCTTAGCAGATGCAAGTCTGTCCGGGTCGATATCTGCGCAGGCTGTGAAGCGAAGTTCTTTGTGGCGGCCCTGAAGGTGCATGTTGATGTGCGACCTTCCCATGTTGCCAACACCGATAATGCCGAATCTGATGGGCTGAACCTTTGTTTCAACTATGTTGTGGATAGCTGAGCAGGCTGCTGCAAAAGAGGTCTGATTATCGGGATAAACATATTTCTGATTCATTTTCGATGCCGTTGCATCGTCGGGTTCAAGGGCATCAAGGCCCTCAAAAACTCTCAAATGGGGTTCAACGGAAAGGAAATAAACTTTTTCCTCCTGGTCAAGAGCTTTAAGGATTTCCTCAAGATGACCGTCGCCCTCACCTGCAGGAACAACTGTGTCAATTGCTGCAATGCAATCCTTAACATGCATATATGTAATGTAGTCCTTCAGGAGCTTAAAGCCTTCAAGAGTGTTGCAGCCGCACTGGATATAGTTTGAGGGGTCAAAAATGCAGCCGAGCTTATCGCCGAAATGCTCGGCAAGCTCAAGGCATCTTTCGTGGATGTCGCCGTAAATGCCCTTTTCGTTTTCGTGGCAGCAAAGAACATCATGCTCGCAGGCATAGTCAACCATAGCGGTCAGCCTTGCATAAACCTCGTCCTTATATTCTTCAATGCTCTGGCCTTTTGTGAAGAAAAAGCTGAACATTCTGATATATTTTGTGCCGAGAATCTTTGCAACCTCAACGGTTTGTTTGAATGCCTCAAAGTGAGGGCCAAAGTCATCGTCAATCTCAATTTTACCGTAGTGCGAACCGATTGAAGAAACCTTTATGCCATTGTCATCAAGAAGCTTTTTGAGTTCTTTTGCTTCTTCAACCGTGAAATTTGAAATGTTTTTGCCGTTAACATTGCGAAGCTCGATATATTCGATTTCGTTTGCTTTGCATGCCGCAATTTGCTCAAGGATATCGGGTGATGCTTCGTCTGCAAAAGCAGAAAATAAGAATTTTGCCATTTCAAAACCTCCTGTATAAGGTATTTAATTAATCAAAATAATTTTAACATTTTTTCATAATAATGCAAGTATATCATTGAAATAATTTTGAGCAAAAGCAAAAAATTGCATAAAAAGGTTTTTCTAAAAATTATTGACACAGAAATAAAAAACAAGATAAAATAAAAATACAGTAAATCATTGCCTTCTGAACCAGAAAGGAGCAGGTTATGAAAAAGCTAACCGCAATCATTCTTACTTTGGCTATTATTACAGCAGTTGTGGCCGTGCCTGCAAATGCAGCAGCCGAAATTGATAAAAACAGCGCAACAGATTATCCTTACATATTCGTTCACGGCATGGGCGGATGGGGCCCTAACGACCCCTTCTATGAATTATCCCCTTATTGGGGCGGCGGGCTTTCTATAGGCTCCGGAACCGATTTAATTAAAATTCTGAATGAGCAGGGAATAGAAGCTTATGCGCCTTCGGTAGGCCCTCTCAGCAGTGCATGGGACAGAGCCTGCGAGCTGTATGCTCAGCTTACGGGAACCGTTGTTGACTACGGTGAGGCGCACTCAAAAGCGCATAACCACGAAAGATACGGCTTCAGCTATGAAGGCAAGGCAACTATGGGCGAGCCTTGGGATTTGAAAGAAAAAATTAATCTTGTAGGTCATTCCTTTGGTGGAGCAACGGTGAGGCTGCTTGCTTCTCTGCTTGCTTACGGTGATGCCGATGAGATTGCCGCAACGGGTGAAAACACCAGCCCGCTTTTTACCGGTGGACACGATTGTGTTCACTCATGCATAACTCTTTCCGCGCCGCACAACGGCTCACAGGTTGCAAACCTGCTTGTTGACCCACAGATAACAATGGTTGCAATTTCTGCGGTACTTAACCTTATAGGCATGGTTTTCGGCAACGATTTTCTTGTTTTTTCGCTCCAGCTCGGTCAGCACGGACTGACTCCCAAGCAGGATGAATTCCGCGCTATTATTAATCCCTGCGCTATCTGGAATTTTTATAAGAGCAACGATAACTGCGGATATGACATGACCCTTCGCGGCGCAGCGGAGCTTAACGAAAAAATCAAACTTGCGCCGAACACATATTATTATTCTTATACAACCGTGAACACCAAGCAGGGCGCTTTTCTCGGCTATCAGCTCCCGGCAGAAGGAATCAGCCCGATTTTCTATATTTCATCAATGATGCTTGCCGTAACACAGGGCTTCACTATCGACGGAATCAAAATGGAGGGCAACTGGGTTGTTAATGACGGAATTGTGCCGCTTGCGTCGGCCATGTATCCGTCCTGCGACGCCGCAACAGCACTCAGCTATGAAGCGGAGCTTGAGAACGGGAAAAGAATAAAACCCGGCAGATGGTATTATTTCGAGCCTATGACAGGAATGGATCACTTTGATTTTTGCGGAACAAAGGATTATCCGAACGGGTTTGATGAGTTTTATTTCGGCATGATAAACACAGCAAACAGCAGATAAAATAAACTGAATAAAATAAAAAAGTGGCTGCAAAAAAGCTTTGCAAGCCACTTTTAATTTTATCTGATTATATAAAATTGCAGATAATTTTATTTCCGTCAGCAGTAAGGTTAACCGATTTTACGGGAGTTTCCGAGCTGTTAACGATTTTTTCGGTTATAACATCTTCAACGTTGCGGCGGATAACGTTGCGCAAATCTCTTGCGCCGCGGGGGCCGTCAACGGACTGAGCGGCAATTTCGCTGATTGCTTTGTCGTCCCATGTGAAAGCGATTCCTTTGTCGGCCAGCGGGTCAACAAGCTCTTCAAGCATGAGCACGGCGATGCGCTTATAATCCTCCAAGGTGAGGTCGTTAAACACAACAACCTCATCAACCCTGCCGATAAACTCGGGTCTGAGGAATTCGTTAAGAGCCTTGAGCGCCCTTTCCTTTGAAGCTTCGTTCTTTGTTTTGGCAAAGCCGAGCGCGCCCGAGCCGCGGTTGCTGCCTGCGTTGGAGGTCATAACTATAACCGTGTTTTCAAAGCTTACTGTTCTGCCCTGAGCATCGGTTATTCTGCCCTCGTCAAGAATCTGGAGCAGGATGTTCATAACATCGGGATGTGCCTTTTCAATTTCATCAAAAAGAACTACCGAATCGGGCTTGCGGCGCACCTTTTCGGTGAGCTGACCTGCTTCATCATAGCCAACGTATCCGGGAGGGGAGCCGATGATTGTTGAGACGGAGTGCTTCTCCATGAATTCGCTCATATCAAGCCTGATAAGAGTTTCAGGAGTTTCGAAAAGCTCCTTGGCAAGGAGTTTTACAAGCTCCGTTTTGCCGACACCTGTGGGACCGACAAAAATGAACGATGCGGGTCTGCGGCGGGGACTTATCTGGACTCTTCCGCGTCTGACGGCGGCAGCGACGAGCGAAATCGCTTCATCCTGGCCGATAAGGCCTGCTTTCAGATTTTCCTCAAGCTTGGAAAGGCGGCGAAGGTCGCTTTCGATAACCTTGCTTGCCGGGATACCTGTCCAAAGCTGAATAACCCTTGCAAGGTCATCCTCGGTAACATGATTATCGGAAGCAAGAACTTCAAGATTTGCAACCTCTTCTTTTTTCTGAATGATTTCAGCCTTTATCTTTGCAATTTCCTCATAGTCCTTTTCTTCGGTTGTTTCCATAAGCTCCGCTTCACGGCTCTCAAGGTCTGCAAGCTCCCCTGAAGCAATTTCGAAATCGCTGATATTCTTGTTGCGAAGGTTTGCGCATGTGCATGCTTCGTCAAGCAAGTCAATTGCCTTATCGGGCAAAAATCTGTCATTAATATATCTTTCTGAGAGCTTAACGGCTTTTTCAATAAGGGAATCAGTCACTTTGACACGGTGGAAATCCTCATAATATTCCTTAACACCTATGAGCATTTCGGTGGTCTGCTCAATTGACGGCTCTTCAACCTTGATGGGCTGAAGTCTGCGTTCAAGAGCGGCATCCTTTTCAATATATTTTCTGTATTCGGTGAAGGTGGTTGCGCCGATTATCTGAATTTCTCCTCTTGAAAGTGAGGGCTTAAGGATATTTGCAGCGTTCATTGAACCTTCTGCATCGCCCGTTCCGACAAGTGAATGAACTTCGTCAATGAAAAGAATAATGTTACCTTCGCTGCGAACCTCTTCAACAAGGCCCTTGATTCTGCTTTCAAACTGACCTCTGAACTGGGTGCCTGCAACAAGTGCTGCAAGGTCAAGCATGTGAATCTCCTTGTCGCGAAGCTTTGCGGGAACATCGCCTGCGGATATTTTAAGAGCAAGTCCTTCTGCAATTGCGGTTTTGCCGACACCGGGCTCACCGATAAAGCATGGGTTGTTCTTTGTTCTTCTGCAAAGAATCTGGATCGCTCTGTAAATTTCGTTTTCCCTGCCGATTATGCGGTCAATATTGCCTGAACGCGCCTTGGCGGTTAAATCAGTGCAGAATTGGGAAAGATACTTGCGTTTTTTCTCATCCTGTTTGTTGTTTTTTCTGTTGCCCCATCTTTTTTTCTTTTCTTCCGAGCTTGCCTCGGAGGATGAGGTTCTTTCTTCGCCGTTCTGAGGGTTGCTCATTGCGCCGAAATTCTGCAAAAACGGCATGGTGCCTGCTCCGCCAGGTTCAAAGCCGCCGTCTTCGCCGAACATTGCTTCAAACTGCTCGCTGACATCATCCAGCTCGTCCTCGGAAATGCCCATGCTCTGCATAATCTGCTTAACGGGGCCGATGTTCATTTCCATGGCGCATTTGATGCACAGACCCTCCTGAGTTGTTTTTTCGCCCTCAACCTTGGTCACAAAAAACATTGCGGGGCGTTTTTTACATCTTGCACATAAAACCTGTTTCATTGCTGTTTATCCTTTGAAATTATTTTTTGCTGTTTGACTTTTCTTTAACCTGCTGAATAACCCCGGGAACATAGCTCATGAATGCGATGATTGTGAGAACAACGCTGATTGCCACAAGAATAAGCATTGCCGCTGCAGGCAGAGTGAAAACATTGCCGAGGATGCCGATATCGGGGCCGAATGCCATGATAAGGCACATGATAACATAGAACGCGAAGGTTGCGATTTTGCCGGGCATTTCAGCTGCAACGGGCTTTAATCCAAACATAATCATGATAGCGCCGCCAACAACCATAACAGCTTCCTTGATAAGGAAAACAAGGAAAATCCAGCTGAAGGTCTTTATTGTTTCGTCGCTGCTGTTTTTGAATGTAAGATAGAAAACAATTGCGATTGTTATTTGGGTAAGCTTGTCGGCAATGGGGTCAAGGAGCTTGCCGAGAGCGCTGATTTGGTTAAATTTGCGTGCGATTTTGCCGTCAAAGAAATCCGTTGAACCCGAAATTGCAAGCACGAGAACCGCCCAACCGTATTCGCCGTCATAAAAAAGAACGGCAAAAACGGGGATAAGAGCTATTCTGATAACTGAGAGAAGGTTGGGGATTGTCAGACATCCCGTAAAATATTCTTTTAATATTGCTTTCATAATATCCTCCTGTTATTTAAAAAATGAAAGAATTGTTTCCCAAAGCCCCTGCTGCAGGGTTGACTTGCTGACAGCTTCGGTGAATTCCGCAACGGGAATCAGCATGGAAGCGAATCCGATAACGGCGCTGATAACATACATCTCAAAAACGCCTTTTATTCCGCCGAGAACTGCGCCGAGGGTTTTATTAAGGCCTTTTAGAATCGGCAACTTGAAGAAATTATTTACAAATGAAATGCCGATTGAGAGAACAGTATTGACAATCACATAAATGATAACAAATGCAATAACTCTTGATGCAGGAATAACCGCAAATTCTTTTATGGCTGCGTAGATTGACTCCGTTGCGGATTCAACAGTTTCGAGAGTTATTGTTTCTGAAATGAAGTTTTCAATTTGAACCCCTGCAAATTCTGCGGCATTTTTTATGTAGGCAGGCAAAGCGTTGATGACGTCCTGAACGGTGCCGCCGATATGATACCCGAGAACATTGCCGATGGAGTTTGTTGCCGCATTTCTGATAAGATGCTCTTCAATCCACAGCGCAACGGGTTCGCAGTATTCCTTGGCAATAAGAATGCCGACAATCGCTGCAATGATTGAAAGAACAGTTCTCACAAAACCTTCACTTCTGCCTTTGAGAATTGAGCCGATGAAAATGAACACAAGCACAAGGTCAATGATAATAGGTAATATTCCCACGGACACACCCCCTTAGTATTTGTATATTGCTCCGCCCTGAACGGCATAAACCGTGCCTGAGCAGATTGCAAGCTGCGAAACGGGATTTTCCGTTTCAATTGTCTTGGTTGATTTTCCGCTTGATGAATAAACAGAGATTTCGTTGCCCGAAGCAACGGCTATTCTGCCGCCGTCAGCGGCAACGCTGTCGGGAATTCCGTCAACAACGAGCGAGCATGTTTTTTTGCCGTTTCTTGAATATCGGGCAATTCCCGTTTTTGAACCACCGAATTCTTCATAGCAAACAACGGTGTTTCCGCTGTCATCGGAGCAAACGGCAAGAATGCTGTCCTCGGAATAAACAAGCTCATCAACCGTTTCGCCCTTTTTGCTGAGCACAACGGTTCTGTTGTCGCCGGCGGCAATGATTTTGCCCGATGAAGTATAAACAACATCAAAAAGCATGCTTCCGCTGTATTTGATATCTGCTGTCGGTTCGGATTTTTTTATGTTGAAAACAATAATTCTTGTGTATATTTCTGCGTTTTCCGCTCCAACGGCAGCAACAACAAGATTCTTTCCGTTGCCGGAGAGAGATATGTCTGCGATACGTTCTTTTGAACAGTTCCATTGGAAAACATTTTTAAAGCGGTTGTTATAAACTCGTAAAACGCTCTGATGCTTTTTCGATGCATAGGATACGGCGATGCTTCCGTTATCCGCAAGAGCGGCTGCAACAACCGTTCCTTCCTCAGTTATGCTGCCAAGCTGTTCGGTTTTGCTTTGAAGAACAACCTCATTGGAAGATGCGCTGTAAATAAGCGCCCTGCCGTTTTTGGTGATAACCTTTGAGTCAGAATGCTTAAGCTGCATGGGGAAAATTTCGTCTGCGGATGAGTTGAGAACAAGGCTGGAATCGTTATAAACCGCCAACGGGCCTGAACCCATCGGAGAAATCTTTTTAAAATTGAAGGTGTCCACGGGGTACGGATATCCTTCGCCCTTTGCAAAAACAGTTTTAACCTGCCTGATGCTGTCTGTTACATTTGAAACTGCAACGTTGCCCATAAGCCGCGCGCTCAGAAACAGGGCGGCGCAAACGGCAAGAACAACAATCGGAATGCGGATTATTCTTAAAAATTTTTTTGCATTCAGAATATTGCGGCGTTTCTGTAAATTAATTATCTTTTTTTCTGCCATATCAGCTCCCCTTTCAAAATATTAATAATATATTTTATTAAGGTAAAGCCCGTGTGCAGGGGCGGTATGCCCTGCAGCAAAACGGTTTTTTGCCGAAATAATTTTGTCAATCGAATCAGCAGGGATTTTCCCCCTCGAAATGTCTATAAGGGTTCCCGTCATGATACGCACCATGTTATAAAGGAATCCGTCGGCTTCAACTCGGAAAACAACCATATCTCCGTCACGCTCAACACCGGCGTTTATAACGGTTCTTTCGGTGTCCGAAACGCTGCTGCCTGCGGCACAGAAAGAATCAAAGTGATGCGTGCCGATATACGCCTTTGCCTGAGCATCAAGGAATTTTTCATCGAGCGGATATTTATAATGGAGCGAATGATTATAAAGAAAAGGATTTTTGTTGGGTGAATTCCATATTTTATAAATATATTCTTTTGATTTGCAGTCATACCTTGCGTGAAAGTCAAAATCAACCTCGCGGCAGTCCGTTGCGGCAATATCCCGCGGCAAAACCGCATTAAGAGCACCGACAAGCTTTTGGCATTCAATCATGCTTTCTGTTCGGACATTGCAGCAATACATGTTTGCGTGAACTCCCGCGTCCGTCCTTGAGCATCCGACGATGTTGTCACGATTTGAGCAGATATGCTCCAAAGCATCCTGCAAAGTCTGCTGAACGGTAACGGCGTTTTCCTGCACCTGCCAGCCGTGATAAGCCGAGCCGTCAAATGAAATTGTTAAAAGTAGGTTTCGCATCATATCACCGCATCAAAAAATATATTAAGGACTATAACACCTGCCGTAACAACGGCGCAGAAGGCAATTGCGACAACATCTCGCGGTGCAATTTTCATCTGCTTCATTCGGGTTCTGCCTTCGCCGCCTGTGTAGCAGCGGCAGGTCATTGCAAATGCAAGCTCATAAGCTCTTCTGAAAGATGAAACCATGAGCGGAATAAATATCGGAACAAGTGCCTTTGCGCGCTGAACAAGGCTGCCCGTTTCAAGGTCTGCGCCCCTTGCTTTTTGAGCATTCATTATTCTGTCAATTTCCTCAATAAGGGTCGGGATAAATCTGAGCGCCAGGGTCATCATCATTGCGAGAGTATGAACCTTTATTTTGAAAACCTTGAGAGGGGAAAGAATTCTTTCAAGTGCGTCGGTGAGCATTGTGGGCGTTGTTGTGTAAGTCAGCAAAGAGCTGATGATAACAAGGCTCACAATTCTGACCATGGTGAAAATCGCCGTGTTAACGCCTTTTTCCGTTATTTCAATTTTCCACCACGAAAAATAAATGTCACCGCCCTGAGTATAGAAAATATTAAGAATTGCTGTGAAAATCAAAATTATTACTATCGGTTTGAGACTCTTCAAAATCATTTTCGGCGGAACCTTGGACATAGCTGCGGCTGCAACCGCCGTTAATGCAATAAGGCCGAGCGAGAAGAAGCTTTTGCAAAGAAAAATAACAACTATCAGCCAGAAAGTTATGATAAGCTTCACGCGCGGATCAAGCCTGTGAAGCACCGATTTGCCCGGGTAATATTGACCTATCGTTATATCCCTTATCATTTTGAACCCCTCCTCTCCATGAGATTGCGGAGTATCTCTGCGCCCTGTTCAACCGTATAAACATTTGCGGGAACATCAAGCCCTTTTGAGCGCAGTTTAGCAAAAATCTCGGTTATCTCGGGAACATTGAGCCCCATTTCGCGAAGCTCCTCACCCCTTGAATAAACCTCGTCAACGCTTCCCTGCATTGCAACCGATGAATTGTTCATAACAACAATTCTGTCTGCCGTTTCGGCAATATCCTCCATGCTGTGGGAAACGATGATAACTGTGCTGCCTGTTTTGCGCCTGTATTCTTTAATAAGATTTATCAAATCTTTTCTGCCGCGCGGGTCAAGGCCTGCGGCAGGCTCATCAAAAATCAGAACTTCCGGCTCCATTGACATGACCCCTGCAATGGCCACCCTTCTTTTTTCTCCGCCTGAAAGGTCAAACGGCGATTTTTCAAGATGCTCGGGCTTAACGCCGACAAATGCACAGGCACGCAGAACTCTTTCTTTGATTTCAGCCTCGGGAAGCTTCATGTTTTTGGGCCCGAAGGCTATATCTTTATAAACCGTTTCCTCAAAAAGCTGGTATTCAGGATATTGGAAGCAAAGCCCGACTTTAAAACGTGAATTTTTCAGGGTTTCTTTATCCTTCCAGATATCAACGCCGTCAACAAGCACCTTGCCGCTGTCCGGCTTCAAAAGGCCGTTGAAATGCGAAATGAGGGTGCTTTTGCCCGAGCCGGTGTGGCCGATAATGCCAACAAGCTCGCCTTTTTCTATTTTTAAATTAACATCATTTATTGCGGCAACCTGCTGAACGGTGCCTTTTGAATAATAGTGGGTAAGGCCTACGGTTTCAATTGCATAGCTCATAAGGCACCTCCCAACACGCGTGTTATCTCGCTGACGCATTCGTCAACATCAAGCACGCCTTCCTTGATTCCGAGAACGTGGCAAAGCTCTGTTGACTGCGGAACATCAAGCCCGAACGAGCGCACCTTTTCAACGTCAGAGAACACCTCTCTCGGCTTGCCCTGCATAACGATTCTTCCGCTGTCCATAACAATAACTCTGTCCGCCTGAACGGCTTCATCCATGAAATGGGTAACAAGCACAACGGTGATTCCCATTTCTTTGTTAAGACGTTTTATTGTTTGCAAAACCTCTTCTCTGCCCTTCGGGTCAAGCATTGCGGTGGGTTCGTCAAGCACGATGCATTCTGTCTGCATGGCAATAACGCCTGCAATGGCAACTCGCTGCTTCTGGCCGCCCGAAAGCTTATGAGGCTCTCTGTGACGGAAATCATACATATTAACCGATTTGAGCGCATCGTCAACCCTTCTTCGGATTTCCGCAGGCTCAATTCCGAGGTTTTCGGGGCCGAAGGCAACGTCATCCTCAACAATGGTTGCAACAATCTGGTTATCGGGATTCTGGAAAACCATGCCGACTATTCGGCGCACCTCGTCTGCTTTTTCCTCGGTATCAGGTGTAATGCCCTTAACAGTTACCTTTCCCTTTGTGGGCTCATAGATGGCGTTGCACAGCTTCGCAAGGGTGCTTTTGCCCGAGCCGTTGTGACCCAGCACGGCAACAAATTCACCCTTGTTTATCGCAAGGTTTATGCCCTCAAGGGCGGCAATCTTCACGGACGAAGATTCCTCATCCTCGGTTTCATAAACAAACGTAACATTTTCAAATTCAATAATTTTTTCGCTCATTGTAACATCCTTCAATAAAGCTTATTTAACTCCCTTTCCAAGCCATATCGCGCTTGCGCCGCAGGGAAGAACTCTGCCCGGTTTTGACGAAACGGGGATTCCGATTTCATCGCTCTCGGTTGAGCCGCCGAACTGCTTTTGAACGGTTTCACCGAGTATATATTCCATAACGCTGGGCGAAAGACCCGTTGTGTAAGAATTTATCAACACCATAAGAGAATCTTCATAAAGAAGCTGTGAGCAAAGCTCAACAAAGCCGTAAACCTCGTTTTCAAGCTTCCACACCTCGCCGCCGGGGCCTCTGCCGTATGAGGGAGGGTCCATGATTATTATGTCATATTTATTTCCTCTTCTGATTTCACGCTGAACAAACTTTATGCAGTCGTCAACAAGCCAGCGCACGGGGGCATCTGAAAGCCTGCAAGCCGCCGCGTTTTCCTTTGCCCAAAGGGTCATGCCCTTTGAAGCGTCAACATGCGTTACGCTTGCGCCTGCATTAAGAGCCGCAACCGTTGCACCGCCCGTATATGCAAAAAGATTCAGCACTTTGACGGGTCTGCCGGCGTTTTTGATTATATCGGCAGTCATCTTCCAGTTAACCGCCTGTTCGGGGAAAAGTCCCGTGTGCTTAAAGCCCATTGTTTTAATGTTAAATTTAAGCTCATCGAGACCTATCTGCCACACATCGGGCATTTTTTTACAAACTCTCCAGCTTCCGCCGCCCGTGTTGGAGCGATTATAAATTGCATGGGGGTTAAACCAAAGCGGATTTTCCTTGGGAGTTTTCCAGATGACCTGAGGGTCGGGTCGAACAAGAATAATATCTCCCCAACGCTCAAGGCGTTCGCCGTCTGAACAGTCGATAAGCTCGTAGTCAATCCAATTATCTGCTTTTCTCATTTATATTACACATCCATTCTCTGCTGGCCGGGCATCGCAATTCCGAGATGCGCATAGCCTGCGGGAGTAACCATTCTGCCCCTGGGAGTGCGGCTCAAAAAGCCGACCTGCATCAGATAGGGCTCATAAACATCTTCTATTGTTACGGCTTCCTCGCCGATTGCCGCCGCGATAGTTTCAAGGCCGACGGGGCCGCCGTTATAATTCTTTATCATTGTTTTAAGTATCAGCCTGTCAATCGAATCAAGGCCGAGCGCATCAATCTCCATTCTGTCAAGTGCAAGAGATGAGGCCTCTTTGGTTATATTTCCTTCGCAAACAACCTGAGCAAAGTCGCGCGCTCTTTTGAGCAGCCTGTTGGCAATTCTGGGAGTGCCTCGTGAGCGTGAAGCAATTTCCATTGAACCCGATGGGTCGATGTCTATATCAAGAATGCCTGCGCTTCTGGTAACAATCTGCGAAAGCTGTTCGGGAGTGTAAAGCTCCAGGCGAAGAATAACGCCGAAGCGGTCACGAAGCGGTGCGCTGAGCTGGCCTGCCCTTGTTGTTGCGCCGACAAGGGTGAACTTATGCAAATCCAAACGGATTGAACGCGCGGACGGACCTTTGCCGATGATTATATCCAGCACGTTATCTTCCATTGCGGGGTAAAGAACCTCTTCAACCGCTCTTGAAAGGCG
>JAZRIG010000028.1:0-8585 GCA_045645145.1 Acutalibacteraceae bacterium
TAAATTATTAAGGAGGAAATAACCATGCCTAAGATTAAGACTCACAGCGGCGCAAAGAAGCGCTTCAAGATTTCAAAGGGCGGTAAGCCCATGCGCGCCCATGCTTACAAGTCACACATTCTCAACAAGAAGAACACAAAGCGTAAGAGAAATCTTCGCAAGACTACTGTTGCAGATGTTACAAACTGCAAGCAGATCAAGCGTCTTGTTCCTTATAAATAATATCGGAACTTTGTAAAACAACTAACACATATTAACGGAGGATATAAAAAATGGCTCGTATTAAAGGCGCTATAATGACTCGCAAGAGAAGAAATAAAGTACTCAAGCTCGCAAAGGGCTACTACGGCTCAAAGAGCACCCTTTTCAAGACTGCTAAGCAGGCAGTTATGAAGAGCGGCAACTATGCATATATCGGCAGAAAGCAGAAGAAGCGCGACTTCCGTCGTCTTTGGATCACTCGTATTTCCGCTGCTTGCCAGGCAAACGGCATGAACTACTCAACATTCATCAACGGTCTCAAGAAGGCTGACATCAGCCTCAACCGCAAGATGCTTGCTGAGATTGCTGTTGCTGACCCCGCAGCATTCACTGCTCTTACCGAAAAGGCAAAGGCAGCTCTCAACTAATCACGGCATTTATTAATCAGAGATGTGGCATATACTGTTACATCTCTGATTGTTTGTTTTTATCTATATAAAAGGTATCAAATAAATAAACATTATATCAAAAAAAGAAAGATTTTGACGATGGAAAAGATAACCGCACGCACAAACGAAAAAATCAAGCACGCAGTTCGCCTTGGAGAAAGTGCTTCGCTCCGAAAAGAGGCAGGGGAATTTTTTCTCGAGGGCGCACGTCTTTGTTTTGATGCGGTTCAGACCGGCATTGAAATTAAGCAGGCGTTTTTCACCGCGAAGGCACTTTGGAAATATTCCGAATATGTTGATAGCATAATTGCCGCAAGCGGCATAAGCTATGAAATAAGCGCAGAGGTTTCTCAGAAGCTTTCTGACACGGAAAATCCGCAGGGTGTTTTTTGCGTGTGTGCCATGAGGGCGGATTGCTCTTCGGAAAAGTTGAATCCCGCAGGCAAATACATTGCCCTTGAAAATCTTCAGGACCCTTCAAATCTCGGCGCGGTTTGCAGAAGCGCTGAGGCGCTCGGCCTGGACGGCCTTATCGTCAACGGCGGCTGCGATGTTTATAATCCCAAGGCTTTGAGGGCCGCGATGGGTTCTTCGCTCAGGATGCCTGTCATATCGGCAGAAAATCTTGTGCAGCTCATAAATGAAGCGAACGCAAAAGGCATGCAGACTCTGGCATCCGTTCCGCGCAACACGGCAACCGATATCCGAAAGGTTTCCATGCAGGGCGGAGTCATCTGCTGCGTCGGCAACGAGGGTTCGGGTCTGACGGATGAAGTTATCAATGCCTGCAAGACGCAGGTTGTAATTCCCATGAGCGGAAGAGCGGAGTCATTCAACGCGTCTGCCGCTGCCGCCATTCTTGCATGGGAGCTGAAAAGATGAACGGCAACAAAAAATACTGGATTTGGCTTTCAATTGCTCTGGGAGCAGGGGCAAGGGTTGATGAAATACTCTCTGCCTTCCCTGACCCGCGTGAGATTTACGAGGCAGACACCGCAAATCGCGTTATGTCCGGCGTTTTTACTCGCAGGCAAATTGAAAGGCTTGAAACGGTAAAATTAACAGAAGCGGAAAACGCGCTTCACCTTTGCGAGAAAAACGGCTGGAATATTGTTACTCCTGCTGACAGAGAATATCCTGCGGGGCTTCGCAAAATATCCGACATGCCGCTTGTTCTTTATGTTGACGGCGACATAACCTGTTTGCGCGGCAAAGTGATGATTGGCGTTGTGGGAACCAGAAAGCCCTGTAGCGAAAGCGTTGCGATTGCCCGCCGTATATGCTCTGACCTTGCTCGTGCAGGGGCGGTTATTGTCAGCGGAGGGGCGTTGGGGATTGACAGCGCGGCTCACGAAAGCGCAATGAACTCAGGCGGCAAAACCGTTTGTGTTCTCGGCTGCGGGCTCGGATGCGATTATCTCAGAGATAACGAACCCATGCGCCGCGAAATCAGACGTAACGGAGCGATTGTGACGGAATATCCGCCGCTTGCTACGGCATCCAGAGTAACATTCCCGATAAGGAACAGAATAATTTCGGGCATGAGCCACGGAGTTCTGGTTGTTGAAGCGGGAGAAAAGAGCGGTTCGCTGATAACGGCAAAACGTGCCAATGAACAGGGCAGAGATGTTTTTTCAATTCCCGGCAGCGTTTTGACAACCGCATACAGCGGCGCGAATAATCTGATAAGGGACGGCGCAAAAGCCGTTACATGCGCAAGGGATATCCTTGAGGCATATTCGGTTATGTATCCCGACAGGCTGAATTTGAATGCCATCGGCGCAGAACCTGCAGAGATAAAACAAGAAAAGCCAAAAACAATCAAAAAAGAATCCGTTCAGGGTCTTGACCCTGATATGGCGGCGATTTATAATCTTTTTGGTGAAACACCGCTGCATCCCGATGAAATAAGCGCCGAAACGGGAATGTCCCCGTCAAGGGTTATTTCAGCGCTTATGCAGCTTGAAATTCTCGGCCTGATTAAACAGACCAACGGCAAAAATTACACACTTGTCTGAACGGAAGCTTTTTGCATCCGTAAAGCTTTAAGAATTAAATTTAATCATAGGAGATTTATCAATGTCGAAACTTATTATAGTTGAGTCACCTGCAAAGGCTAACACAATCAAGAAATATCTCGGCAAGGATTTTGATGTTGTTGCTTCAAAGGGACATATCAGAGATTTGCCTGCAGCAAAACTCAGCGTTGACGTTAAGAATAATTTTGCGCCGAAATATGCACTTATAAAAGGGAAGGAAAAGCTTGTTAAGGAGCTTAAGGAAAAGGTTGAGAGCAGCGAAGCAGTTTATCTCGCAGCCGACCCTGACCGCGAAGGAGAAGCAATTTCATGGCATCTCGCAACCGTTCTTGAGCTTGATCTGAACAAACCCAACAGAGTCACTTTCAACGAAATCACAAAGACAGGCATTGCCAACGGCATGGCAAACCCCAAAAAGGTTAACACGGACCTTGTTAATGCTCAGCAGGCAAGAAGAATTCTTGACCGTTTGGTGGGCTACAGGCTCAGTCCTTTCGTTTCTCAGAAAATCAGAAGAGGTCTGTCCGCAGGCCGCGTTCAGAGCGTTGCGCTGAAGATTATTGTTGACCGCGAGGAAGAGATAAATGCTTTCAAGCCTGAGGAATACTGGATAATCGAGGCGAAGCTTGCCACCTCACAGAGAAGAACTTTTACGGCTACGCTTTATTCCGACGAGAGCGGCAAAATCAAGATTACCGACGAGGCGCAGGCAAAGAAATATCTTGACAGACTTGACGGCGCGGAATATGCCGTTAAATCCGTTAAAAAAGGCACAAGAAAAAAGAATCCCGCCCCTCCGTTCATAACCTCAACTCTTCAGCAGGAGGCTTCGAGAAAGCTTGGCTTCCAGGCGGAGAGAACCATGAGAGCCGCACAGGAGCTTTATGAAGGTGTTAACATTCAGGGCACGGGTATGATTGGTCTTATCACTTACATGAGAACCGATTCACTCCGTATTTCAGAGGAAGCAAGAGCTGCGGCAAACGAATATATAACAAAAACTTTCGGCGGCGAATATCTTCCCGAAAAACCCGTATATTATAAATCAAGAGCAAATGCTCAGGACGGCCACGAAGCTATCAGGCCTTCAATTCCGTCAATGACCCCCGAAATGGTTAAGAGCAGCCTCACATCAGACCAGTATAAGCTTTATAATCTTATCTGGAAGCGCTTTATGGCAAGCCTTATGGCAAGCTGTGTTCAGAACACCGTTAAGGCTGAAATAATCGCGTCAAAGAACGGCAACGAAAAGGAGTTCTGCATTTTCACCGCTGCGGGATATTCAATCAAGTTTGACGGTTTCACAAAGCTTTATGAGCTGCCCGAGGAGGATGCGGAAAAGGGTGTTCTTCCCGAATTCAAAGCGGAAGAGGCGCTCAAGCTTCGCGAGCTTCTTCCCAACCAGCATTTCACTCAGCCCCCCGCACGCTACACGGAAGCTTCGCTTATCAAGGAGCTTGAAGAAAACGGTGTTGGCAGACCCAGCACCTATGCAACAATACTTTCAACAATCATCAAGCGCGGCTATGTTCAGCGCAAGTCAAAGCAGCTTGTTCCCACCGAGCTCGGCGTTGCAATCACGGGCTTGCTTAAGGATAAGTTCCCCAAGATAGTTAACACAAAGTTCACCGCTCAGATGGAAACCAACCTTGATAAGGTTGGCTGCGGAGAGGTTGACTATGTTAAGATGCTTGATGAGTTCTATGCGGATTTGGAAAAGTCGCTTGACAGGGCTAAATCCGAGATGAAAAATGTCAAGATTCAGCTTGAGGAGGACACAACGGATATCCCCTGCGACAAGTGCGGAAGAATGATGGTCATTAAGACCGGCCGCTACGGCAGATTCCTTGCCTGCCCCGGCTATCCCGAGTGCAAAAACGCAAAGCCGCTTATTGTTAATACGGGCGCAAGATGCCCCGTTTGCGGCGGCGAGATAATTGAAAGAAAGTCCAAAAAAGGCCATGTATTCTATGGTTGCGGCAATTGGCCCAAGTGCAATTTTATGAGCTGGGATCCCCCCGCAGGTGAAAATTGCCCCGATTGCGGCAAAGCCTTGTTCAAAAAGAAAACAGGCAAGCTTGTTTGCATGGCAGAGGGCTGCGGATATGAAAAATCCGTATCCGGAAAGAAAAAGAGCAATGGAAAAGGTTAAAATAATCGGCGGAGGCTTTGCCGGCGCAGAAGCGGCATGGCAGCTTGCCAACAGGGGAATAAGCGTTGAGCTTTATGAAATGAAGCCTGTTAAATATTCTCCCGCTCATTCGAGCAGCGGCCTTGCGGAGCTTGTTTGCTCCAACTCGTTCAAGGCGATGCGTCTGGGCTGCGCGGCAGGCATGCTTAAAGCGGAGATGGAGCTTATGGGTTCTCTCTGTGTTGAATGCGCAAAGGCAACTGCTGTTCCGGCAGGCGGTGCGCTTGCTGTGGACAGAGATAAATTCTCCGCTTTGGTAACTGAAAAAATACTTTCCAGAAGTGAAATCGAGCTTATCAGAGAAGAGGTTACCGAAATTCCTGACGGCGTTGCGATTATTGCCGCAGGCCCTCTGGCTTCGGAAGCTCTCTCCGAAAAGATTAAGGAGCTTTGCGGCGGAAGCCTGAGCTTTTTTGATGCGGCGGCTCCGATAGTAACGGCGGAAAGCATAGATCTTGAAAGAGCGTTCATGCAGTCAAGATATGACAGGGGTGCCCCTGATGACTATATCAACTGCCCGATGAACAAAGAGGAATATGAAGAATTTTACAATGCACTTGTAAACGCGGAATGCGCACCCACGCACGAGTTTGATAAGCGCAAGGGCGTTTATGAGGGCTGCATGCCCATTGAGGTTATGGCATCAAGAGGGCATGACACAATCCGCTTCGGCCCCATGAAGCCTGCGGGTCTGCTTGACCCGAGAACGGGCCACAGACCTTGGGCAAATCTGCAGCTTCGCAAGGAAAACACGGCAGGAACAATGTATAACCTTGTAGGCTTCCAGACAAATTTAAAATTCCCCGAGCAAAAAAGAGTGTTTTCAATGATACCCGCGTTAAAGAATGCGGAGTTTGTCAGATACGGCGTTATGCACCGCAACACCTTCATTGATTCGCCGCGCCTTCTCGGCAGCGATTTCGGCTTCAAAGGCAAAGAAGGCCTGTATTTTGCAGGGCAGATAACAGGTGTTGAGGGGTATATGGAATCCGCGGCTTCGGGAATCCTTGCAGGCATAAATGCGGCCAACAGAGTTCTGGGCAGGGAGGCATTTCTTCCCTCTGAGCTCACCATGACGGGAGCTCTTGCCCGCTATATCAGCGACGGCAGCGTCAAGAATTTTCAGCCGATGGGGGCATCATTCGGCCTGTTGCCGCCCCTTGACGAAAAAATCAGAGATAAGAAGCTCAGATATGAAAATCTTGCCGAGCGCGGTTTAAATCATCTTAAAAACCAACTTTAAAATCCTGAACGGTTCCAAAACTACGGAGGAATGTTTGTGATACTTGAAAAATTGATTGAACTGATTTGCGATGAACTCGGATGTGACGGCAGCGAGGTTGATGAAAACATGGTTCTCAGCGACCTTGTCGGCGACGAGCTTGAAATCGAAGAACTTATTCAGGCTCTTGAAAACGAATTTGAAATTGAATTTGCAGGCGAAATCGGCGGAGATGTTTCCGTTGCGGAGCTTGCAGAAATGATTGAGAAAGATTCCTGAGAAAGGAAGAAGGAAGATGAACGAAAATCTGGCTCGGCTGCAGGAGAATCTCGGTTACCGATTCAAGGATATATCATTGCTTGAAACCGCGCTTACGCATTCGTCCTATGCCAATGAAAAGGGCGGCGATACCGTTTGCAACGAGCGCCTTGAATTTCTGGGCGATTCCATTCTCGGCTTTGTTTCGGCAAAGTATTTTTATGAGAATTTAGATTGCCCCGAAGGCGAGCTTACAAGGCACAGGGCGGCAAAGGTTTGCGAAAATGCGCTCTGTATCTTTGCAAAGGAGCTTGAGGTTGGCCCTACGCTGCGTCTTGGCAAGGGTGAAATAAGAATGGGCGGCATGGAAAAGCCGTCGATTCTTGCCGATGCGTTTGAAGCGATTCTTGCGGCGGTTTATCTTGACGGCGGTCTGGAGGAGGCAAGCAAAATTGTTCTCAGATTCATCCCGAGGAATGACAGGCTTGACGGAGCAAGGGATTATAAAACAACCCTGCAGGAGATTATTCAGCGCAACCGTGAGGAGCATGTTGAATATGTTCTTATTGATGCTTCGGGGCCTGACCACGACAAAACCTTCACCGTTGAAGTGCATCTTAACAGCAATGTTATAGGCACGGGCATAGGCAAAAGCAAAAAGCTTGCCGAGCAGCATGCGGCAAAGGAAGCCCTTGAGCTTATGGGAATAAAATGAAACATATAAATGTTGCACTTTTTGTTGTGCATAAGGGTTGCCCGAATATGTGCTCTTTCTGCAATCAAAGGAGCATTTCGGGCAGCCAAAAGGATATAACGGCGGCCGATGTTCACGATGCGGCGCAGACGGCAGTCAAGTCGCTTTCGGCTTCGCAGGCGGCAGGCGGAGAAATCGCCTTTTTCGGCGGCAGCTTCACAATGATTGAACGGGGATACATGATATCTCTGCTTGAAGCGGCAAATGAATATATCCGCAATGGTGTATTCAAAGGGATAAGAATATCCACAAGGCCTGACGGCATAAGCCGCGAAATATGCGAAATCCTCAGAAAATACGGCGTGACGGCCGTTGAACTCGGCGCACAAAGCCTTGATGACCGAGTGCTTGAGCTTAACGAAAGAGGCCACACCGCAAAGCAGGTTGAGGATGCAGTTAAGCTGCTGAAGGAATACGGCTTTGAAACGGGACTTCAGATGATGACGGGGCTTTACGGCTCCGACGATGCGGACAGCATTGCAACCGCCGAAAAAATCGTTGAGCTTGCGCCCGATACCGTCAGAATTTATCCGACGGTTGTTATAAAAGGAACAAAGCTTTATGAGCTTATGCTGAAAGGGGAGTTTATCCCCAAGGGAATACCCGAAACGGTTGATTTGTGCGCAAAGCTTATCCCGATGTTTGAAAACGCAGGGATAAAGGTTATCAGAGTCGGCCTGCACTCCGGCGGCGGGGTGGAGGAGGGCTTTGCGGGCGGCGCATATCATCCCGCGCTTCGGGAGCTTTGCGAGGGCAGGATTTATTACAATCACGCGCTCGGAGAGCTTGAAAAACTCGGCAAAGGCAGCTATGCTTTAGCTGTTAATCCGCGCGAAATATCCAAAATGACAGGGCAGAAAAAAGAAAATCTGTTAAGGCTTCGTGAAAAAGGCTATGAATGCTCCGTTAAGGGGCAGGAGGGGCTTTCAAAATACGAGGTTGAAATACATAATGAGGTATTCAAATGATATTAAAATCGCTTGAAATGCAGGGCTTCAAATCCTTTCCGGACAAGACTGTTCTTGAATTCGGCAAAGGCATAACCGCGGTTGTCGGCCCCAACGGCTCGGGCAAGAGTAATATCTCCGATGCCGTGCGCTGGGTATTGGGCGAGCAGTCAACCAAAACCCTTCGCGGCGCCAAGATGGAGGATGTTATTTTCGGCGGCACAAGCCAGAGAAAGGCTTTGGGTTATGCCGAGGTTACTCTTCGTCTTGACAACTCGGACAGAAGCCTGAATAACTACGATAAGGACGATGTTGCCGTTACCCGCCGCTACTATCGCTCGGGCGAGAGCGAATATAAAATCAACGGCGAGGTGTGCCGCCTGAGGGATATCCACGAGCTTTTCTATGACACGGGGATCGGCAAGGAAGGTTATTCCATCATCGGGCAGGGCCAGATCGACAAGATCCTCAGTGACAAGCCGGAGGACCGCAGGGAGCTCTTCGAAGTCGGAGGCCAAGCGGTC
>JAZRIG010000029.1:0-27713 GCA_045645145.1 Acutalibacteraceae bacterium
CAGCAACATAATAAGCGGAATCGGAGTGAAAACGGTTGAGTTTGCGATAACAAATACGATATAAAATGCACCGCCTGCCACAATATCCGCAAGCCCCTGAGAATAAACAAGCTTTGAGTTGCTTGCAAGTCCGAAATCATAGGATTTAAAGGTGCGCAAAGAAAAACAAAGAATCGCACCGTAAAGAAACACAAAAATCATAAATCTCGTGTTGCCGACGCCACCGTGATTATATGTCACATTGTAATAATAAAGGCAAACGGAATAAGAAAGTATCGTCATAATAATATGAGCAAATTTACAAATTCTGAGAGCTATGCTTTTTGAATAGTCATCATGATTCTTTTTCAACTCAATCCCACTCTTTCAAACAAAAGATTGATATCATTTATAACTTCATCTGAAGCATTTCTAATATTGCCTATGTACTTTTTGCGGAATCTTTTCTTTTTTCCGAATGCAAGCGAGAACAATCGGCAAATTTCGCAAATCGGGGTTAAAAATTTATATTTTTTGATTATCGGGTACTGCCCCTTCAAATCATCATACGGCACGAAAATACGCGATAAAACATATTTTATTCTTCCACCCTTGTGATGCTGTTCAGACAGCATTCTTGTTTCCGCAGAACCGAAAGAGCCTCCGTTTATGATGAAATCCTGCATAATCGCGGTTATTTCATCATGCTCTTCTCCTGAAAACCATACCTTGCTGAGTTTTTTTGCTGTTTCGTCAAACTCGATAAGCCTGCCTTTTTTCAGCAAAGCTTTGGTTTCGGGTGTGCAATAATTTTTGTTGCTTTCCATAAGCCAAAGGTCAAGAAAGGGTCTTATTCCGCAGCCGCCGCCAAGAAAATGCTTGGCCATGTGGGCAATGTGGTAAAAATAAAACATCGCATCATCAAGTTCGTATTTATAGCTGCCTTTTTCAACAGGCTTTGCGTGTTCCCACGCTTTGCCGAGCACCTTTGCCATTGAAGGAGATGCCTCTTCCTCTAGCAAGCTGAAATGCAGTTCAACATAAATATTCTCCGTTGAGAGAATCTGAATATCATGTTTTCCCTTGCTTGCATATTTATAGCCGAGAGCTTCGGTTATCGCCTTTGCAGCATTCTCAACATTCTCTTCATGAACAAGAATATCAATATCGCAGCCTGTTCTCATCCATGGTTGGGAATAAAGGTCACTCATAACCGCACCTTTCAGCGGCATATAAGGGGTTTTTGCATTTTCAAGAATACCGCAAACCTTTTCCAGAACGAACTCAAGATTTTCATATTTAAAAGCTTTATAATAAATCTGTTCGCGGTAGGCATTCTCAGCCGACCTGCCATTGACAAGTCCGTTATTTATCAGTGCAGAACCGACGATGTGAACAACATCATGGGCTTTGGCTTTGCTGTAAAGTTCAAACAGAAATTCGTCGGAAAGTGAAAAAGCCTGCGGCAAATCAAGTGCGCAGCCGCACACTTCGTTGCCGATAAGCTTTATTAACATATCATCTGTATGTGTATGTTCCATTCCCGACTGCTCCGATTATCTCATAATTTTTTTGATTTTTCTCTGTATTCTGAAAATATACGGTCTGAGAGGTTTTAATACCTGCCAGAATTCAATTTTGATTTTATATAGAACGGAATTGCAGGATTTTTTCTTGCCGTCGGTTTCAATATGAGTCACAACGGCAACTGCCTGCTCTTTTTTGATTTTTTCGCACCAATACTGTGCATCGCCGTTCATAAGAAGCTCACCGTCAGGCAACAGCTTCCTTATTCTGTGAAGAATAATCCTACCGTCCGTGCGCCTGAAAAGCAGGATTCTGCCTCTTTTGAAATCCGCTTCGGTGCAGGCTTTGAGCCAGACGGTATTTTTTTCGTGTTTAAGAAACGGGTTCATGCTGTTACCCGTCACAACAAGAGGTACGCGGCCGCCCTCATTTATTGCATCTTCGATTATTTCGGCAAATTCAGCCGACGAACAAATTAATTTTTCCATAAATCATTTAAAAAGCGTGTTGTATGTAAGCTTTACCGCATCCTCATCGGGGCGGCATTCGAGAAGCGTAACAGGAACTTTTTCAAGAATTTTCTCAAATATGTCAAAAGCACTGTTGAGGCATTCTTTATCCCAATGAGGCATAAATATATGCGGCATAAAATATTCCATTGCCTTTGCAACATCAAGCCTTGTGATTTTATTCTCTGATGCCTGACGGAGAACAACTATTCCTCTCAGCCGTGTTTTTCGGTTAAGGCAATACGGTGATGAGCCTTTCCAGGGCAAACCGCAGCCGTAAAAAGAGCCGCCGATTTCACGAAGAAATGCCTTATCTCCGTTTATTATTTCCGCACCGAGATATTTCTGCCAAAGCTCCGCCTGGGTTGTTTTGCCCACTCCCGAGAATCCGGTGAACACAACACCCTCTCCGCCAAGGTCAACACACGAAGCGTGAATAAGCAAAGCATTATAATAAGAGAATTTTGAACATATTGCCGCAAGAGGCAGGGCGTATCCGCCGCTTGGTGACGGAAAGAATGAGCTGACTTCACTCCAATCGGGACTAACGCAGGCAAACTCTCCGTTTTCAAGCCGCAGAAAATGCTCCGATGCCTTTTCGCAATACTGTATTCCGTGGCATTCGGGCAGTTTGTTTTCAAAGCGAACGGAAATTACCGGCTTTTCATCAGTATCTGCAGAAAAGCCGCTTACATAATCCGAATATTCATCCTGCCATTCCACAGGCAGATCTGCTATGCGTATAATCATCCGAACTGATAACGGAAGCAGTTGAAGTATGCCTCTGCACCGTAGGCCATAAGCTCGTTATAGTAGTCAAGGAAGGCTGTGCTCGATGTTTTAACCACTGCGTCCATTATTCCTGTATAATAGCCTCTGCAGCCGTCCAAATCGTGAGTGAATTTGATAACTGCAGCGCCCGAAACCTCGGAAATACCGCCTGACACAGCCGCTATTCCTTCATTCATGTTGATTGCAATAAGTCTGCTTTCGGGAGCGATATATTTCTTTTTCATATCAAATCTCCTTTTTTCTTTAATCTGTATAATTCATACAGCCGTTTTGCCATGTTGCAAAATCCGCTGCTTATTTTTTCAGGATGTCCGCTTTCGCTGCAAAGGATGCCGGGGCATCGCTGGCAAAACATTTTCCACTCGCATTCTTCGCATTCTTCGGGGCTTTTAAGCTCTTTCAGCGCATTTAAGAGCGAGTCATAATTCTCCTTTAACGCACCGTTATAGCGAACAGAAGGGGTATTCATAAACGAACACATCTGCAAATTTCCGTTCCATGTCATCCAGAAAGAGTTGCCGTAGCTCATACACCATGCAAACGGCGATTTGAGAGGCGGAAACTTGCTTTTTTCAAGCTCCTCAAGAGTAAGCTCGTTTGTAAAATTGTCAAGAGTAAATCGCGAAGTTTCTGCTGTATTTATTGCACCCCTTGAGGACTTAACAACAGAAACCGTGTGCTGCAGAGGAATCTGTTTTTTGCGTGCGAATCGGTAAATTTCCTGTAAATCCGCCGCATTCTCACGAACAACAGTTGAAGTTATAATTAACGGAACCCCTGCCTCCTTAAGCAAGTCTATCGCCTTGGATATACGGGTAAAACCGTCAGGCGAATTGCAGGTTTTGAGATATGTTTCATCACTTGCACCGTAAAGAGTAAGCTTTATTCTGTATGGCATTCCGTATTGACGGAATTTTACCATGCATTCTTCATCAATCAATGAGCCGTTTGAGAGAATGGAAATAAGAAATCCCATTTTGTTCAGTTCACTGTAAATTTTCCAGAATTCGGGGTGAAGAAAAGGCTCGCCACCCGTGAGATTAATGCTTAGAGTGCCCATTTCCTTTGCTTGCCTTGCGATTGCAAGCCACTCATCGGCCGAAAGCATTTCTCCCTGCTTTTTTGCTTCATCCTTTGTAAGGCGGATATAACACATAACACAGCTGAAATTGCAAAACGGCGTGAGCTCAAAGTTAGCCGTAAGCGGAACCGAATTATCTTTTGCCCATAGTCTTAATCGGCCGAAAAAATCGCCGTCAATCTGTCCGCAGTCAATCATTGCAAAGCACCCTGTTCTTTGAGTCCCGAAACGAATTTTTGAGCATCGGCTAAAGCGGTTTCTCGCTCAACATCATAATTTTCGGTAAGTATATCGGCAAGAGTTTCAATCTCGGCTCCGTTTTGGAGAGCATTCCAGAGGAGTTCACCGCTCTCGGAGAGCGCAATCATTCCGTGAATTTCACTTGTCATCTTTCCGGTCGGAACAGCCATTGCCTGGCCGCCGATTTTTCTCACCGTAAAGCCGTCTTTGATTTTATACATTGTCTGCGCCCCCTGTCACAAAATACACTTTCACCCTATAATCCATTATAAAGTATACCACTACTATTTTATTATTTCAATATTATTTTAATATTTATAAATAAAAAAGATGTGCCGCAAAGGCACATCTTCGAAAAACCGTTATTCAATTATTCCCATTGCTTCAAATTTTGAAACAAGAGCCTCAATATCCTTCGCCGCCGTTTCACGGTCAACATCATATTCGTCCAATACGGCAATAAGCAAATCCTCCTTGCTGACGGAGTTCTGCAATTTTTCAAATATAAATGCGGACACTTCATTAAGGGCTATCGCGCCGTCAAAATCAGCAATGCCGGCACCTGTTGGCATGACTATATATTCATCAGCCACTTTTCTTAAGACAAAATTATTTTTGATTTTCATTTCCTTTGCCGCCTCCATGATTTTATCTGGATTGTTAAATAATATATCATAAGCTTTTTGGGCGCTGTTTTCATCAGGTCCGCAAAACAAGCGATAAACAGATGCTGATTGAGCAAGCTTTTTAGCATTCATTATCGCAAGCAAAGCAGCGTTTGTGTCCCACATAGGTATAAAAACCTGCTTCATCAGCAATTTGCATGACTGTTCCGCATCGAGCTTTCTGATATATACAGAGTTCGAGCGGCGCACATCAAAAATAGCTTTCAGAGGACGGTTGATGCTCCTGAAAATCTGCTCTTTACCATCCCAAGGAACGCCGTGAACCGTTATAGCGTTGGAATCAATATGCAGCACAGGCCTGTCACCGCTGATTAATTCTGCCGAAACAGCTTCTGTCCACGCACCTGCGCGCGTTGATTTACCCATGCCCGAAACGCCTGTGAAAGCAACGGCTTCTCCGCCAACATCAACGCATGCAGAATGAAGCGAAACTCGCGAATTATAAATTCCCATGCTTTCAACAGCTGTTCTGAAAAGCACTCTCAAAGCAGGATAAAAAGCCGATTCATCGGGGCAGGGTGCTATATAACAGCTTATTGTTTTATAATCTGCCGAAAGACTTACCTGAACGGCACTTTCCTGCTTCGGTGAAGCATAAATCCACGAGCCGTCATTTTTAAGGTAGACATTTAAATCGGCATGCTTTGCCACAAGTTTTTCCGAACCGTTAAGTAACTGTTCAGAAACAACAAGAATTTGACCGTCACTCTTTTCTTCGGAATGACAGACAAATTCGTTAAGTATAGGCATGCTGCCGCAAAGTTCAAAACAAAACCCTGCTATGCCGACAGTCAACCCATCATTAATTCTTTTCATAGGTTATTTGTGTCGGCCTGAGCCGACACACCCTTTCTTCATGAATTCAGAGATTAAAATCCTGAATCGGGAACTGCAACAGTGTGTGAACAACCTGAAGTCTGGTCATCACCGAAACCCCACCAATTCTGAGTACAAGAGGTTCCGCCAATGCTTTGAGCAGCAACCTGATCGCTGTAACGGAATTCAATTTTTTCTGCTACGGGTGTTACATAAGCTTTTTTCATAATATATCCTCACATATCATTGATTTGCATTATATGTCACAGAAAATCTGTTATGCATTGTCAAACTGTTTTTGCAAATCCGTTCCGAACCATTGCTCGGCACCATTTGCACCGTTCAGGGGACGCGTGACCGGGATTGTTGTTTAGTATATAGTCGGCTGCGCAGCCTTTGGCTGCATACTTGTAAGCACAGTTTTCACATTCAACAGGCAAAATTATATCCATAACTTCGCCGTGAATTTTCCGCCATGAATCAGCAAATCCATTTTTAAGCGGCTGTGCGCTGATGTGAGTCAGGCGGTTACAGGGAACCATATTTCCCTCCCACGTTATGTTAAATGAGCTTCTTGCGCCCGCGCAACGAATACCTTTTGGGGATTCGCCTTTACTCTCGCCGACAGGAGGCAAATCACCGATGCATTCCGTCGGAGGCAGTTCACCCTTCAGCTGCACTTCAAGCTTGAAGAAATCCATATAGCTCTCTATGTTCAAATCGTTGAAACTGCCGACTCTGCCTGTTTTTTCACGGGGTGTTATGAGCCCGCTGTTAATCTGAAAACGCAAGCCGAGCGAAGCGGCAAACTCTATGACCTCTTTATTCTCGCTTAAGGTAAGATGCGGATTAGGAGTCAAAGTAAGCTTCAAAGGCAAATTTGCTTTTTGGGCAAGGCGAAGATTCTCAACAACCCTTGTGAATTCCCTTTTTCCGGTTACACGCTCATACATCTCTTCGTTTGCGCCATAGAGTGTAACCTGAATCGAAGATGGCGGATTCTTTTTAAAGAATTCGATTTTTTCTTCATTGAGCAGAACACCGTTTGTTAGAACGGCAATTCTGACCGAATGTTTATACAAAAAAAGATAAAGTCTTTCGAAATCGGGATATGTCAGGCATTCGCCGCCCGTCAGAGTGGCAAACATCATGCCGGACTCAACTGCCTGAGCCATAACAGTCTCCCATTCATCGGCAGAAAGCAGCTTGCATCCTTGCATCTGCTCGGAATTGAGATGAACATAACACATTTTACAATCCAAATTGCAGTAAGGAGTGAGTTCAAAAACACCTTTGATGGGAACTGCTTTTTCCCTGGCACGGGAATCAAGATACATGCGCATTGACCAATCATAATAAGCAGGGTCAATGCCTTCCGCTCTGAGATTTGCAATTAATTCAGGCAGGCTTTTTGAATTCCGAATAACCTGCGGAATTTCGTGTTTTTCCATTTCCTGCCTTCCAATCCATTGATATCGGGTTTCTGAAAAGTGTAACTTTTCTCATTCAAAATTTAACATACAATTCTGTCAAAGTCAACTATTTTTTGTGAGATCATCAGAGTTTTTAATCTCAATCAGATTACCTTTTTCATTGATTCTGTAGACTCTTGTGCAATATTTGAGCATGCTGGGTCTGTGAGTGGTAATAACCCTTGTTCTGTTGGGATAAGCCTTCATCATATTGGCGAGAACGGTTTCCTCCGTTGCAGCGTCAAGAGCGCTTGTTGCCTCATCCATAACAATAACAGGCGCATCTCTGAGAATCGCTCTTGCAATTGACATTCTCTGCACCTGACCCTCGGAGAAATTGACGCCCTTTTCGCTGATTTGGGTATACATTCCCTCGGGCAGCTTTTCAACGAAGCCCCATGCATCGGCAGTTTTAAGCGCATCAATAAGTTCATCATCCGTTGCTTCGGGACGGACAATACGAAGGTTATCCGCAACCGTGCCGGAAAAGATTGCATTGCCCTGCGGCACATAGGAGCAAAATCTTCTTGTGCTTTCGGAAACGGTAATTTCATTGCCCTGCGCTGTTTTCATTGATATTTCACCCGAATCGGGTTCAACAAGTCCTAAAATAAGCCGCAGAATTGTTGTTTTTCCTTCTCCCGAAGGGCCAACAAAAGCAATTGTTTCACCCGGCGCCGTACTAAACGATATCTCGCTGACAACAGGCTTGTCGCCGTCAGGATAAGTATATGTAAGCTTGTTGCAGCAAAGTGAAACTCCGTTTTCGTTTGCGCTTTTTTCCATTTTCTCGGCTTTTTTATCATCCTTGCTCTCTTCAAGCGGCAAATCTGTTATTTCCATGATTCTGCCCGCCGCGGTTGCGAGAGAAATTGCGCTCGGAAGAAGCGAAACAAGCGAAGAAAACGACGATGTGAGCTGACCCGAAATTTGCAGAAAAAGAGTCATTGTTCCGTAGGAAATCACGCCCTGCCAAAGGCGATATACGCCCCAGCCGTAGCAGGCGTATGCAACGGCAAGACCGATTACGGACATACAAAGCGTCATTATAATAGAAAATTTGTCATGATCAAGCCTTATTTTTCTGTAAAGCTCAAGATTCGTCCTGAGCTGGTTGACATATCGTTTTGTAAGGTCAAAAGCCTTTATGGTTTGAAGATTCTGAATGGATTCAGAATAAAAAGAGAGGATTTTGCCGTTCATTTCACGGCTTTCCTTGTTATATTTGCGAATCATTTTTGCTGAAACTCTTGAAGAAACAACAAGAAACGGCGCACTCATAAAAGCAAAAACAGCCATAATGGGGTCATAATAAAGAACAACTGCGAGGCATCCCAAAAACTGCGCCGATTTTGTGAAAACGCTCGGAATATAGGAAATGATACTGCTTGAAACAGCACTCACATCACCTTCAATTCTGTTGAGAAGGTCGCCCGAATGATATTTTCTGATATCCTCCCATTTTGAGAAGGTTATGTGTTCATATACGTTTGAACGTATTTCATTGCTGATTTTAGTGCCGACAATCGTGGCGATTCTTGATATTATTGCTCCCACAAATATCTGCGAAACTCCAAGCCCGATTGCCATAACGGCACTTTTTAGAATTGTGTCATTATTATGAGAAACAACGGAGTCTATGAGATATTTTGAAGCAACATTTGCGCCAAGACCCATAGCCGTGCTGACAAGGCCTATAACAACATACAAAGCTATCTGAACACGGTACTTTGAAATGTAGTGCAGAAGCCACTTCCATTCCTTTCCGAGAGAACGGAAAAGCTCAACATATTCACTTGGCTTTTTCATTGCATCACCCTCATTTCCTGTGGCCGTTTTTTATTTTTTCTTTCGGCCGCCGTAACCGTAGCCATAGCCGTAACGTCCGTATCTGCCCGAGTAGCCGTAGCGGTAATATTTATTGTAGCCGCCGTATTTATAGTAGTTTCCGTAGCCGCCGACTCCTCCGGTTGCACCGTTAAGAATGCAGCCGAGAAGCTTTGTTCCTGTTTCAAGCACAGCATTGATACCTGTTCTGATGCTCGTCTGCATAACAACATCCTGCCTGATTATATAAAGAACAGCATCCGCCGCGCCTGCAATGATTATTGCATCTGAAATAATTCCGCAAGGCGGGGTATCAACAAGAATCAAATCGTATTCTGCGTTGAACTCCTCAAAAACAGCTTTCAGGTTCGGAGTGCGGATTATTCTCTGAAGATTCTTCTCGCCGCCCTTAAAGCTGAGCAAATCAAAGCCGAGCGTATCAATATGGCGGATAACATAAGAATCCGTTTCACGTTCAATATTTTTGCCTTTCATAACTTCTTCAACAAGCGGAGAAATTCCCGAATCACGCAGGTCACAGTCAACAACAAGTATTTTACCCTCGTTTTTGGCGAAAATCGAGGCAAGATTAACCGTAATAACAGACTTTCCTTCGTCGGGAGCAGTGCTTGTGACCATAACAACCTTTTCGCCATTCTTGAGAGATTTCTGAACCGAGCTTCTCAGAAGGCGCAGAGACTCAAGAAAATCGTTGCCGATTAACGGATTTGTCAATATAACATCCGTATTAATCTTTCTGCGGTATTTTTTGAAGATAACCTGCGGAAGAACGCCGATACAGTTCTGGTTAAGAATGTTGCGGATATCCTCTTTGGTTCTGATAGTCTTTCTGAGAATTGCATACACAACAATCCAGCCTATACCTATTACCGCGCCGATAAGAGCTGCGCTCAACACCGATGAACGCCACGCCATTTTGTTTGAAGGCTCCTCGGGCACGGCAGGGTCGGTTATCATAACGATTTTTGTTCTGCCGATTATATAATCCGATACAGAAGAATAGTTTTCTATTACCGAAATCAATGTGTCATAAGTGAGCTGAGCATCAAGACCTGTTGCCTTAAGAGTGACCATGTTGGTGCCCTCAATGCAAGCCGCAGTAACCGTTGCGGGCATGGAACCCACGTTCAAATCCTTGCAAACGTGCGCAATAAGAATCGGGCTGCTGATTACATGGGGAAAAACATTCGCAAGCTGGTCCGCCGTGTTTCTGTCATAATAGAAAGAATATGCAGAAACTCCGTTTTCACCCGAAAGCACCTTGTTTTCCGTTTGAACGGTAAATGTTGCGGAAACGGTATAAATCGGAGTAAAACGCACATAGCTTCTGTAAAACTGCAGTCCGCCCAGAAGCACAGCAAGAACCACGGCAATCCAGCCGAACTTAATTGCGCCGCGCCAGATATCGCTCAGCAACACCTTAAGTTCCACCGTTGAATTGGCGGAATCATTATTCACTGTGTTATTGTTCATATAATAACCCTATTTCCAAATTTAAATTTTATCAGTCATTTTAAGAATCGCTTTCCGTATAACCTGCTCCTGCAATTTCCTGCGAATTCTTTGCATATCGGGAATATCCCCTGTAATATGCGCCGTAATATCCCGTTTCATCCGAACCCATTTGGCCAAACAGCGTAAACGGCTTGTAAACATCATTGAGAACACAGCCCGCAAGCTTGCCTCCCGCATCCGATATGGCAAGAATTGCATCGTTGATATCCTGAACGGCAACTGTATCCGTCCTCACAACAAGCAGTGTTCTGTCAGCATAGTTTGAAATTGTTACCGCATCGGCAGAAACAGATGAAGGCGGAGTGTCGATAATGATGAAATCCATTTTATCCTTCAGAGCATCAAAGCATTTTGAGAGCATCGGTCCGTTGAAAATATCTTCCGAGTTTTCATGGCTCTTTTTATTGAATGCAATTATCAGATTGCCTTTTCTGTAGCGGTAAAAGCCGTAATCCGAAAGTGCAATTTTATTTGAGAGAACATCGGTAAACTCATTTAATATTTCACTATGATAATCAAATATTTTATACATTGAAGGCTTGCGGATATCAAGGTCAAGCAATGCAACCTTATATCCCCTTCCCGAAAGAGCGATTGCGATATTGGCCGCAACAGTTGACTTGCCTTCGTTTTCCGCAACACTTGTAACGGCAAAAATCTTTTTGCCTTTTCTTTTCTGTATATACTCAAGCTTGGTTGCCAGTTTCTGATAATCCTCGTTGAATTTAAGGCTTGAATATGCATCGTTTATAAGCAAAGCTCTCTTTTTCTTTTCCCTCTTTTCTTTGTTGGAAAGGTGCGCGCGCTCATGAGCAACCGTTGCGATAAGCTCGGAATCAATCTTATGCGTAAATCCTTTTTCCTCTTTAACGGTTTCACGAAGCAGAGAAAAGAGAACAATCAGCCCCGCTTCAAGCAGCATTGTGAGCAGAATTATTTGATTTCTGTAAGTTGTCAAAGCCGAATTTGAAGGTGATGTGGGCATATTCGGGCTGGAAATAACATCAATAACCGCATCCGAGAAAATTGCATCCGAAATGTTTGGATAAACCTCAAGAACAGAGGTCAGCAAACGGAATGCAAGCTCGGGATCAGCAGCTTTTACCGACAGATTCATGAGGTTGGTTGTTCCGTTAACCTCTGCGGAAATTGTTCCGTTGAAAGAGTTCAATCCGAGATTTTCAGCCGCATGCTTTTTCATTGATGACTGCTGAAAAACTTTGGTGAATATGGTTGCCATCTCTGAGGATGATTCAAGACTGCTGTACATTCCCGAAGAGCCGACCTTTGCGCGCACAACAAGGATTGCGCTGCTGGTGTAGCTGGGGGTATAAACGCTTTTTTCAAAAACCTGAATACCCATATACGCAATAAGCGCCGCCAGAACAATAGCCCATATATTGCGGGCCAAATCCTTGATAAGGCTGTTCCATTCGAATGTTACGGTGAACCACGATTTGTTTTTATCCAAGCCTTATCACTCCTCTACAACAACCGTCAGGATTGAGTGACCCTCATATCCGTCATTGGTTGTAATATAATAATGCACATTGTATGTGCCGGGGGTTTCGCTGTCAAAGTTTGTTGAAATGAGCAAACCGTAATCTTTCATAAGAACACCGTTTACGGTTACTTCCTTTATGTAGTCTTCAAACATAGGCTTCTCGCCTTTTTTAATATAGATAAGGCTCTTCTGAAGCTGTATTTCGGGCGCCATGGTTTCGTTGCCTTCAACATGAACCGTAACATCAAGATAAATCATGTGACCCATGCTGTTGGCTACCTGAAGCGAAACCGTAAAAACACCTGCTGTATTCTGAACATAGTCTGTTGCAACGATTGTTACTCTGTCGCTTATATCGCCGTCAATGCAGTCCCTTGCGCCGACTGCCGCACGGATATCAAGTGCCTCATCAACCGAATAAACAAGAGCGCGCTTCATATAAAACTCAGGCTGAGTATAGTCCTTGTATTTTAGGGTGCGTGTTATCTTTGAAACATGATTATCCGAGTCCGCAACCGCATAAGTAACGTTGCAGACACCGGGGGTTATAAACTTGGATACAGACTCAACAAGCACCTTGTCGGAAATGTCGCCGTCCTTTTTGTCGTAAGCCGTAACGCCCTGCAGCAAAACATCTTTTTTATCCTTAACGCTGATTTCAAGTTCCTCTGATTCAAGAGAAATAACAGGAATTGTGTGGTCGGTTGTTGCTTTGTCAATAACAGAAAAAGTAATAAATGCAACAAGCACCGTCAGAAACAAAAGCAGCGTTATTTTTTGAAGCCATTTCATCATAAAAGGCAAACCTCTCTGTATTAAATCAAATTGTTTCGTTGTTAATAACCTTTATGGGATTTGTTTTCAGTAAAAGGTCAGCATAATCAAAAGAAGTGTTTTCGTAAATATATTCATGGATATCTGCGAGGTTCGGCGTTCGGCTGTATTGACTGTGAGCATCGCTTGCAACAAAATCCGCAAACCCGCTTTTCATAAGCTTATCAGCTGTTCTTTTAATATATGCGCCGAAATCGCCCATAAGGCTGCCTCTGTTAACCTGAACAAGTGCGCCGAGAGAACGAACCTTGTTTAAAACCGCATAATTTTCAATAACAAAACCGTATCTTTCGGGATGGGCAACAATCGGCACATAGCCGTAAGAAACAACTTTTTCAAGCCTCGATATTGCCGTTGCTTCATCAATGCGGAAATCAAGCTCAACGAGCATATATCTTGAATTGTTAAGTGTTATAAATTCATGATTTTCAAGATGCTTTTCAAAATTTTTTGAAAGAAAAACTTCTTGGCCTGAATAAATCTCAACAGGAATGCTCTTGTCACTCAAAGCCTTTCTGAGCTTTTGCAGCCTTTGGTTAAGCTCCGCATTCCAATAATTATCAAACATCCCCGGAATATTGCAATGGGGAGTCGCAACAATTCCGTTTGTTCCCGATTCTGCGGCAAGCTGCGCCATTTCTATTGAATCATTAAGATTGCCTGAGCCGTCGTCAACTTCGTGCAAAATATGACAGTGAATATCAAACACAGCTGTCGCCTCCTCGATTAATTATCCGTAAATAAACTTATTGACTCTTTTGGCTGCTTCATCAATGTCAAATGAAATAATTGCCATTCCGTTATAGCGCTTGTAGGCGAAGGAATCGCTGTAGGGTACGTGCTGCGATTCAATGTTAAAACCGTTTTCCAAAGCGCCCGTTGCAATCGAGGCTATAACGGATGTGAGCTCCGTGAGCGAAATATTTGTTTTAACAAGTCCGAAAGCAAAATCCGCCAAATCATAAATCTCAGGCAGGCTTTTCTCTTTTAGAATTTTGGTTGCCAAAGCCTGAATAACGTTTCTCTGCCTTGCAGTCCTCTTAAAATCGCTGTCGATTTTTCGGATTCTCATGTATGCCAAGGCTCTGTCGCCGTTGAAATAGTTTGGGCCTGCTTCAAATTCTATTTTTTTTGAGGAATACTTTTCCATATAGTCGGCTTCAGCCTGAGTGAGGTTGATTGTCACTCCGCCTGCTTTATCAATAAAATCGGTTACACCGTTAAAATCAACAACAACAAATCGCTGTATATCCAAATCAAAAAGCTGGTTAACCGTGTTCACCGCAAGACCCACTCCGTCAAAGGAATAAGCCGCGTTTATTCTGTTCCACCTGTGGCCTTCAATCGGAACAAGAGAATCTCGCAAAACAGACACCATTTTTATTGCACCCGTTGATTTGTTATAGGACATGATTATTATTGAATCGCTTCTGCCTCTTTCAACGGTAACATCTCTTGAGTCTGTTCCGAGAACAAGAATATTTTCAATGTTCGGGTCTTTTTTCTCAACCTTATAAATCGGAGTTTTGCCGTAAACACTTATTGCATTTGCATTTCTGCCGAAAGAAGCGTGCCTGTCAAAACGGCTGTTTGTTGCTTTATTGCCGCCTGCCTGACCTGTGCCCTTGTTCACGCTGTTTGCAAGGGTTTCGCGCACGGCAGTCGTCAAATCATTGCCTAAATCCTCCTCTTTGAGGGTAACATCAGCCCACTCTGCAGGTTGAGGCTCTGTTTCGGGCACAACATATTTGTCACTGCGTTCAACAATCTCGGCTTTTTCATAAGCCTTGTTGTTATAGCTTATAATAAGCGGCAGAGATACGCCGGCGGAAACACCGACAATAATAATCAACGGAATGAGCACAAGACAAATTATTATGTTTTTTTTCGTTGACCTTCTCATAATCTCACCCGTTTCTCTAAAAAATCCGACACTCCCACTTATACATAATAAACTATAACATATTCATGTCGAAATTACAACAAAAATAAATAAACTTATATAAATTGTATTTCAGGTTCATCCGCGCACAACAGCAAAAACAATGGTTGATAACAGCCTTTGCGTATGATATAATTCAGTCAAATATTATTCTTGCCAATGCAGCAGAAACGGAGCTTACAAATGAAAAGAATTATAAGTGTTTTTTTGATTCTGGCAATGCTGGTTATGATTCCGTTTGAAGTTTCTGCAACAGAAACAACTCCGGAATTTGATACGGGATTTGTGCTTCTGCCCGAAAAATCAAACGAGCCCGGTGAAATCCGCACCCGCAAACAGATTGACGGCCTGCGTATGTATGTTGACGAAGAGAATCCGCTGTTTATGATAAGAAACTGCCCTATATGGGGCGGGCCGCAGACGGGCGAAGCCTTTGCGGAATACGCAATCAAAACCTATTATGCTCTGCCCGAAGACGTCAGAAATTTTGCTGTTATCTATATTGATGAAGGCCCAACAGACATGACTCCCGCAAGGCAGCTTGAATTCTGGGATGAGCTTCTTACGGTTACCGATGCCGCAAACGTTCCCATCGTTTGCCAGAGCGAATGCTTCTGCACCAACAAAACTCGTGACCCGTTCACTCAGGAAGAACTTTCAGCAGTTTTCAAAGAGCATCCTTCGCTTATCGGCTTTGTTCAGGTTGAGCTTTCAACAAACGGTGTTACCAACGAAAAGCTTGCGTATGATGAGGTAACCGAGGATAACGGAGTTAATAATAATATCCTCGCAAGAATGAAATCCTGCATCAAAGCATGCGCCGAAAACGGCGGACTTTTTATCTGGCAGGATATGGAATATATCTATTGGAAAAAGCTCAATTATGTCAACCACATTCTCAAGGACAGAGAGCTTTATGACCTGCTCAAGAGCAACTCCGAAAACATAGTTATTATGGATAAACACAACGGCCACGGCAGACATTTCGCTTCTCAGGCAAATATTCTCGGCTGTTGGCTCGACGATGTTTGCGGTAATTGGGGCGTTAACCTTGAAAACTTCCTTTGGTACGAAGAAGGATTTACGGAATATGACAATATTGGCTTAAAGCCCAACGAACCCGAATTTTATTATACCGCAAAATATCCGCCTGCACTCTACGGCATAGATATGATAGCGGATATGGTAGGCGGCGCAACGGTTTATGCGATTGAAGGAACATTCAGCAGGGGCGGGCTTTATCACTTCGTTAACGGCGAAGTTATTCTTACCCCCACATTCTACGACGTGCTTTATCCGATATATCAGCTGATTCTCAACGGCTCCGTACCCTCAAAAGAAGAAGTAAAGGAAAACATCAAGGTTGCATACAAAATGACTTTGCCGTATTCCTATCCGCTCAGCGGCAACGATGCCCACATCCTTCAAGGGCTTTATTGCGATACTTTTACTCTTCTTCAGGAGAAAATAGATAATATATATTTTGACTGTACAAAGGATTGGGTACCCTCAACAGGAAGATATTATATCATTCCCATCCTTCCGATATATTCCAACCCCGAAGAAGTGCTGCCCGACAGCTTCATTCTCAACGATTTCACCTATTTCATCAATTTTCTTTTCATAAATCCCCTTAAAACAAAATTCTTTAATAAACATTATAAAGAAATCTATAAGGGCGACGGCGTTTTGTTTGATATAAACGATTATATCTACATTTTCAACAGCAACGAAAATAAAACGATCGACAGCGAACAGAGCGTAAGCTACACCCTGCCGAAGAGTCAGTTGGAAATCAACACAACCTTCCCTGCCCATACCTACGCAATAATCAAAGAATCCGAAGAAAAGATTGAAATTGATTTATGCAATCTCCGCCTTGATGCAGACGCTGTCTGCAACGGACTTGAAGACGAAAATCAGTTTATGATTGACTATGCGACCGGCGGAAAAATCAGTAATCCGAGGGATTTCAGAACATCCGTTATTGAAATTTCGGGATTTGAATCGCAGCCGCAAACACTTATCGCAACCGGTTCAAACGGCGCAAAGGGCAGAGCAGTCTGGAACCCTGATACCAACACTCTGACGATGACCGTAATTTCAAACGGCGAGGTCAGAATGACAATAGAATAATAAAAACGGCTTGCACAAATGTGCAAGCCGTTTTGCTTTTATTTTTAGCCGTTAAGCTCTTTTTCAAGCATTGCTCTGATAACATCGGGGGAGCCTGTGCCGCGAAGTTCTTTCATTACATTGCCGAAAAGTGCCTGCAAAGCCTTAACTTTGCCGCCCTTGTAATCGGCAACAATCTTTTCATTTTCCGCAATTACCTTGCGTACTGTTTCAAGAATGAAGCTTTCGTCAACTTTAGCATTAAGCTTGTTATCTTCGCAGTATTTATCAACGTCAACATCGTTTTCAAACACAGCGGAAAGAACCTTTTTGCCTGCCGCACGGGTGATTTCGCCGCTTTCAACAAGTTCAATGATTCTGTCAAGCTTTGAGGCATCAATATCAAGTGATGCAAGCTCAAGACGCTTCATCTGACCCATACATTCGGTAAGAATCCAGCTTGCAACAACCTTGGGGCTTCTGCCCTTTGCAACAACTGTGTCAAACATATCGGAAAGCTTTCTGTCGGAAGAAAGAACGGCAGCCTCTTTTGCTGCAATGCCCATTTCTTCATAGAGAGAAGTCTTTTCATCTGCTGTTGCGGGCATGCTTGCCCTGATTTCCGCAAGCCATTCATCGTCAATTACGATGGGCATGAGGTTCGGGTCGGGGAAATAGCGGTAATCTGCCGCAGTTTCCTTGTTACGCATGGGGAATGTGCGTCTTTTAACATCGTCCCAACGGCGTGTTTCCTGAACGAGCATTTCGGTGTGGCGCTCAATTGCGTCAATGTGGCGAACCTTTTCGAATTCAATTGCATCCTTGATTTCGGAAAGTGAACTCATGTTTTTGATTTCTGAACGAACACCGAGTTCATTTGAACCTTCGGGACGAACGGAAATGTTAACGTCGCATCTCATTGCGCCCTCTTCGCATTCGGAAATGCCGGCAAACTGAAGGCTTGATTTAAGCTTTTTGAGATATGCGATAACTTCGTCAGATGAACGGAAGTCAGGTTTGCTTACGATTTCAATCAGGGGTACGCTTGTGCGGTTATAGTCAACAAAAGAGGTGTTTGTTGCTTCGTCATGAACAAGCTTGCCTGCGTCCTCTTCAACATGAATCTGCTTGATTCCGATTGTTCTTTCACCAATCTGTACGCTGCCGTTTACGCAGATAGGATTGAACCACTGTGTAATCTGATATGCGCAGGGAAGATCGGGATAATAATAGCTCTTCTTATCGAAGGTTGTGTACTGATTGGTGTGGCAGTTGAGCATAAAGCCTGCCTTAACTGCAAGCTCGATTGCGTGCTTGTTTGTTACTGGAAGCATGCCGGGCATGCCGCTGCATGCAGGGCATACGCAGTCATTAGGCTCCTTGGGGCTTGAATGCCCGCCGCAGGAGCAGAAAAGCTTTGAGTCGGTGGAAAGTTCAACGTGAGTTTCCAAACCTATAACAAGTTCGTATTTCATTATTTACACCTCCACACTTTTTGCGATGCTGAGAAGAACACTCTCTTTGTATGAATCCGCCATAAGCTGAATGCCCTTTGTTACCATTGCGGGAATGCCCGTGATTGAGGGAACGGCGGTGAAAAGGCTTTCTTCATAAACCTTCTCAAAAGCATCAAGAGCGTCATAAGGCTTGTAGCTGACCTGCGAGCAGGCAGGAGCAAGAATTGCATCATATTTTGCAAGAACTTCTCTTACCTTGTCGCAAACAACTCGACGAATACGAAGTGACTTGTCATAGCACTTTTCGTATTTAGCCTTTGCGAGAACATCGGAGCCGTAGATAATTGTTGCCTTTGCAAGGAAGCCCATTGCTTCGGAGCGGCTCTTAACATAAAGCTCGTCGATGTTTTTATATTCGGGGGTTCTGTAGCCGTATTTAACGCCGTCAAACCTTGAAAGATTGTTTGTGGTTTCGGCAGCCATAAGAATCTGCCATGCGGTTTTTGCCTGCAAAACGATATCAAGGGATACCGTTTCAACATCTGCACCAAGCTTTTTAAGGCTTTCTGCATAAGCATCAATATTAGCTTTAACCTCGGCGCTTGCTGCATCATAGAGCTCTTTTACAACGCAGATTTTCATTGCTGCAACGTTTTCGCTTGTTGAATACTCATATTTTTCGGCAGGGAGGCTTGTGCCGTCCTTGCTGTCGTGGCCTGCAATAACCGCGAGAATTTCTTTGGCATCCTCCGCGTTTGCAGCGGTAACTCCAATCTGTTCGCCCGAGCAGGCACAGGCGATTACTCCGTAGCGGGAAACCGTGCCGTAGGTAGGCTTGATGAAATCAACGCCTGAAACGGCTGCCGCACGGCGGGGTGCGCCGTTAAGGTCAACATTGAGAGCTGCTTTCACCTTGCCTGCTGCAACAAGAGCCGCAGCAGCGCCGACAAGATTGCCGTTTTCGGTTTCGGGAGCAAAATATGAGGATTCGCCCATAAGGTCAAGGCCGAATTCGCCGACATTTGTTTTGCCTGCGATATCATAACCTGCCTTTTCAAGCCTTTCAACCGCTTCTGCGCTAAAAAGAGGTTTGAAGTTTTCAAGCATTTTTGAACCTGCGGTTGCAGGAACGCCTTTTACAAGGATTGTATCGTCCACGGCAATTTTGCCTGCCGCATTTATTTCATTTATATAAAACATTTTCAGCACCTCACTTTACAAGTCTGGGAACCTGCCAGCTGTCCTCTGTGCTCTGGGGAGCGCCTTCAAGCAGGTCTTTGCGGGCAAACGGCTGATTTCTGCTGTCATTTCTCAAAACGTTGGTCATCTGCATAACATATACCATCGCTTCAACGTTTTCTGTGTCGGTTTTCTCAAGCTCTGCTTCGTTCTTACCCATATCGTCAAGAATCTTCTGCATTGCCTTCTTTTCGTCTGCGGCAAAGCTGAGTTCGTTCACGCTTTCAAGCTCTTTGAACCATTTTTCCTTGGTCATAACACCGCCCTTTGCGGAGTTAACTGTGGCTGTGAATGCGGAATCGTCACCATCGGAGCTTGAAACTTCAACTGCGCCGCCCTTGCCTCTGATGGCAACGTTAGCCTCAAAGAGCTGAAGCTCCGTAACAACGCCGGGAGCGCCGAGCATCTGATCCTGAGCCGTGCCGTCAAGCGGGAAAGCAATAACGTCTCTGATGGTTTCGGTATCGGCAAGAAGCATAACAATTCTGTCAACACCGGGTGCCATGCCTGCATGGGGAGGAGCGCCGAACTGGAATGCATTGTAAAGTGCGCTGAATCTCTTTTCAACCTCGTCCTCGCTGTAGCCTGCGATTTCAAATGCCTTGCGCATTATTTCGGGGCTGTGGTTTCTTACCGCACCCGATGCAAGCTCGATACCGTTGCAAACAAGGTCATACTGATAAGCGAGAATCTCGCAAGGATCCATATTTTCAAGTGCTTCAAGGCCGCCCTGAGGCATTGAGAACGGGTTGTGAGTGAATATAATTTTATCTGTTGTTTCGTCGCGCTCATACATAGGGAAGTCAACAACAAAGCAGAATTCAAATGAATCTTTATTAATAAGGCCGAGTTCTTCGCCGAGCCATGTGCGAACAACGCCTGCGTTCTTATCCGCAACATCGGAAATACCGTCGCAGATAAAGAAGATTGTTTCACCTTCCTTGACGCCTGTAATCTCAACGATTTCTTTTCTTTCTTCCTCGGTCATAACCTTGCTGATGGGGTCATCCTTGAAGCCGCAGTTTGCAGCATCAAGAAGAGTAATATGTGCAAGGCCTGCCATTTTGGCCTGCTTTGTTGCAAATGCAAGCGACTTGTCGAAGAACCATCTTTCGTTCTTGCAGGGAGCAACGATTGCTCTTACATATTTGTTCATAAAGGGCTTGAATTTAACTCTTTTGAACATATCTGTAAGATCGCAGATGATGAGGGGGTTGCGAAGGTCGGGCTTATCCGAACCGTATTTCGCCATTGATTCGGCATAGGGAATGCGTCTGAAGGGAGATGCCGTAACCTTCTTATCCGAGAAAGTGCGGAATATATCGCTTACAACGCTTTCGCAAACTTCAAGAACTTCTTCCTGAGTTGAGAATGCCATTTCAAAGTCCAACTGATAAAACTCACCGGGCGAACGGTCGGCGCGTGCGTCCTCATCTCTGAAGCAGGGTGCAATCTGATAATATTTATCGAAGCCTGAAACCATAAGCAGCTGCTTGAACTGCTGAGGCGCCTGGGGAAGCGCATAAAACTTGCCGGGATGCTTACGGCTGGGTACAAGGAAGTCTCTTGCACCTTCAGGCGAAGATGCTGTGAGAATGGGGGTCTGGATATCAAGGAATCCCCTTTCCTCCATGAGCTTTCTCATGTGTCCGATAACCTTTGAACGAAGAATAATGTTATTGTGAAGCGCAGGATTTCTTAAATCGAGGAATCTGTGCTTAAGGCGCAGATTTTCGTTAGTGTCGTTTGTGCCGATTTCAAAAGGAAGCTCTCTTGTGCAGGTTCCGAGAACCTTGAGAGAATCCGCGACAAGCTCAACAAGACCCGTGTCAATCTTGGGGTTAACGGTGTTTTCGTCACGCTTTGTAACCGTGCCGTGAACGGACAAAACCGTTTCCTTGCCCACGCCCTTAAGAAGGCTTTCATCGTGAACAACAACCTGTGTAACGCCTGTTTCGTCACGCAAGTCAACAAAAAGAACGCCGCCATGGTCACGTATAACATCTACCCAGCCTGCAAGCTCGATAACCTGACCGATATGCGCCTCTCTGATTTCATTGCAACGGTGAGTTCTGTACATAATATTAATCCTCCATTTACATGGTTTGTGTGTAATATAGCATAAAAACAAAAAATCCCGAGAATTATGCTTGATAATTCTCGGGACGAGTAATTTAACCCGCGGTGCCACCCGTTATTGATACAACAGAGGTATCCTCTCTTTTATTGAAATGTGGGTATACCGGGCGAAGTGTTGCCGAACTTACTACTCATCCGAAGCGCACTTTCAGCCCATGATGCACTCTCTCTTTCGGACTTTCCACAAAAGCCGGGTCTTTGCTTGAGAGAAATTATAACAAATATTTTTTTCATTGTCAATCAAATATTTGCAATAAATATCGTATGATATTACATTGTTTTTTATGCAGAAGTAATCATAAACACCCAATCTGCCCTGCGGCGATAAATTCATCTTAGAAATATATAATAGATAACTCCGTATATCACAGCAGTTGCTGAGCCGTATGCAAGAACCGGTCCCGCTATGCGGAACATCTGCGCCCCCGTGCCGAGGATTCTACCCTCGCTTTGGAACTCCATTGCGGGTGACACGATTGAATTTGCGAATCCCGTTATAGGCACTATCGTCCCTGCACCTGCATAATAAGCGATTTTATCAAAAACACCCAAGGCGGTTAAGACCGCCGCAATAACAATAAGTGACACAGGCACAAGCGCTCTGACATCGTCCTGACCGATACCGATTTTGGTGTATATCATGCTCAGCCCCTCACCCAACGCGCAGACCGTTCCGCCTATAACAAATGCCAGACAGCCGTTTTTAATTTTATTGCTCGGTGGCGAAGCCTTCTTGGCCATTTTCCCGTATTCTCCGCCTGTGATTCCCATAAAACATCAGCCCTTCTTTGAATTTTTTCACAAATATGTTGCCCTTCAAAAATAAAAACATGCAAAAAAACGCCACGCAGGATTGCGTGACGTTTTGATTGTTTTTAATTATGCATTAACCGTTTCTTTTTCTTCTTCCTCTGCCTTTTCTTCTTCAGAAGGAATGTTGACAGGCTGAAGCGAAACGATAAGGTTTGTTATTGACGAAGCAAGGAAAAGTGCGCCGCTGACAAAAACTCCCCAGCTCGGAGCGCAGCTGACTGCATCCGAAAGACTGCTTGCAGCCATCATTGAAGAGAGATTGTTGAAGCAAAATGCACTTGCAAACATCATGATGCTTGCAACGAGATTTGTTATAAATAAACCCTTGCTGTTGAACTTTTTGAAGTTAAGAAGCAGAAAAACAAGGCTGACAAGCAACGAAAGTGCACTGAGAACAACAAGCAGAAGCGACAGCATGAACTGAAGAGCCGCATCGCCGATTATCGCAGAACCGGGAGCCTTGAAAATGCCCATAATATCAAAGTTCAAAATGTTCATTACTATTGTAATTGCGTTGAGTGAAAAGGTTTCTTCACAAAACGGAATCGAAACCGCAAGAGTCCCGAGCGGAAGCAGGAACGAGAAAAGAGGAAGAACGCTGATGGGAATTCTGGCAATTCTCAGCTTTGTTCCGACAAAAGAATATTTAAATTTTCTCATTGTTTCGTGAAGCTTCGCAAATGCAGCCTCCGCTTCAATTGCATCCTGCTCCAATCTGTTTTCCCAATCGTAGTTTGCTATGTTAACGCCGCAATCGGGGCATTCGGCCTTTATATTCCAAATATGAAGCTTTCTGTTACACTTGGGACACCTTGCCATAAAATCACACCTCTTCGGTTTATTGTTCTTATTTTATACTTAACTGCCATTTGTGTCAAGGTGCTATTTCTGGCCGTAATATGCACCTGCGCCGTGCTTTCTGAAATAATGCTTCTTGCGGATATCTTCGCTTGCGGGCTGCGCCTGCATCATTTTGCTCAGATATGCCATTTTTGAAACTTCTTCAAGAATGGCTGAATTTTTGGCCGCATCAAGGCCGTTTTTGCCCCATGTGAACGGGCCGTGTGAATGAACCAGAACCGCGGGAACGGCATTGTAGTCTATTTCGCCTTTTTCAAAGCATTCGGCAATAACCTTGCCTGTGTTCAGCTCGTATTCGCCCTCAATTTCATCTTTGGTGAGGTCTCTTGTGCACGGAACGGAACCAAAAGCAAAGTCCGCATGGGTTGTGCCGTAGCAAGGAACGTCAATCGCCGCCTGTGCAAACGAAACGGCAAAAGTTGAATGCGTGTGTGCTACACCGCCGATTTCAGAAAAACGGCGGTAAAGCTCAAGGTGAGTCGGAGTATCAGACGAAGGATTAAGCTCGCCCTCCACCTTTTCGCCGTTAAGATTCATAACAACCATATCCTCGGGACGCATTTTTTCATAATCTACTCCGGAAGGCTTGATAACAACCAAACCGCTCTCTCTGTCGATTTCAGAAACATTGCCCCATGTAAACAGCACAAGCTTATATTCAACAAGCTTCAGGTTGGCTTCATATACTTTTTGCTTAAGGTTTTCAAGCATTATGCAATACTCCTTTTATACAAATAAAGATGCTGCTACAGTTGAATAGATATGCGACGGATTTTTGAGGAAATTCTGTTTGAGCTGCTCCGCCTGTTCAAAATCTGCGGCATAAACCGTCAGCTCCATAAGAGGGTCCTCTTTGTGGAACACCTTGAAAGTAACATAATATCCTTTTTCAGTCTTTTTGATATCAACCGTATTTTCACTCTCTCGCTTTTCGAGCAAGCAAAGATTCAGCGCATCTGCAAGAGCTGTTTCTTTGACGGATTTGGGAAGCTCCTGAGAAAGAGCATCAACCGAAAGCGAGCCCTTCGGTGTGAGATAAAGCATCCCGTCAGTCTCGGCAAGATTTCCGCTGTTGAGCAAATCGTCAAGAGCCTGCGTAATTTCAAAATAATTGGCAAGACCGTGAACCTGAAGCGCTTCAATCATCATTGATTTTCTCATAGGCTCATTTACATTGCTGACTATGAAAGTTATCAGAACTTTAATATGTGTTTTGTTTCGAAGTCCACCGGGTTCAATTCCTTCGGAGAACGCATCAAATTCGTTGTTAATTGACATTTAAACTCTCCCTGCTTGCTGCAAGCTCTTTCTGGATTTCTTCCTTTTTCTTGCCTGAATAATCATTAAAGAACATAGGAATTGCGCAGAGTGCAAGGCTCACAGCGGGAATAATGGTTACCATGATGAACATACCGTCAAGGGTTCTCTGGCTCTGCTCCTGAACAATTTCAATAAGCTTGCCTGCTGCATCATATTCTCTGATGGGCTGAACATAATTAAATATTTCGAGCACCTGAGTTGTGATGAAGTTTGAAATACCTGCAGTAAGGTTGCTGATGAAGGTCTGGCATGCAAAGCATGCACCTTCGGCACGCCTGCCCGTTTTCCATTCAAGATAGTCAACGCTGTCTGCAATCATAGCGTAAGTGATAACGTTGAAAATGCCGAGAGGAAGACCTGCAAAAACAAGCATTCCGAGGAAGGCATAGAAGTTGCCGTAACCAACAAAATACATTATAAGGTGAACAACTGCGCCGAAAAATGCCGATGCAATATAAATTGTCTTAAGTGACATCTTTTTGCGCAGCACGGGCATAAGAACCATTGCAACCATCATGCCTGCGCCGATGGCAACAGTCATAACCGTCTGCACGGGAAACTTTGCTTTATAAGGAGTGAAGAGATAGTTTGCAAGGTAAGCACCCGAGGTCTGTGCCATAAGCATTGCGGAGCCGAGAATGCTAGAGATGATAACAAGAATAAGAGGTTTGTTTTTGGTGTAAGCAAGGAAATATTCTTTAACTGTGATTTTCTCTTTTTTATCTTCAAGTCTTTCTTTTGTGCCGAAGAAAGCAAGCCATGAAAGGCTTGTGCCTGCGGCTGCAATGAGCACAGCACTGATGAGATAACCCTTGGAAAGGCCCATCTTGTCTGTGAATGCACCGACGAGAAGGGTGGGAACAATGCCGCCGATTGTGCAGAAAATTCTTGCGGTTGAAAGAAGCTTGTTTCTTTCGTTTTCAAGAGGAGAAACAACTGCGCTCATGCCCCAGAAGGGAACATCCTGAACCGTAAAGCAGGTAGCCCACAGAATATATGTAACGGCTGAATAAATGAGTCTGCCGGTATAACCCAGATTGGGAACATAGAAAAGAAGAATTGTTGAAACAAGAATCATGGGCGGCGAAACAAGAAGGAAGGGGCGAAGCTTGCCGAACTTCGTTTTTGTTTTGTCAACGATAATGCCCATAACAGGGTCATTGAAGGCATCGAAAACACGTGTTATAAGGATAATTGCGCCTGCATGGCCAAAGTCAAGCTGCATTGCATCTGTGTAGAAAATCAGAAGGAAGGTTGACATGAGGTTGTAAATCATGCTCCTTCCGAAGCCTGCGGTTGAGAATGACAGAAGTTCGCTTCGTTTGAGATATTTCTTTTCCATTATTTGGTTCTCCTTCTTCCTTTAATGTCTTTTCTTTTGTTTCTGTTGGGGTTAATGGGTTTGCCGTATCTTCCTCTGTTGATAAGCTCGGGAGTCAAAAAGCGTTCCTTGGTTGCCCAAAGGCCGCACATATTTGACCATCCCTCGCAATAAAGCCAATAATACGAAACATTTTTTTCTCTGCGCATCTTAACAAAACGCGGAGTATTGCACCAAATCATTGACGGAACCGCAATCACAAGCAGCCACAGAGGGCCGAGAATCAGGGACTGCACGGTGTGACCGTATTCATGAATTTTGGTGTCATGAAGATAATCACCCTCACGCTTTGCATTGATAAATATGAACATTCCGAGCGAAACTCCGCCGAAATTCTTTTTGTCTATGTATGTTATCAGCGCATTGTGATACCATTCGCTTTTTGCGCCCTTGCTTTTATATATCGCCAGCATTATCAAGCCGATAATGTTTTGAGCAAGCGCATAAGTGAACTGCCATAAATAGAACAATATTGCCCTTAATATTTTCAAAATCATCACCTACAGTTGCAAAGTTAATAAGATGTTACCATATTTCAGGATTTTTTTCAAGTATATTATTACATTTGTATTGTTGACAATGCGATTTCTGTGTGATATACTGTTACGCGATAAAATCAAAATATATTGACCGCAAAGATTATGACGGAGACAGTAGCTTTTGCAAGCGCAATCAAAAGTGAGGCGGAGAGAGTGCGAACCCGCCGTTTGCCGCAAATGTGAATATCACTCCCGAATCGCAAACCGAAAGCAAAATTGCAAGTAGGCTTTGACGGAGCCCTCCGTTACCGGGCACATAAAGATCGGGTTATGGTGGTTATTCTTTGAGTGTTCCTTGTCCCGTTCGGGGCGGGGATTATTTTTTTGTTAAAGAATTTTTCAAAATATATCGGAGGAATGCAAAATGTACGAAAAGGTTTCGTCAAATTTTGATTTTGTAACCAGAGAAAAAGCCGTGCTTGATTTCTGGAAAGAAAATCAGATTTTTGAGAAGAGCATCGAAGAGAGAAAAGGCTGCCCGACTTACACTTTCTATGACGGCCCGCCGACCGCTAACGGCAAGCCCCACATCGGCCACGTTCTTACCCGCGTTATCAAGGATATGATTCCCAGATACCGCACAATGAAGGGCTACATGGTGCCCAGAAAAGCCGGTTGGGACACCCACGGCCTGCCTGTTGAGCTTGAAATCGAAAAAGAGCTCGGCATCAACGGCAAGGAACAGATTGAAAATTACGGTCTTGAGCCTTTCATCGGCAGATGCAAGGAGAGCGTTTGGAAATACAAGGGCATGTGGGAGGATTTCTCCGGTACAGTCGGCTTCTGGGCTGACATGGATAACCCCTATGTAACCTATCACAACAGCTATATCGAGTCCATCTGGTGGTCGCTCAAGGAAATTTGGAATAAGGGCCTGCTCTATAAGGGCTTCAAAATTGTTCCTTACTGCCCCCGCTGCGGCACTCCCCTTTCCTCTCACGAGGTTGCTCAGGGCTACAAGGCAGTCAAAGAGCGCTCAGCTGTAGTTCGCTTCAAAGTTATCGGCGAGGATGCATATTTCCTTGCTTGGACAACCACACCCTGGACTCTTCCCTCAAACTGCGCACTCTGCGTTAACCCCGAAGAAACCTATTGCAAGGTAAA
>JAZRIG010000030.1:0-27841 GCA_045645145.1 Acutalibacteraceae bacterium
TCTGTGTTTTCAAATCTTGTGTCTGTTTCTTCCATTGCTTTTGCAACCGCCATGCCTACATAGCAACCTGTGAGGTTGTCGTTTGCACCGGGCACGCTCTTGAACGGGTTCTGGAAAAGAAGGAATGCAAGCTGGAACCGAATGAAAATGCAGCCAACAACGAAGCCGAGAATCATGAGCCAGCGAGGCTCTGCAGCTTCGAGTGCGCCGCCTGTTCCGGCGCAGATAATGCCGATGATTGCAACGATAAGGTCAGCAATAAGGCCTACAACAGCAGGAATAAGAACAATTTTCATGCCAACGCCGCCAAGCCAATAGTTAAGTGTCCACTCAAACTGGCTGTCCGCATGGCCAACAAGAATTATTCTTTTTTTAACTTCACCCTTAGGCGCTCTTTTTGCGATAACGTTGTGGCTGGGAAGAGCGGGGAAAAGAGGGTCGATAAACTGTTTGTACATAAGGAACTCAAGAAGCAGCGGAATTGTTCCGAGAACAACAAGGATAGCTGAAATAATCGGGGTAACAAAAGCGTATGTAAAAACGCTTGCGATTGCGCAGGCAACGGTAAAGGGGATAAATCCCATGAATGCCTGGCGGTGAACCTTGAATTCTTCAATGGTAACCTCATCGCATGATTTCTTTAAATCCTTTGCCATAAGCTCCTGTGCCTTAAGCTCCTCGGGTGAGCCGGGCTTTCTGGGGCCGATTTCGTTGCAGATTCTTGTGATGCCTTTGACTGCATAGCGGGAGAGCTTTTTGATGTCAAAGGAGTTGCTGTATTCGAGTGCTGTTTTCATTGGTATACCTCCGCTTTTATTTTTACTTTAACAGAATAACACGTCAAAGCAGAAAAAGTCAATATCGGTGATGCAGATTTGTTATAATTGCTTAATTTGCGAGCTTAAAATTGATATATTAAACAAAAACGGCCTCGGATTGCTCCGAGACCGAATAAATCAAAGGCAGTAAACTCCGGACTGCATAACGGCGTATTCAACATCTTTAACCCTGAAATATTTCAGAACAGGCTCGTTGAACACATAATAATCCGAAACATTGTAGTTATCAAAGCCGATGGTGCGGATTTTATAGGAATAAGCGTTGCAGATAAACAGCTTGTTGTCATAAACCGAAATGTCAATCGGATGGCAGAAGGCCTTTTCCTTTGGACTGCCGATGCGAAATTCAATACGGTTGTGTTTGACCGAGTAATTGATTATTGCATGAGAATCCGGCACGGCAAACCAAAGGTCTGCGCCGTTAACGGCAGGGGAGCAAGCAGGATTATCAAGATATTCAACCACGCATTCCGACAGGATTTCGCCGCTGCTGCTCAGAATTTTCAATTCTCCGTCAGGATATGAGGCTGCTATGGTGTTTGCCGAAATACTAACAACACTGCATGTTACAAAATCGCCGAGTGCTTTGGCAATGCGGATGCCGTTTTCACCGAATTTTGCATTTATGTAAGTGGGAACCGGAATTTTTTCAAAAATATCAATTTCCTGATTATAAATATAGAATGCAACAGCTTCCCCGCCCTCGGGCAAGGTTTCCTTGCATGCATAAATAAAGCCCCTTTCGACGGGCAGAATGTCAAGTAAATCCGCATTAAAAAGCTTTTGCACGTTGTTTTCCTCCGGGAAAATAATACCCCGCCAAGCCGTATGCAGCCGATTGTAACCTGCTCTTTAAGCAGGTGGGTGCCGCCCGATGCTTTCACGCTCCCTTCGTCCGCCTAAGCGGGAGGTCTGCAATCCGCCACCGGAGCAAGGCTCCCTATTAATGTGTGTTGGGTTACATATAGGCTGCAATTTTTCGCACAAGGCAGGGTGTAAAATTACTGTATTATTGTGTTAATAAATTCTGAAATTATTCTGCTTCTTCTTCGAAGTCAAACATTTCAGCAAGTCTTTCTTCAAAAGCTGAACCGACTTCGTTGAACTCTTCGTCATCTTCAATGGGGCAAAGATATATTTCGCCCTTTTCTTCTTCTACCTTAAGAATTATAAGCTCGTTATCAGCCTCTGTTATTTTGTCAGGGTTTTCGGGCAGAGGGAGCAGGGCAACATAACGGCCGTTATCGGTTTCAATTCTGTCAAGCTCTTCAAAAATATGCTCTTTACCGTCTTCGTCAACAATGCTGACAATATCGGGTGTGTATTCTTCGTTATTCATTGGATTTTTTCCTTTCTTCGGCTAAAACAGATGAGGCTTGTTTTGCCGTCTCATTGCGTTGTTTATATTTTAACTCCATTGCGCCTTTTAGTCAATAGGAAATCACGATAAGTGAAAAATTGCTAAAAGTTTTCAACTTTTTCATAAAAAACTATTGACAACTGCCAAAACCTATGCTATATTATAGGCGAGGAAAGAAACAGGGAACAATTTTTAAATGCCTTAATTTGTCTCTTATGAGTGATGCTGCACAGTCAAAATGCAGTTGAAAGAGAACCTCAAAAAGGCAAGTCCCCTGAAGTGCCTCTTGACCATAGATTGTAAGTCACAGGTCAAAACCAAAGTGAATAACAGAAAGGCGGCGATATCCGATGTACAACGCAGAACATCAGCTCGCAGCCGCTGAAACCAACAAATAATAACAGCAGATTTTGAAAGCAAAATCGGATAAATATAAAATATATCCGCAAAGAGCTTATCAAACTGCAATCAAACAGTTTTTCTGTTAAAAGGTTGGTAAGCGGCTGCGGGTAAAACAAAATTAAATATGTTTATTCAGACCGTGCCAAGAGGTGCGGTCTTTTTGCGTTTGTGCGGATGCGAAAAGGCCGCATTGTGCTGAAAAAGATATATTACTAAAATATACCTTGAAATATCTATTTATAACTGTTATAATTATAAGATATTGAAAGGATGATTGCTTTTGAGACGCAAGAAATGGCTGGTATCAAAAGGCAGCAAGGATTTGGCGGCGCAGATAGCCCAGGAGCTTAGCGTTGACCCGTTTGCAGCTTTGCTTGTTACTTCCAGAGGCTTTGACAATATAGATGAAATAAACGATTTTTTTGATGCTGATGCACCGCTTTCTCTTTCTCCGCTGTCAATTGCAGACATGGGAAAGGCTGCCGAGCGAATTAACAGAGCTATCGATAATTTCGAAATGATTTGTGTTTTCGGTGATTATGATGCTGACGGTGTAACGGCAACGGCTCTGCTTTACTCATATCTTGAAACAAGAGGCGCCAATGTTATCCGCTATATTCCCGACAGGCTCACCGAGGGCTACGGCCTCAATATCGGAGCCGTTGAAGAACTTGCGGACAGGGGCGTTAAGCTTATTATAACTGTTGATAACGGTGTTTCCGCAATCGATGAGGCAATAAGAGTTAAAGAGCTCGGAATGCAGCTTATCGTTACAGACCATCACAAGGTCGGCGATGTTTTGCCTGATGCTTATGCGGTTGTTGACCCTCACCGAGCCGATTGCCCGAGCAGATTCAAAGAAATGTCGGGCGTCGGAGTGGCGTGCAAGCTTGTTTGTGCGCTTGAAGGGGATGACGGCGATATTCTGATTGAAGAATATGGCGATCTTGTCGCTCTCGGAACAATCGGAGATGTTGTGACTCTTACGGGTGAAAACCGCGTTATGGTGCGCAGGGGCTTGAGGCTTATCAACGACTGCCCCAGACCGGGCATAAATGCGCTTATGGCGGCAGCGGGTGTGGGCGATAAGGTGTTTTCCGCATCGACGGCTGCTTTTACGGTTTGCCCGAGAATTAACGCTGCGGGAAGAATGGGTTCTGCAAATAAAGCGCTTGAACTTCTTCTCTGTGATGACGATGAAACAGCCGAGCTGCTTGCCGAAGAAATTAACAGCATGAATGTGTTACGGCAAAAGACGGAAACTGAGATTTATGCCAATGCGGTGCTGCAACTCGGCGAAGGATCTGATCTTATTAACGATAAAGTCATTGTTGTTGACGGTGAAGGCTGGCATCAGGGTGTTATCGGTATAGTTGCTGCAAGAATAGTTGAAAAATACGGCCGCCCATGCATTGCTATTTCGCGTGACGGCGAAAATGCAAGAGGTTCATGCCGCAGCATAGAAGGCTTTTCGGTATATGATGCAATTGTTTCCGCCTCCGATTGCCTTGAGCATTTCGGCGGGCATACTCTTGCGGCGGGCATAGGGCTCAAGTCCTCAAAAATAGCGGAGTTCCGCAGAAGAGTAAATGAATATGCGGCAGATAAAGAGATGCCGTTTGCAATTCAACGGATTGATTGCCGATTGATGCCGAATTCAATCAGCCTTGACATTCTTTCCTCAATGAGCTTGCTTGAACCCTTCGGAGCAGGCAATCCGCAACCGTGCTTCGGCTTGTTTGGCGTTAAAATTGAAGAAACAGCTGCCGTATCTGACGGCAAACATATCAGAATGATAGTTTCCAAAAACGGAGCAAGGACGGGCGTTGTGTTTTTCGGCATGCCGGAGAAACGCTTCCCGTTTGACAAGGACGATATTGTTGACCTTGCCGTTAATCTTGACAGAAATATTTATAACGGCGAAGAGCGTGTTTCCGTTATAGTCAGAGGAATAAGACCGTCCAAAACTGATGAAGATGCTGTTCTTTCATCAATCGGTCTGTTTGACAGATTCCTGCGCGGTGAAAAATTAAGCCGTGACGAAGCGCAGCGTATTTTGCCGGACAGACAGCTTCAGGTCGATGTGTTCAAAAGCATAAAGGCTAAGCCTTTGAAGGATAAATATTGCGAGGCTTTGTGCATGCGCCTTGGCGACAGCGGCGAAAACCTTGCAAAAATAGCTGCAGTTGTTGAGATAATGCTTGAAATGGGCATACTTGCAGCAGACGAAAATGATATGATTTATGTTCCCGAAAATCCGCCCAAGGTAAATTTGGAGGATTCGGAAATGATGCAAAAGATAAAAAGTTTTCTTTGGAATTGAGTTGATGAGGGAATTTTATGAAGGATATTTTAAAATCCACTAACCGCACTTTTGAAAGCCCGGAGGAATGCATGCGTGAGATTTTGAAGCTCATTCGCAGCGATTGCTCCGAAAATGAAATCTGCCATGTCAGAAGGGCTTATGAAATTGCGTCAGAAGCTCATGACGGCCAGAAGCGCCTTTCGGGAGAGCCGTATATTATGCATCCGCTGAGTGTTGCACTGATTCTTGCAAGTCTCGGCATGGATGAGGCTTCGATTATTGCGGCTATTCTGCATGATACGGTTGAGGACACAAAGCTTACCAACGCCGAGGTCAGAAAGGAATTCGGTGAAACCATTGCGGAACTTGTTGACGGCGTTACAAAAATCGGCAAAGTTCCTCTTCAAACAAAAGAGGAACAGCAGGCAGAAAATATCCGCAAAATGCTTATTGCGATGTCAAGGGATATCCGCGTCATCATCATTAAGCTTGCCGACAGACTTCATAACATGAGAACCCTCAGCTTTAAGCCGGAGCAAAGGCGCAGAGAGATTGCAAGGGAAACGATTGAAATCTATGCCCCCATTGCTCACCGCCTCGGTATCAGGCCGATCAAAGAGGAGCTTGAGGATCTTTCAATCAGCTATCTTGACCCTGTGGCATATCACGAAATTGAAATGTCGCTTGAAAGGCAGAGCAAGACCAGAAACGAATTCCTTGCCGATATTCAGGCAAGAATTGAAGAAAGAGTTAAGGATACCGTATCCAATGCTCAGGTAAGCGGCAGAATAAAATCCGTTCACGGCATATACAGAAAAATGTATATGCAAAACAAGAATTTTGACCAGATTTATGATATATACGCAGTAAGAATAATCGTTGATACAGTTATTGACTGCTATAACTGCCTGGGAATTATTCATGACATGTTCAATTCCATTCCGGGCAGATTCAAGGACTATATTTCAACTCCCAAGCCGAATATGTATCAGTCGCTCCATACCACCGTTTTGGGCAAGGAGGGCATTCCCTTTGAAGTGCAGATAAGAACTTGGGATATGCACCATACGGCCGAATACGGTATTGCGGCTCACTGGAAATATAAGCTCGGCATCGGCGGCGCCGCAAAATTTGAAGAGCGTCTTTCTTGGATAAGGCAGCTTCTTGAAAGCCAGAGCGGAACCGAGGATGTTGAGGATATCGTAACAACCATCAAGAGCGACCTTGTTCCCGAAGAGGTTTTTGTTTTTACTCCCAAGGGCGATGTTTTCAGTTTGCCTTCGGGCGCAACAGTTGTTGACTTTGCTTATGCAATCCATTCGGCGGTTGGCAACAAAATGGTTGGCGCAAAGGTTGACGGCAGAATTGTTCCCCTTGATTATAATGTTAAAACAGGCGAAATTGTTGAAATAATGACATCTTCGCAGCAGGGCAAAGGCCCGAGCCGCGATTGGCTCAATATTGTTAAAACCAGCCAGGCGAGGAGCAAAATCCGCCAGTGGTTTAAAAAAGAACGCAGAGAAGAAAACATTATTGAAGGCAAGGCTCAGATTGAACGCGAATTCAAGCGCAATTTTATCCGCCTTACCGAAGCGGAATATACGGAATTCATCTCTAAGGTTGCCGAAAGACAGCATTGCAAGAATCTTGACGATTTTTATGCCGCAATCGGCTACGGCGGAATTTCTCTTATGCGTCTTATGCCGAAAATCAAAGAGGATTACGGCAAGCTCAACAAAACCGAAGAACCGGTTATTACCCTCACTCAGCCCAAAAAGAGGACTAAGAGCAAAGAGGGCGTTGTTGTTGAAGGAATTGACAATTGCCTTATCAAGTTTTCACGTTGCTGCAATCCGCTTCCCGGTGACGAAATTATCGGCTTCATTACCCGCGGCCACGGTGTTTCCGTCCACACAAGGAACTGCACCAATGTTCCCAAGGATATTTCAAAAGCGGGTGAACCAGAACGCTGGATTGAAGCTTACTGGGATAACGGAATCAGAGAGGATTTCAAATGCACTCTCCAGCTTTATTGCCTTAACAGAATCGGCTTGCTTGCCGATGTTTCAAGCATGCTTGCCAATATGAGAATTATGATTAATGATATCAGCACCCGCAACACCAAGGACGGCAGAGCTATCATTATGGTCACTGTTTCGGTTAACGGCGTTGAACATCTCAATTCTCTCGTTTCAAAGGTTTCAAAGGTTGACGGAGTTCTCAGCGTCGAGAGAAGCGGTATATAAATGGAAAAAGGTGATTAAATGCGCGCAGTTATTCAAAGAGTCAACAAATCATCCGTCAGCGTTGACGGTGAAATAAAAGGCAGTGTCGGAAAGGGCTTTAATGTGCTTCTCGGCGTTATGCAGGGCGATACCGAAGCGCAGGCGGATTTGCTTGCGGGTAAGGTCGCAAGGCTTCGCGTTTTTGAGGACGAAAACGAAAAAATGAACAGAAGCGTTACCGATATTGACGGAGAGATTCTTGTTATTTCTCAGTTCACGCTTTGCGCCGATATCAAAAAAGGCAACCGTCCGTCATTCACGGATTCTGCGGCACCTGCGGAAGCTAACAGGCTTTATGAATATTTTTGCACAAAGCTTCTTGAAAACGGTGTCCGAAAGGTTGAAACAGGCGTTTTTGCCGCGGATATGAAGGTTGAGATTGAAAACGACGGCCCCGTAACAATCGTTATGGATACGGATATCTGGGATAAAAGGTGAGAAAATGAAAATAACGCAGCTGCAGCTTGAACATGAGATTTTTGCAAACTGCTTTTTGCTTGTTGACGAAGCAACAAGCGAAGCGGCGATTGTTGACCCGGGTTGGTACGGCGATATAATCAAAAACGTTTTGAAAAAAGAAAATGTTGATTTGAAATATGTTTTGCTTACTCACGGCCATTTTGATCATATATTGGGTGTTTACGGCTTGCAAAAGGAAACAGGAGCAAAGGTTGTTATTCACGAATGTGATGCAGGCCATCTTATTGACCCGCGCAAGAGCCTTTGTGAGGGCAACTTCCCCGAACCGCAGTATCCTGTCAATGCCGACATAACCGTAAAAGAGGGCGACACTTTTATGCTGGGTGAATCCGAAATCAAGGTTATGAGTACCCCGGGCCACACCAACGGAAGTGTTTGCTATATTATTGAAAACGAAAAAGTTATTCTCAGCGGCGACACTCTGTTTTGCATGACTGCGGGAAGAACGGATTTCTTTGACGGCAGCGACGAAAAAATGATTGCTTCACTCAAAAGACTGATTGCTCTTGACGGCGATTACAGAGTTTTACCCGGTCATAACCGTGAAACAACACTTGAAAGAGAAAGAACACGCAATTGGTATATAAGAAGGATGGTAAAATAAGTGATATTAAGAATTTTCGGGCATGATTTTCATTATGAATGCGAAAATCTTTGCAGGGTTTATTATCCCAACGAAAAAATTAATATAGTTTACGGCGATGACGGTGATGATGCAAAAACCGTTATCACTCGTTGCTCTCAGATTGACGCAGGAAATTTAATTGAGGTTGAGGCTCATATTGACGGAGTTTTGCGCTCTGCAGAGGCAAAGGTAATCGCATCGGCTGATGAGCTCCGCGATAAAAGCGAGCTTAAAACTGCGCAGCTTATTTTTGCTCTGCTTTCGGAGATAACGGGCTATACTCCGCCCTGGGGAGTTTTGACCGGTGTGCGCCCGTCAAAGCTCATGCTCAGGCTCATTGACCAAATGGGCGCAGACGGTGCGCAGCGTTATTTCACCGAAGATTTGTTGGTGAGCAAAGAAAAAACAAGCCTTGCTCAAACCGTTGCCGCGGCAGAAGAAAAAATTGTTGCTCTTTCAAAAAACGATTCTTTCAGCCTTTATGTTTCAATTCCGTTTTGCCCCACGAGGTGCAGCTACTGCTCTTTTGTTTCGCACTCTATTGCAAATTCCAATGCACGCAAGCTTTTGCCCGAATATCTGGAAAAGCTTGCAGAAGAAATAAAAATAACAGGTGAAATTGCAAAAGAACTTAACCTTCGTCTTGAAAGCATTTATTTTGGCGGAGGAACCCCCGGTGTTCTTGAAGCTCCGCAGATGGACAGGCTGCTTGGCGCAATTGAAAACGGATTTGACCTTTCAACGCTCAGAGAATACACCGTTGAGGTTGGCAGGCCTGATACCGTAACACCCGAAAAACTGAGAATATTAAGGCTCCACAATGTCGGCAGAATCAGCATAAATCCGCAAACGTTTAATCAGAAAACGCTGGAGCTTATCGGCAGGAATCACAGCGTTGAGCAAGCCGTGAAATCATATCAGCTTGCCAAGGCTTACGGCTTTGACAGCATCAACATGGATTTGATAGCGGGATTGCCCGATGAAACATTTCAGGATTTCTGTGCGAGCATTGACACCGCTGTGTCGCTTTCACCGGAGAATATAACCGTACATACTCTTGCTTTGAAACGCTCATCGGAGCTTAACGCTTCCGGCGCAGGAGTTTCAGGCGGAAACGAAGCGAAAAAAATGCTTGAATATGCTTCCGAAAGACTTTACGGCAGCGGATATGAGCCTTATTATATGTATCGGCAGAGCAAATGCGTCGGTAATCTTGAAAATGTCGGCTGGTGCAAAACGGGTACGGAATGCCTTTATAATGTGTTTATGATGGAAGAATGCCACACGGTTCTTGCAGTCGGTGCAGGCGGTGTGACAAAACTTTGCGAACCGGGTACAAATAATGTTGAACGCATTTTTAATTATAAATATCCTTATGAATATATTTCCGGTTTTGACAAAATAACCGAACGCAAAAACGGAATAAAGAGTTTTTATTTGTCATACTAAATCTTATAGGGTGATGAAGTATGAACGATAAATATACCTACAGCAAAATTAACAATCTTGCTCTTGCGCCGAAAGAGTTCCTTGAGAATTGCTCAAAGGCTTATCATGCTAAGGTTGCGGAAGTTGCAAGAGAGATTTTTGACGATGCAAGCAAAAAAAAAGTTATGCTTGCAGGGCCGTCATCTTCGGGCAAAACAACAACGGCAACTTTGCTTTCAAGAGGGATAGAGTTCATGGGCGGCAAGGCATACACCGTTTCGCTTGATGATTTCTATCTGCCTCACAGCGTCGGATATCCGCTTGATGAAAACGGAAAGCCCGATTATGAGTGCGTTGAAGCTCTTGATGTTGAGCTTATCCATCTTTGCCTCAGCGAGCTTATCAGAAAGGGCAGCAGCAGCCTGCCTGTTTTTGATTTCACAACGGGCGAGAGGATAAACAACGCAAAAAATATTTATCTTGAAGAAAATGATGTGATAATAGTTGAAGGCTTGCATGCTCTCAACCCTGTTATTACGGACACACTTAACAAATCAAATTTGTATAAAATATATGTCAGCGTTTCTTCGCGTGTTTATGAAAATGATGGGAGCGTGCTGCTTTCAAAGCGCGATTTGCGTTTTGTTCGCAGAATGGTCAGGGACTACAGCTTCCGTTCAACATCGGTAGAAAAAACCTTTGAAGTTTGGGAGAGTGTTATGCGAGGAGAGGATAAATATCTTTTCCCGTTTGAAGATTTGGCTGATATCAAGCTGAATTCGTTCCATCCATGCGAGCCGTGCGTGTTGGCTGAGCGTGCAATCGCTTTGCTGAAAAGCGCACTTGGCGGAAAAAACAACAAAAAGGCATCCTTGATGATAAATAAGCTTGACCTTTTTAAAAATATAGATTATTCTGTTCTTCCGAAGGATTCGCTTTTGCGGGAATTTACCGGATAGTCTGAACTACCTTAAAGGAGTGTGAGCCTGTTGGCTACAGAAAAAAAACAGTCTGTTTTAAACGGCGCAATGATGCTTATGTTTGCCGTTTTGCTGGTTAAGGTTATCGGTCTTTTGTTTAAAATACCGCTGACTGATATGATTGGCGCGGCGGGCAGAGGCTATTTTAACTCTGCTTATGAAATCTATACCCCCATTTTTGCGATTTCCATGGCAGGTCTGCCTGTTGCTGTTTCAAGAATGGTGGCGGAAAATGTTGCTTTGGGTAACTACCGCGAGCCCAGAATGATTCGCAAGGTTTCGGAGCGCCTGTTTATTCTTGTCGGCATTATCGGAACTCTTGTTTTGCTTGTGTTGGCATATCCCTACGCAAAATTTGTTGCGGATGAGCGCAGCCTTCCTGCTGTTTTGTGCGTTGCTCCGTCGATTTTCTTCTGCTGCTTCATGTCAACCTACCGCGGCTACTACGAAGGCTTGAGAAATATGACTCCGACTGCCATTTCTCAGGTTGTTGAAGCCTTGGGCAAACTTGTGATAGGCCTTGTGCTTGCAAAGCTTGTTATAACGGTGGGAACCTCGCAATATGAAAGCGGCATGCTCGCTTCCGGCAATGTTTCTGCGGTTGTTTTCGGCAACGAAGTAACGAGCCTTGCCGAAGCAAACGGTGTTATAAGGCCCTGGGCTGCCGCCGGCGCGGTTATGGGCGTTACGGTTGGCTCCGTTGCCGCTGCAGTATTCCTTGCGATATACTATAAAATAAAGGGCGACGGCTTCACACGCGTTCAGCTTGTTAACTCTCCGAAATCCGCTCCTTCAGACGAACTTGCAAAGAAAATGGTTAAGATTGCCATTCCCATGGTTGTCAGCGCCCTTATTCTTAACATAACTAATCTTGTTGACACCGTAACCATTCAGTCGCGCCTTGCTGCTGCCATTGGAACGGATTTAACAACCGTTTTGCAGATGCATACCGAAGCGATTAATGAAGCGGTGAGCCTTTCAAGGCTTAATCTTAACGATTCCAACGAGATTGTTAAATATCTGTGGGGTTCTTACGGCATGGCACTCGATTTCAGAAATCTCATACCTAACCTCACTCTGCAGCTCGGAATCAGCGCACTTCCCGCTCTTGCAGCTGCATGGGCTGTTAAGGACAGAAAAGGCACAAAATCAACAATTGAAATGGTTTTGAGAATATGCATGCTTATCGGCCTTCCTGCAGGATTCGGTATGGCTGCTCTTGCAAAGCCTCTTCTCACGGTTATCTATGGCAGAGGCTTGAGCTCGGATGCTATTCCCGTTGTTGCACCTATCATGGTTGTTTACGGCATAGCAACTGCCCTTATGGCTGTTTCAACACCAATCACCAACATGCTTCAGGCAATCGGAAGAACGGATATTCCCGTAAAGTCCGTTGTTGTGGGAGCAATCTGCAAAATCGTTTGTAATTTTATCCTCGTAGGCAATCCCAAAATCAATGTTTACGGCGCTGTTGCGGGAACGGTTTTGTTCTATGCGGTTATTGTTACCTGCAATCTCACTTCACTCCTTCGTATATCAAAGGTTAAGGTTAACTGGGGTTCAATTCTTGTTAAGCCTTTAATCAGTGCGGCTCTATGCGCGGTTACCGCATTTGCGGCATACGGATTACTTTCGAGAATATTCCCTGCAGGCAACACCGAAAGCCTGCTCAATATGGGCACGGTTTCAACCGCTGTTGCTGTTGGCTTGGCAGTTGTTGTTTATGTTATTTCGCTTCTCCTTTTGAAAGGAGTTGCCCGTGAAGACGTTTCTGTTTTGCCAAAGGGAGAAAAAATTGCAAAAAAGCTTGAAAAATACGGACTTTTAGGTTAGAATATTAGTTACGTATATTTGGGAGTGTGAAAAATGGTTGACTTCGAGTTCAAAAACAGTTATACTGTTCAGGACCTCGTTGAAATAATGCGTCTGCTTCGCGAGCCGGGCGGATGCCCATGGGATGCCGAACAAACTCATATAAGTATTAAAAAGAATCTCATTGAAGAAACTTATGAGGTTATAGAAGCCATCAACAAAGATGATAAGGCTCTGCTTTGCGAGGAACTCGGCGATTTGCTCATGCAGGTTGTTTTTCATGCCCAGATGGAAAAGGAACTCGGAGTTTTTGATTTTGACACGGTTTCAGACGGCGTATGCAAAAAGCTGATTGAACGCCATCCTCATGTTTTTGGTGAGATTGCTGTTTCCGGCGTTGATGATGTTCTGACAAACTGGGATGATATAAAAAGAAAATCCAAGGGCCAGAAGAACACAACCGAGTCAATGCTCAGCGTTCCTCGTGAACTTCCCGCTTTGATGCGTGCCTCAAAGCTTCAAAAAAAGGCTGCCGATATCGGCTTTGATTGGAGCGATGTTTCCGGCGCACTTGACAAGCTTGAGGAAGAAATAAAAGAACTCAGGCAGGCAATTGATAAAAACGACAGTGAAAACACGGCTGAAGAACTCGGTGACGTTTTGTTTTCTGCTGTTAATGTTTCAAGATTTATCAAAACCGATGCCGAGGAAGCCCTGACCGCAGCAAGCGACAAGTTTCTTGCGAGGTTTTCGGTGGTTGAAAAGCTTGCAGCAGAGCGCGGAATAGATATGAATTCTTCAAGTCTTGAAGTTTTGGATAAACTTTGGGATGAAGCAAAGGCTAATGAAAAGTGAATATGAATACCTTGTGTATTTATAAAATAGAAAACAAAAAGATTGGAGTAAAAAAATGAATAAGACAGAACTCGTAAATGCTATAGCAAAGAACGAAGGTATTGAAAAGAAGTGTGCAGAAAAGGCAGTTAACGCAGTTTTCGCTGCTGTTGCAGATGCTCTTGCAGCAGGCGAGAAGGTTCAGCTTATCGGTTTTGGTACATTTGAAGTTCGTGAGCGCGCTGAGAAGCAGGCTCGCAACCCCAGAACAGGCGAAACAATCACTGTTGCTGCAACAAAGGCTCCTGTTTTCAAGGCAGGTTCAGCTCTTAAGGCTAAGGTTGCAAAATAAGTTTACCCATAAACAGGCTGCCTTTTCGGCAGCCTTTGTTTTTGCGCAAGAGGAGGGGAGAAAATGAGACTTGTTAAATATCTGGAGGTTTCCAGAATTATAAAAAGAAGAACAGTTGCCAACGAAGCCTGCGATGCAAAGCATGTTACGGTTAACGGCAAGGTGGCCAGAGCATCTTATGATGTTAAGGTTGGCGATATTATAGAAATCACTTTCGGTTCAAACACAAACCGCTTTGAGGTTCTGAATGTTTCCGAGCATGCAACCAAAGAAACTGCTGCCATGATGTTTAAACCGCTTTAATCATAAACAAGCCTCCCGGAGCATATCATTGAATGAATCAATGATTAACGGGAGGTTTTTTTATGCAGGAAGAAAGAAAGGTGCCGTCAATGCCGCATAATATTGTTCTTGAGGACAGAAGAATGCTTACGGTTTCGGGAGTGTCGGATGTTGACAGCTTTGATGAGGAAACCGTAATAGTTTTTACGGATTTGGGAGAACTGACAATAAGAGGCTCCAATCTTCATATTAACCGTTTGAGCGTTGAAGTGGGGGAATTAACTGTTGAGGGCAGCATTGCAGCTCTGATATATTCCGATGAGGCTCCCAAAAGCGGCGGGTTTTTCAGCAAGGTGTTCAGATAAATGGAGTATATTCAGGGGCTTTCGGTTCAAACGGAAATTTTTCTTTATGCCCTCGGATTCGGCTTTTTGCTCGGAATACTTTATGATGTTTTCCGAACCGTTCGCATGATAATTTCAAACTCAAGAGCTTTTGTTCTCTTTATGGATTTGCTTTATTTTGCGGTTTGTGCCTTTTTGCTTTTCTGTTTCAATATGATTGTTGACAGCGGGCATATCAGGGTTTATATTTTGCTTGGAGAATTGCTCGGCTGGCTGATATATTATTTCTCTTTCGGCGCAATTGCCATAAAGGTGGCCAAGGCCGTGACAGGCTTTTTCAAAAAGCTCTTTTCTGCGATTTTTAAGCCGATTGAAAAACTTGTGAAGCGAATCGGAAGAAAAATGCGAAAAAGAGTGGGAAATTGCAAAAAAATAATGAGAAAAAACGAAAAAAAAACAAAATTTATCTTGCAAAAGTATAAGAACATAGTGTATAATCTTAATAGTTATATTGAAAGTAGTGTTTTTAAAAAACAGAAGGAAAAATAAATGTCATCAGTTAAGGTTAAAAACAGAAAACACAGCGTCATACTGGCGGTGCTTTTTTGCGCGCTGGTGTGTTACTTTGTTGCAACCTTAATCAGCCTGCAGTCAAAGGTTCGCGCCCAAGAAAATGCTGTTGCGGATTTAAAGAGCCAGTATCAGCAGCAGATTGAAGATAACGAAGAACTCAAGCAGATAATTGCGGAGGGCAGCCAGGCAGATTATATTGAACGCATAGCAAGGGAACAATACGGCTATGCCAAGCCCGAAGAAAGAGTATATTACGATTCATCGGTATATTAAACTGTTTTTCAGTTTGTTTTATAAATTTTAATTTTTTACGGAAGGATTTTTTTGTTGTATGCAGTTTGAAGAAGGTGCAATCGTAAGCGGAAAGGTTACGGGCTTAACCGATTTTGGAGCTTTTCTTGAGCTTGAGGGCGGAAAAACAGGTATGATACATATTTCCGAGGTAGCCTCAAACTATGTTAAGGATATCAGAGAACATATTTCGGTTGGCCAGGAAGTCAAAGCAAAAGTTATTTCGGTTTCTCCCGAAGGAAAAATCAGCCTTTCTATCAGAAAGCTTAATGATCAGCCTAAGGAGCAGCAGCGTCCTCAGCGTCCGCAAAAGCCCAAAAGTGAAAGACGCCCTGCAAATGTTTGGAATGGTCAGAAGAGCAATGCTCCTGCAGCAGGCGAGAAGCAGTCTTTTGAAGATATGATGGCAAGATTCAAGCAAGTCAGCGATGAAAAGATGACTGACCTCAAAAGAGCAAGCGACTCCAAGAGAGGCAGCGCCGGTTATTCCCGCAGAGGTGCAAAATAATTATTCAAACGGGGGCAGTGCCTCCGTTTTTTGATGTTAACGCATTTGTGTTGGAGGAGAGTTATGCGCTGTGTTGATGTTTCAAAAATCGAGCAGGCTGTGCGTGATATGTGCATTAGTGCAAACAAGCGTCTGCCCGAGGACCTTGAACAAAGAATTAAATATTGTGCAGGCTGCGAATGCGATGAGCTTCCCGCAAGCATTATGAAATCGCTTGAGGATAATATTGAAGCGGCAAAGCAGCTTGATATTCCTGTTTGCCAGGATACAGGTATGGCTGTTGTTTTTGCCGAAATCGGCCAGGAGGTTCAGCTTGTCGGCGGCAGCTTTGAGGCGGCTGTGAATAAAGGCGTTGCAAGGGGATACACAGAGGGCTTTCTTCGCTGTTCCGTAGTTAAAGATCCGCTTCGCCGCGTTAACACAGGCAACAATACCCCCGCGGTTATTCATACAAGAATTGTTGACGGCGATAAAGTTAAGATAACGGTTGCGCCAAAGGGTTTTGGCAGCGAGAATATGAGCTGCCTTAAGATGTTTACTCCTTCGGCAACCCGTGAAGATATAATTAACTATGTTGTTGATGCCGTTAAAACGGCGGGAAGCAATCCCTGCCCTCCGATGGTTCTCGGTGTTGGAATCGGCGGAACGTTTGAACAATGCGCCCTGCTTGCCAAAACAGCGCTTTGCAGAAATATCAGCGAACCGAACGCAGACGAATATTATTCCTCAATGGAAAGTGAAATTCTTGAAAGAGTCAATGCTCTTGATATCGGCCCTCAGGGCTTTGGCGGCAAAACCACAGCGCTGAGCGTTGCCATAGAAGCGCGCCCTACTCACATTGCGGGGCTGCCGGTTGCAGTTAATGTAGGATGCCATGTTACCCGCCACATAAGCATGGTTATCTGAATAGCTTTTATACAAATTATAAAAAATTTCAAAAACCCCTTTACTTTTTTTGTGCATATATGCTACAATATGATTGAAGTTAAACACTTCAATAGCTAAAAAAGGGGATGACTACATGAAAATCACAATTACAGGTCGCAAGTGCTCACCGAGAGAATCCTTCAAAGAACATGCAGAGAAGAAACTCGCCAAAATTGAGCGCTTTTTCGGCTCCGATACGGAGGCGAAAGTTACGGTAACTGTTGAGAAGTCATCACAATCGGTTGAAATCACCGTCAGCAACAACGGTATGATTTTCAGAGCTCAGGAGAGAGCGGAAAACATGAACGAAGCTCTCGACAAATGTGTTGACACCCTTATCAGACAGATCAGAAAAAACAAAACCCGCATTGAAAAGAAAATTCGTGCAGCAAGCTTTGACGCTTTTGCCGATGAGGCTGAAGTTGCGGAAGAAGTTGAATTCGATCTTGTAAGGAAAAAAACCGTAAATCTCAAACCCCAGTCTGTTGATGAAGCAATTCTTCAAATGAATCTGGTTGACCACAATTTTTATGTTTTCATTGAAGAATCAATCGGCGAAGTTTGCGTTGTTTATAAGCGCAATGACGGAGGCTACGGCCTTATCACACCTGAGATTGAATAAATCAGCCCGATTGAATAAAATCAGTTAAATTTTGGCGGGAATCAATTGGTGGTTCCCGCCTGTTTTTTGGTAATAAACAGGAGATATGTAATGAAAATTGATTTTGTAATACCCTGCCTTCTCGGCATGGAATCCCTCATTGCAGGCGAGCTTAAAGAATTTGGAGCGGAAAACGTTGCGGCGGAAAACGGCAGAGTTTTGTTCAGCGGCGATGAAAACATGCTTGCAAGAGTTAATATTTGCTCACGCTTTGCAGAGAGAGTTCAGATTCTTGTCGGTTCTTTCGAGGCAAGAAGTTTTGAGGAGCTTTTTCAGGGCACAAAAGCTCTTGCTTGGGAAGAGTGGATAGGCTCGCTCGATGCGTTCCCTGTTAAGGGATATTCGATTAATTCTGAGCTTTTCAGCACGCGTGACTGCCAAGCAATAATCAAAAAAGCGGTGGTTGAACGGCTCAAGTCAAAATATCATATCGAATGGTTTGAGGAAACGGGTCCCGTTCATCAAATTCAGTTTTCAATTATGAAGGACAAGGTCTCCCTCCTTATTGACACATCCGGCATGGGATTGCACAAAAGAGGCTATCGCCTTGATGCAAACGATGCACCGATTAAAGAAACGCTTGCTGCCGCGCTTTGCAGCCTGTCGCATCTCAGACCTTATCATAAGCTGTATGACCCTATGTGCGGCTCCGGAACTATTCTTATTGAGGGTGCTATGATGGCGGCCAACATGGCTCCGGGAATCAACCGTAACTTTTCCGCAGAGCGCTTCGGCGTTATTCCCGGAAATGTTTGGGAGGAAGAAAGAGAAAGAGCACGTAGTCTTGTCAGACCGTGTGATGATTTTATGGCTTTCGGCTCTGATTTGGATGCCAAGGCAATTGAAATCGCCAAGGTTAATGCTCAAAGGGCAGGAGTTGGGGATAAAATCAACTTCAGCGTTGCGGATGTTGCAGAGTTCTCGCCTTCAACAGACAGAGGAACTGTTATCTGCAATCCGCCTTACGGCGAAAGGCTGCTTGACCTTAGCGAATGCGAAGCAATATATAAATCCATGGGCAAGGTTTTTGAACAGAAAAAGGGTTGGTCTTACAGCATAATAAGCCCTGATGAAGAATTTGAAAAAGCATTTGGCAGAAAAGCCGATAAGAGAAGAAAACTTTACAACGGCATGATAAAATGCCAGTTGTTCATGTATTTTAAATAATAACGGAAGGATGTTCGGTTATGAAACACGTTTTTGTTATCAATCCTGCAGCAGGCCAGGGAAAATCACTTGATTTTATTAAGGCAAAAATTGAAGCAACAGCAAAAAAGCATTCGCTTGATTATGAAGTATATATAACTGAGAAAAAGGGCGACGGCATTGAATTTGTTGAAGAAAGAGCCAAAAGTGGCGAAGAGCTTCGTTTCTATGCCTGCGGAGGTGACGGAACTCTCTATGATGTTGTTAACGGAGCTTACGGATATAAAAACGTTCAGGTTGCGGTTGTTCCTCTTGGTTCGGGCAACGATTTTATCCGCCTTTTCGGTACGCAGGAGGAGTTTCTTGAGCTTGATGACCAGATAAACGGTGTTCCCGTTGAGCTTGACCTTATCAAGTGCGGAAATGAAATTGCAATCAACCAGTGCTCGATGGGCATGGACGCTGAGGTATGCGCAATGCAGGGCAAAATCAAGAAATTCCCGTTTGTAACCGGCGAAGGCGCATATTATATCGGTTGCCTTTATGCTGTTGCACGCAAATTCCATAACAGGTTTACTATCACAATTGATGATGAAGAGGTTATATCTAAGGATTGCCTTTTCTGCTTCTGCGGCAACTCAAGATGGTATGGCGGCGGATTTATGGCAGGCCCTGAAGCACTTCCCGATGACGGGCTTCTTGATGTTGTTATCGTTGAAGCAAGCGTCAGCAGAGCCAAGCTTTTAACTTTGCTCAATAAGTACAAGAGAGGCGAACACCTCGATTGGGATATTACCACTTTCAAGCGTTGCAAGAAGCTTGCTATTCACAGCGACAGCCCCGCTGCCGTAAATGTTGACGGCGAAACCAAGTTCGTAACCGACACATCTTTTGAGCTTATCGACAAAGGAATAACTTTTGTTGTTCCCAGGAAGTCACAGTTTCTTGTTGAAAGAGAAAAGCGATTGGCGGCAAAATAATTTGTAAAGGTCGGTTTTGTTATGCTTATTCTCGGTTTAACTAACTCAATTAAAGGTGAAGCAAAAGAACTGCTTTTTATCGAAAAATTCAGAATACTTAAATAACGGTTAGCGCAGCCGCGACGGTTGCGCTATGCCTTTTTGGGGGATGAAAATGAAAAATACAAATGCAATAAGATTCAATTCTTCGGGCAAGCTTGTGATTATGCAGGTTAGTGACCCGCAGGATATGAAATATGTCCGCAAGGCCATGGTTAAAATGCTGGATAATGCTTATGATAAGCTCAAACCGGATCTTGTCCTTTTTACAGGCGACAATATTCTCGGCAATCATTTGCTTGACGCACGTTTCGGAGACCGCCAGATAGCCAGCGGCAAGGCGGCGACAATGCAGATTATGAAAGAGTCGATTCACCACATCTGTGCTCCTCTTGAAAAAAGAAAAATACCGTTTGCAATGATTTACGGAAATCATGACGATATGAATCTTGTTTCGAAAGACGAGCAGGCGGATATTTACCGCAGCTATTCCATGTGTTTGCCAATGAATAACCGTAACGGCAAGGTGGATTGCGATACATATAATATCCCGATTTATTCAAGCAACGGAGAAAAGGTTGTTTTTAATCTCTGGATGCTGGACAGCGCGTGGTATGACCGCAAAGAGGATAAGTGCTATCAAGCAATAAAACCCGAAACTGTTGAATGGTATAAAAAAACCTCTGCCGAGCTTAAAGAGCAAAATGAAGGTGAGGTTGTTCCGTCGCTGATGTTTGCGCATATTCCTCTGCCCGCCATAACAAATCTTATTGAGCAGTGCGGCGAGAATGATGTAGGTGCGGTTAAAACTCATAAAATTGGCTGGTGCAGGCTTCGTCCTGATCTTGCGCGCGGAACTATGCTTGAATATCCGAGCATTCTTGAAGATGATGCAGGTCTCTTTGAAGCCGCACTTGAATGTGGTGATGTTAAAGGCATTGTTTCGGGCCACGACCATGTTAATTGCTTTGAGGGCAAATATAAAGGCATAGAATTTATTCAGACATCCTGTGCGTCCTTCCGCTGCTACGGCGGCGAAATGCGCGGTGTGCGTATTTTTGAAATTGATGAAAGAGACCCCGAGGGATATCAGACATATTTCTTTAATTACGCCGATTTGTGCGGCAGGGGCGCGATTTCAAAGCTCAGATATTTCTGGGATGCCGACGAAATGGAAAAAACAAAAACAGCTCTTTTGGCAGGCACAGCCGTTGCTGCAGGTGTTATAACTGCAATAGCAAGAAAGAAATAACTTCGGAGGAAATAATATGAAAAAAATATGCAGGAATTTTGTTGCTTGTTTATTGGCAGTACTTGTGGCATTCAGTTTTTCTTTATCGGGCTTTGCTTTTGAAACAGAAGAAACAACCGCGGTAAATATTCCGGAGATTTCCGAAGAAACAGTTGAAGATACAGCTGATAATAATGAGGATGAAATCGTTGCAACTGTTTCTCTGTGTTCGGTTGTTTATGTTTGGCCGATTTCGGGTCACACATTTATTTATGTCCATAACAACTCCGATGAACCTATACAGGTTGGTCATTATGAGGTGCCTGTCGGTCAGGGCGTTTCAATTGGTGCTTTTTCGTTTTCTGTTCATGACGGCTGGGGCATCTATTACAATATCGAAGGCTTCAAAGAAAACACAAAGGGACGCATGGACAAGGTTTGGTCAAAATCAAAGGATATTAACGCAAGAGAGCTTGAAAAGCTGACTGCAGAGCTCAAGGCTTATCCTAATTATTGGGGGTTTGTTGCCAATTGCGCCACATTCGCATTTGCAATGTGGAATTCGGTTTCTGGAGACCACTTCTTTTCACTTTTGATTCCTGCCATATCTCAGTTCATGCTTATGGTCGGCGGAGGCAAAAAAGGCGTTCTGGAGATGTATTGCCCTGAGAGAAACCAGATATTTAGGCAAAAGGGCTTCGGCAGTAATGCTCATCTTGAGATTGCCAGTGACGGCACTATCAGCTGATAATCTTTATCGGAGGTGGCATTTTGAAAACCAACGCTGTAAAAACAACAAAGCTCGGATTTAAGCTTTGGCTTTCCGTTATTATTTTCGGCCTTATCGGGCAGATTGCCTGGATAGTCGAAAATATGTATTTTTCAAAATTTGTTCAGAATAATATTGAACCCGAGGCTTATGCAACAACAATAATGGTTGCTTTTTCCGCAATTGCGGCAACGCTTGCAACTGTTATCGGCGGCGCTCTGTGCGATAAGCTTGGCAAGCGCAAGGCAATCATTTGCTGGGGATATATACTCTGGGGAATTTCCACGATGGCTTTTGCATTTATTCCCCTTGATTTTGCGCCCGATGCAAAATTAAAGCTTGTTGCCGTTGTTATCATCATGGACTGCGTAATGTCCTTTATCGGCGCAACCGCTAACGATGCGGCTTTTAATACATGGGTGTCTGATATTTCGGATACCACCAACAGGGGCAAAATTGACGTTGTTCTTGCAATAATGCCAGTTGCGGCAATGGGAGTTGTTTTTGTGGGCCTTGATTCGCTCACAAGCACAAGCGAGCATTGGGGAGATTTCTTCATGCTTCTCGGCGCAGTTCCGATTATCGGCGGCCTTCTTGGCTTCTTTATGCTTAAAGATGCACCGCATGTTAAAAAGCAGGATACAACAGGCTATTGGAGCAATGTTTTCTACAGCTTCAAGCCTTCTGTTATCAAAGAGAATAAGATGCTCTACGTATGCCTTCTAGGCAGCATGTGTTCAGGCGCATCAATTCAGGTCTATCAGTCTTATCTGATTAATTTTGTTGAAAAAACTCTCGGGATAACGGACTATGTTATTCCTCTTATCGTTATTGTTCTCGGTTCTGCTGTTCTTTCGGTTGTTATGGGAAATCTTATGGATAAATACGGTAAAGAAAAGTTTTATTACCCCACAATAATTGTTAATATTCTCGGTGCGTTGATTGTTTATTGCTTGAAGTTCGTGCTTGGCGACACACCCAAAATGATGGCCCTTATCATGGTTGGCGGTGTTATGGTTATGGGTGCTTCGCTTGTTATGGCAGGGCTTTTCCTCGGCGCTTTCCGCGATTATATCCCCCACGGCAAGGAAGGCTCCTTTATGGGCATGCGTATGTTCCTTTTTGTGCTTCTTCCCATGCTTATCGGCCCGGGTGTTGCGCAGTTCACAATCAATTCAGTCAACATGAGAACGGCAGACGGCATGATTCTTTATCCGCCCGAATTGTTCCTTGCAGGTGCTGTTGTGGTTGCTTTTGCGTTTATCCCTGCTTATTTTGTTAAGAAAAATGATAAGGTAATCAGAGCAAAGCTTATTGCCGAGAGGGAGGAATAACATGGCAAAAGAAAAGCGTTTTGAAAAAACATATTCTCAGGATTTAGGCTCTGTAAGCATAATTGTAGATAAAGAAACAGGAATTAATTATCTGTTTTGCCAGAGCGGATACGCGGGCGGCTTAACACCTCTCCTTGACCGTGAGGGCAAGCCTGTAATAACACCGATTATCAATAAATAAAAACTTAACCCCCGAAAAGGCGAAATTCCTTTTCGGGGGTGTCTTTATATGTTATTAAAGTGTTGTGAGAGTTTCCATAACGTAGTTGCCGAATTCCTCGCAGGTTGCGCCGTTATCTCTGCCTGTAATCTGAAGCTTCTTTTCTTCATACATGCAGATATCAAGGGCTCTTTCGAGCTTGTCTGCCTCTTCCTGCTTGCCGATGTGTGAAAGAAGCATAACTGCCGCGCGGAGCATTGAGCAGGGGTCAGCATACTTGCCTCTGCCTTCTCTCATCATGCTGGGAGCAGAGCCGTGGATAGCTTCAAACATAGCGTATTTCTTGCCGATGTTTGCGCTGCCTGCAGTGCCTACGCCGCCCTGGAACTCAGCAGCCTCGTCGGTGATGATGTCGCCGTAGAGGTTGGGGAGAACAAAAACCTTGAAGTCTGTTCTTCTTTTCTTGTCAATAAGCTTTGCGGTGGTGATATCGATATACCATTCGTCGGTTGTGATTTCGGGATAATCTTTTCCAATTTCCTTGCAAAGATTAAGGAATTTGCCGTCTGTGGTCTTGATAACGTTTGCCTTCTGGATGATGGAAACTCTGTCCTTCTTGTTTCTTCTTGCGTAGTCATAAGCCAGCTTTGCAATTCTCTTTGTGCCCTCTGTGGTGGTAACAACAAAGTCCATTGCAAGGTCATCGGTAACGTTAATGCCCTTTGAGCCGACCGCATAAGCGCCCTCGGTGTTTTCGCGGAAGAAGGTCCAGTCAATGCCCTCATCGGGAACCTTAACGGGGCGAAGATTTGCAAAAAGGTCAAGAGCCTTTCTCATTGCAACATTTGCGCTTTCGATGTTGGGCCACGGGTCACCCGCCTGGGGAGTGGTTGTGGGGCCTTTAAGGATAACCGGGCATTTCTTAAGTTCCTCAAGAACATCGTCGGGGATGGCTTTATTAACAGCAACGCGGTTTTCGATGGTCAGGCCGTCAATGGTCTTGAACTCAATTTTGCCTGCTTCAACATCCTCTTTGAGAAGGAATTCAAGAACTCTTGCAGCTTCGTTTGTGATGATGGGGCCAATGCCGTCGCCGCCGCAAACGCCGATTGTGAGCTTGTCAAGAGTTGAATAGTCAACAAAATCGCCCTGCTGCTTAATTGCTTCACTTCTTGCATCCTGCTCTCTTATAAGAGCTTCAAACTTTTCAACAGCGGCTTTAATCTGTAATTCTGTCATATCTGTTTCTCCTTATTTACCGATGTTTTTTGTGTAGTTAAGCAGTCCGCCGTCAAGAATCATAGCGGTCTGTCTGTCTGAATAGTCATAATTGAGCTCGTATTTCTCGCCCTTTGTTATGTTTTCAAGAACAACCTTTTCGCTGTTCTTGATGTTTTCTCTGATACCGTTGAGTGCGAGAATATCGTCTGTTTCGATTTTGTCATAATCGTCGGGATTTGCAAAGGTGAAGGGCATAATGCCTGCATTGATAAGATTGGCGCAGTGAATTCTTGCAAAAGATTTTGCGATAACTGCTTTGATTCCGAGATAAAGGGGAACAAGTGCGGCATGTTCTCTCGATGAACCTTGGCCGTAGTTTGCGCCGCCGATGATGAAGCCCTTGCCTGCTGCCTTGCAACGCTCTGCAAAGTGTTCGTCACACTGCTTGAAGCAGAAGTTTGAAAGGAAGGGGATGTTTGAACGGTAGGGAAGAATCTTTGCACCTGCGGGCATAATGTGGTCGGTTGTGATGTTGTCGCCAACCTTGAGAATTGCAGGGGCTTCGATATCTTCGGGAAGCTCAACGCTTGTGGGGAATGGCTTGATGTTGGGGCCGTATTTAATTTCAACGCTGTCAGCCTCTTCAACAGAAGCGGGATGTTCAATCATGTTATCGTTAATAATGAAGCGCTCGGGCATTGTGATTTCGGGCATCTCGCCGAGAGTTCTCGGGTCTGTGAGATAACCTGTGATTGCTGAAGCTGCAGCAACCTCGGGGCTGACAAGATAAATGCCGGCATCTGCCGTACCGGAACGTCCTTCAAAGTTGCGGTTAAAGGTTCTGAGAGAAACGCCCTTTGACTGCGGTGACTGACCCATGCCGATGCAGGGGCCGCAGGAGCATTCAAGAAGCCTTGCGCCAGCGCAGAGAATATCTGAAAGTGCGCCGTTGAGTGAAAGCATGTTAAGAACCTGCATTGAACCCGGAGAGATTGTGAGGCTGACGTTGGGGGCAACCTTTTTGCCCTTGAGGATAGCCGCAACCTTCAAAAGGTCAAGCAGAGATGAGTTTGTGCATGAGCCGATGCAAACCTGGCTGATTTCAATATTGCCGATTTCTTCAACGGTTTTAACGTTATCGGGCATGTGGGGCATAGCTGCCATGGGAGCAAGCTTGCAAAGGTCAATATCAATAATTTCGTCATACTGTGCATCAGCATCGGGAAGAAGCTCTGACCAATCGTCCTCACGTCCCTGAGCTTTAAGGAAAGCTTTGGTGATTTCGTCTGAGGGGAAAACAGAGGTTGTTGCGCCGAGCTCAGCGCCCATATTTGTTATGGTCGCTCTTTCGGGAACGGAAAGTGTCTTAACACCCTCGCCGCCGTATTCGATAATTTTGCCTACGCCGCCTTTAACGCTCATGATGCGAAGCACTTCAAGAATAATATCCTTTGCGCCAACCCAGGGGGAAAGCTTGCCTGAAAGGCGCACAAGGGTCATCTTAGGCATGGTTGTGTAGTATGTTCCGCCGCCCATTGCAACAGCAACGTCAAGACCGCCCGCACCGATTGCAAGCATACCGATTCCGCCGCCGGTGGGGGTGTGGCTGTCAGAGCCGATAAGTGTTTTGCCCGGCTTGCCAAAGCGCTCAAGGTGAAGCTGGTGGCAGATTCCGTTGCCCGGCTTTGAGAAAAGAAGACCTCTTTTCTTTGCAACGCTCTGAATAAATCTGTGGTCATCTGCATTTTCAAATCCGTTTTGCAGAGTGTTGTGGTCGATATATGAAACCGAAAGCTCTGTGCGCACTCTTTCAACGCCCATAGCTTCGAATTCGAGATATGCCATTGTGCCTGTAGCATCCTGTGTTAATGTTTGGTCAATTTTGAGACCGATTTCGGTTCCGGGTATCATTTCTCCGCTGACAAGATGGCTTTTAATAAGCTTTTGGCCGATTGTCATTCCCATAATCCATCCTCCGTAATTTTAAAACAATGATATTTAATTGTATTGCAAATCACATCTGTTTGTCAAGTAAAAAATAATATAATATTAATGTTTTTATATACTAAATAAATGTAAAATCCCGCCAACAAGAAATCAGTTGGCGGGATAATTTTTTTGGATGATTAAAAATCTGCCGAGCCTGTTGTTCTGGGGAAGGGGAGAACGTCGCGGATATTTGAAATGCCTGTTAAATACATAACAAGCCTTTCAAAGCCCAAGCCGAATCCGCTGTGCTTAACACCGCCGTAACGGCGAAGGTCAAGATACCAGCTGTAATCATCGGGGTTAAGTCCAAGCTCCTTGATGCGTGTTTCAAGCAGCTCAAGGCGTTCTTCTCTCTGGCTTCCGCCGATGATTTCACCGATGCCCATAACAAGGCAGTCGCAGGCGGCAACGGTTTTTCCGTCATCGTTAAGGCGCATATAGAAAGCTTTGATTTCCTTGGGATAATCAGTAACAAAAACAGGTTTTTTGAAAATCTGTTCCGTGAGATAACGCTCATGCTCGGTTTGTAAATCGCAGCCCCAGCTTACCTTATATTCAAATTCGTCATTATGCTCTTCGAGCATTTTAACAGCATCTGTGTAGGTTACTCTGCCAAAATCCGAATTTGCAACGGTTGTGAGCCTTTCAATAAGCTCTTTGTCAACAAATTTGTTAAGAAATTCAAGCTCCATGGGGCAGTTATCAAGAACATATCTGATAACATATTTTATCATGCCTTCCGCAACATCCATATCGTCGCTGAGTTCTGCAAAAGCCATTTCCGGTTCAATCATCCAGAACTCTGCAGCGTGGCGCTGAGTATAGGATTTTTCTGCTCTGAAGGAGGGGCCGAAGGTGTAAACCTTGCCGAAGGCAAGTGCCATTGTTTCGGCCTGAAGCTGGCCGGAAACGGTCAGATAAGCGGGCTTCTGGAAGAAATCCTCGCTGTAGTCCACCTTTCCGTCCTCTGTTTTGGGCAGATTCTCCATATCAAGAGTTGTAACTCGGAACATTTCGCCTGCGCCTTCGCAGTCGCTGCAGGAAATAAGAGGAGTATGGGCATAAACAAAGCCTTGCTCCATGAAAAACTTATGGATTGCATAGGCTGCAACCGAGCGGATTCTGAAAGCTGCGTTAAAAAGATTTGTGCGCGGCCTGAGGTGGGCGATTGTTCTCAAAAACTCAACCGAATGTCTCTTCTTTTGCAGAGGATAATCGGGAGTTGAGGTTGCTTCGACTGATATTTCATCAGCGTTGATTTCAAACGGCTGGTTTGCCTGCGGAGTGAGCAGAAGCTTGCCCGTAACCTTGACCGCAGCGCCAACGTTAAGCTTTGCGATGTCTTTATAATTTTCAAGCTTTTCCGCTTCAAAAACTATCTGAACGCCTTTGAAGCAGCTGCCGTCATTAAGTTCAATAAAACCTATCGCTTTTGAATCCCTGAGGGTTTTAATCCAGCCGTAAACCGTAACGCTTTGGTCGGCATACCTATCGGGAGCTTCAAAAAGCTTTTTAATTTCAAGTCTTTCCATACGGGAAACCTCCTGTGTCCTTAAACAAAGATAAAAAGCACTAAACTGTTATAGTATCAATATTTTTCTCTAATGTAGCGGTGCTTATGCCGCTGATGTTTGTCAGTTCATCAACGGTTCTGAAAGCGCCGTTTTTCTCTCTGTAGTCAATA
>JAZRIG010000031.1:0-7130 GCA_045645145.1 Acutalibacteraceae bacterium
CTTTGTGTTCTTCTTGTTGAGAATGTGTGACTTGTAAGCATGGGCGCGCATGGGCTTACCGCCCTTTGAAATCTTGAAGCGCTTCTTTGCGCCGCTGTGAGTCTTAATCTTAGGCATGGTTATTTCCTCCTTAATAATTTAAAACCTTTTACTTTGTGCTTTTCGGTGCCAGGAACATCAGCATCTGTCTGCCCTCAAGCTTTGCGGGCTTTTCAATCGAGGCGCAGTCTGCACAGGCTTCCGCACAGCGAGTCATAATGACCTGACCAAGCTCGGGGTGAGCCATCTCACGGCCTCTGAAACGAATGGAAACCTTGACCTTGTTGCCTGCCGCAATAAATTTGCGTGCATGGTTGATCTTTGTGTCGAAATCGTGCGTGTCGATGTTGAGAGAAAGTCTGATTTCTTTAATCTCAATGGTTTTCTGGTTTTTCTTTGCTTCTTTCTCTTTCTTTGCCTTCTCAAATCGGAACTTGCCGTAGTCCATAACTTTGCAGACGGGGGGCTTTGCCATGGGAGCAATCTTGACAAGGTCAAGGTTCCTGCTTTCGGCAATTTTGAGAGCCTCTGCTGCGGACATGATGCCGAGCTGCTCGCCGTCATCTGAAATAACTCTTATTTCTTTATCACGGATTTCCTCATTGATTTGCTGCTCTTGCTTGCTGATGTTAAAGCACCTCCTGAATAATGAATGAAAAGCAAAATTAAAAGTGAGGGCAGGAAAACCCCGACCTCGCATAAAATCAACGCTTTTCTCGGGCAGAAACACCCGATTAAAAAGAAGCTATTGACCGACGCGGGACTTCCCCGGAAGGTGAGAGCAAAACCTGCTCTGCTTTATTGTGCAAGTTATTCTAATACATATCCCTGAAAATGTCAAGGGTTTTTGCAAAATTATTTTATTTTGCCCAAAAGCATTGCTCCTGCGGATATCGCAAGGCCTGCTCCGAGGAACAGAGCGGCGGTCAATCCGTTAAAGGCTGCGCCCAGCGATGTGCAATAAAGAGCAAGGCTCAGGACAAGGCCGAGTGCGCTGAGAATTATCTGAATTACGGCGCCGATTTTAACGCCGGAAACCATTCCGCAGGAAGCGGCAACAGCCTTGAGCATGGAATATGCCGTGCCGTCATGAACAATTCTTGCAGGCAGCTTGTCGCAAACCGCATCACGCCTTCTCTTGAAAAGGCGGCCTGCAACCGACGAGAGAATCTTGAAGGTTTCCTGCGGCATGTCAAAGCTCTTTGCAATAAGTTCCTCAGTAACGTTAACGTCGTTTGTGCGAACAAGAACCTGAATTCCGTTGTTTTCAAGAGTTTTGAAATATCCTTCAAGGTTTTTGTCAACAGCATAGCTGACAACAAACAGCGCAGCTATTTTTCCTGCAACCGCAAGATACATAACCTTTCTTCCGCTGTGAGAATATCTTTCTTCAAGAGCCTTTTCAGGCACCTCAATATTGTGGTGAACAAGCAGGTTCCTGCTGCCCAGAAGCACCTTTTGGCCGTGAATTCTTGCGGTTATGCCCAATTTATCCTCATAAACAAGCTCCTTAACGGGGGGCAGCAAATCCTGCCTGCCGTCAACAACCTGTTCAAAGCTCTCTCTGAGCGGTCCGCCCGATTTTATAACCATCGCGGCAGCATAAAGCAAAACATCATCTATTCTTATATTTTTGAAGTCCTTCATGCCGTGCATAGTGCATTTGGAGCGGTCAAAAATATCGGCGCAGTCCATAACAACAGCGTTGGCGCATGCAGTCTTTTCCGCCGCATCAAGGCTGACGATCATTGTCCCTTCAGTATTAAGATGTGCATTTGTTATTCTTGCAATAAAAGCAGGAATGAATGCCGAAAATACGGGAGAGCTTATGCAGAAGGTTCCCGCAAATGCCGAGAATGCGGACATCACGCTTTTTTCGATGATTCCTGCGGCAACAGCTGCAACGGCAGCCGCGCCGAAGGCAACGGGAATCAGAATTTTCATAAGCTTCTTTTCGCCCGCATCTGCCTGCGAATTTTTTGTGAAATCGGTGGGGAATGCAAGCTTTGTGGAATAAAGCAGCTCTGCATTGCCCATCATAAGACCCCTGCCAAGCTCGAATATTTCGGATTCGTTTTCGATGGGATTTACGGCATACATATTATGCTCATATTTATAAGCGCAAACCTCAAAATTGCCGAGGGTGCGCTGCGCATCCATCTTATCTGCGGCTTTTCCTATCAGCACAGCCGTTACCGCCGCAGCCGCAAACACCGCAGTTTCGGTTCCTTCGCCTCCGATAACCGCCGCCAGCGTGCTCTGAAGCAGGGCAACAACTATCGAAAGGCTGATTGCCGTGTCACTTGTTATTCTGCGCTTGAAAATGCCCGTCAAACCGTCAACAAACTTAACATTGTCAATTGCCGCCGCAGCTATCAGCAAAACAGCATTGATAACGCAGACGGAAACGGAGCCTGCTGCAAATATTTCGGTCTCTATTGCAAGCTTCTGGGCAATAACGGGGATTATGTTAACCAAAACAATAAGGAACTCAACAACGCCGACCGCTGCCAGCCCGACCGTTGCTTTCCTGCAGGCTTCGGTGAGCCTTGTATGAATTGCCGAGCGCTCTGCGGGGGAGGAGTATTCGTTGGCAACCGGCCTGTTTTCCTCCTGCTCAAGCTCAAGCTTTCTTTCTTTTTTCTTTCTTGCCTTTTCTTCTTTTGTTCTGTCCTCGGGAGGCGCTTCAAAATCACCCCTGAACTCCTCATCAAGATCTATGGCATCAATCAGCTTGAAGTTTTTCGCCTTCTGCTTACGCTTTTCCCAAAGGCGCTCCTCAACATCATTCTCATGCTCCTGATTCGGCACGCTTTCCTTTGCTTCATATTCAAAGCCTGTCAGAACAATCTGGCCTTCAACATCGTCGCCCGTTGAGCGTTCTTTCTTTTCGGGCGAACCGACCTTATCCATTATTCTTGTTTTTTCGTCGGCAATTTCCTTTGCATCCTCGGCCGCAAGAACTCTGGGCATGGCTTCAAGGCCGTTTTCCGCCGATTCTCCGGATTTTTCAACAACAATTCCGGGCTTGTCTATAGGCCCGTTATCCTCAACAATCTCAATCTCCGCCGTGTTTTCAAGATTAAGCTTTGTGAAGAATCTGGTTCTGTAGTCCGTTTCTTTTATATGCTCGGGTTCCTGCTTTTCTTCTTTCTTTGCAAAGAAATCCGCCGCGGGAGTTTCTCCCTCATAAAAAGCCGTTATTTTCGGGGCTTCCTTAACTTCTTCCTGCTTCTTTTCCGGCTCCTGCCATGCAAAGCGGAAGGACGTCGGTTCCGGAATATCCTCAGGCACAACAACCGTTTCCAGCTCAAACGATGCCTCGTCAAACGCATCCTTTTCCTCTGTGAAGAACGTTTCCTGCCCGTCAACCTCGCTCTCGCCCGAGGACGATGAAATGTCCTGCATTTCCTCCGGCTCTGCAACGGCTTCTGCCATGGGTTTTAAAGTAAACATGCCTGTATCAAATTCACGGCTGAGAATTCTTTCAAAATCCTCGGCGGGTGTGGGAGCTTTTGAAGCTTTCGGGGCATAATCCTCTCCGTTTGAATCGGCAATCAGTCTGTCAATATCATCAAGCGACCATGTTTTTAACGGCTCGTCCTGCGAAACCTCGGCATCCTGCTTTGACTTTTTAACCTCTGCAAGAATTGCGTCCAGCTCGCTGTCGCCCGATATCATTTTGTTATAATCACTCAAAGCATTCACCTACCTGTTTTTTGCAATTTCATACATTAAAATCCCCGCCGCCACGGAGGCATTGAGAGAATTGATTTTTCCTTTCATCGGCAAGGATACGATAAAGTCGCATTTATCCTTAACAAGCCTGCCTATTCCCTTGCCCTCGGAGCCGACAATCAGCGCAACGCTGCCGGAATAATCCTGCTTATCCCAACGCACGCCGTCCATATCCGCGCCGTAAATCCAAAAACCCTTTTCTTTAAGCTCCTCAATTGCGCTCGGAAGATTGGAAACCCTTGCAACGGGAACATATTCAACCGCGCCTGCCGAAACCTTGCCGACAGCATAAGTCAGCGCAACGCCGCGCCTTTTGGGGATTATTATTCCGTGCGCTCCGCAGGCATCCGCCGTTCTGATAATTGCGCCAAGATTGTGAGGGTCCTCAATTTCATCACAAATTATAACAAAAGGCTGCTCACCCTTTGCCTTTGCGTTTTCAAGAATATCATCAATCGACGCATATTCATGCACCGCCGCCCAGGCAGCAACGCCCTGATGATTTTCGCCCTCGCAGAGCTTGTCGAGCTTTCTTTTATCGGTTTCTTTTATAACAATGCCTTTATCTCTGCATTGGCCGATGATTTTTCCGACGGAGCCGCCTCTCTCTCCCTTGGCAACCATCAGGCAATCAATGGCTCTGCCGCTTTTTAAAGCTTCCGCAACGGCATTGCGCCCGATTATCAGACCCTGGCGCTCATTTTGGTTTTCCATAAAGCGAACTCCCCCTATTTTCAGCTATATTCAGTTTATTATAACATAAAACATCACAATTGAACAGTATAAATATAAATTTTACAAAAAAATATTCAAAAAAGTTAAAAAAACGGCCTAATAACTGACAGTTTTTTCCGTTTTTGCCCGCTACAATAAAACCGAATGCATAATCCAACTCAAAGAAAGGATTTTGAAAAAGATGGAAAAAACAAATGCAGTTCACGGCCAAACTCTCGGGGACAGGCTGTGGGAACGCGGAACTCAGATTCTGACCTCCACTTTGTATTTTATGTGCGGCTTCATTTTGTCAGGAGCGGGGCTGCTTTCGCTTCGCGTTCCGCTCAGCATCGGCCTTGCCGCCGCTTGCACGGATTTTGATTTGTTCTTTGCCGCCGCAGGAGGAATTCTCGGCGCCGTGTTGCGGCTGAGCGGCGGTGAAATGATAAACTTAATCGTTCCCCTTGCGGGAATATCCGCCGTTGTTTTTGCGCTTGAAAAATTCGGCATACATAAAAAAAGAAGAATGATTTTGTCCGTGAGCGTTTTTCTGATGTGCTTCGCCTGCGGAACTGCGGTTATGTTTTCGGGCACGCCCTCGCTTAACAGGCTGGTGCTTGTTCTCTGTTCCTCCCTTCTTTGCGGCGCTTCCGTCACTTTTTATTCGGGAACAGCAGACTGCATCAAGAAAAAGAGAAGCCCTTATATGCTGGATAACCACAGCCTTGTCTGCATTATAGCAAGCCTTTGCACGCTGCTTCTCGGAGCCTCTGAGGTCAGCATACTCGGCTTTCGGCCTGCAAGATTTTTCGGCTGCTTTGTGATTCTCACCGCTGCCTATATTTTCAGCCGTTCGGGAGGCAGCATTGCAGGCATCGCAATCGGCGGATGCATCGCCGTTTCAGGCACAAGCGTTGCTCTGAGTATATGCTACGGAATATGCGGCCTTCTTTCGGGAATTTTCTCAAAATTCGGCCAGATGATATGCGCCCTTGTTTTTTCAGTAACGGCAGGCATCGCCGCTTTGATTGACGGTTCAAGCGAAGGAATTTCGGTTTTTGCGGAGGCGGCTGCCGCCTCGGTTGTTTTTGCCGCTGTTCCCAAAAATAAACTGTCAAAAGTCCGAAGCAACATCCTCAGCCCGAAGATACGCAGGATAGATTCGGAGTTCGGCACGGCAGGCGAACGCCTTCTTGAAGCTTCGCGCGCAATAGGCTCTGTTTCAGACTGCGTCGAAAAAGTTTCAAAAGGGATAGAAAGCCTTTCTCCCGCCAACGATGTTATGGTTTGCATGAGGGTGAAAGAACGCGTTTGCGCCGAATGTCCGCTGAACGGCACATTTTGCCCCGAGGACGGAGAATTCTCCGAAATTCTCTCCAGGCTTTCTTGCGGAAATGAAATAACGGCAGAGGATTTTTCCGTGAATTTCAACGCAAAATGCCCAAGCACACCACGCATTGCAGACAGCTTTAACCGCATATATCACAGCCGAAACGCGCTTAATGCTTTGCAGGCGAATTCAGCGCGTAACAGGGAGCTTGCCTGCGGCCAGTTCGACTGGATTGCGGAGCTTTTGCGCGAACTTTCAACCGAAATCGGTCAGGGCGCGCAGACCCTTTTCAACAAAGAAAAAAGCGCCGCCAGAGTTCTTTCCGACAACGGATTTAAGGTTATCTCCTCAAGCTGTGTTTGCCCTGCATCGGGTGCTTTGCGGCTGCGCTGCATCGTGGAGAATATTCCTGCGTCAACAAGCCTTTCTCGCCTGACGGGCGAGCTTTCTTCCGAGCTGGAAGCACAGCTTCTTCCGCCGAGAATTAAGGAACATAAAAACGGAAAAGAGCTTTTGTTTTTAAGGAAAGAAATGTTCAAAATCCGCCTCGGCTCGGCAGCGGCAAGCTGCGGAAGCCACAAGCTGTGCGGAGACTATTTTGAATGCTTCCAAACAGAATCCAAGGCATATATAATTCTCAGCGACGGCATGGGAACAGGCGGGCGCGCGGCGATTGATTCGGCAATGACGGTTGAGCTTTTTTCACGCCTTATCCGCGCAGGAATAAGCCTTGATACCGCGCTGAGCATAACCAACTCCGCATTATCCGTTAAATCCGATGACGAATCCCTTTCAACCCTTGATGTTGCGGAGATTGACCTTTTCAGCGGCAACGCCGTTATTCTTAAAGCAGGGGCAGCCCCCTCCTTCTACACCGCATCAGGCAAGGTCAAAACCGTTGAAATCCCTTCGACTCCGCTCGGCATACTAAGCAAGGTCAGCTTCAGCCGATATTCATTAAAGCTGCGCGGCGGCGACACTCTCGTAATGGTCAGCGACGGCATTCTCGGATGCGGCACGGAATGGGTCAAGGATGAAATAAAAACTTTTTCAGGCGGACCCGATGCAAGCGGCTTTTGCGACTCCGTGCTCGGCAGCGCGCGCCTTCGCTGCGGCGACAAATTTGACGACATGACGGTTATCGCCGTTGTGGCGGAAGAAATCTGATATAAAATCTCAGGCAGCCAATATGGCTGCCTTTTAAATTTTTAACAATAATTAACGAAAACAGGCTTTACAAATTCTCTTTTTTGATACATAATATATTATTATATTATTTATGAAAGAAGAAATGAAAATGAGAGGTAAT
>JAZRIG010000032.1:0-7839 GCA_045645145.1 Acutalibacteraceae bacterium
TGGCACTCCCGGTTCCGTTAATAAAAACAACGGTTATATCGAATTTGCAAACAATCTTGATTTTAATCAGGTTCCTGCAAAAGAAATGCTTGAAGCAAGAATCGGAAAACCTGTGTATCTTGACAACGATGCCAATTGTGCTGCACTTGGTGAAGCTGTTGCAGGCGTAGGCAAAGGTGTTGGCAATTTTGTTGCCGTTACTCTCGGCACAGGTGTCGGCAGCGGAATTATTGTTAACGGAAAAATTGTTAGCGGTGTTAACTATGCCGGCGGTGAAATGGGTCATACTGTTATCATGGTTAACGGTAAACAATGTAACTGCGGCAGAAAAGGCTGTTGGGAACAGTATGCTTCCGCAACTGCGTTGATTGCTCAGACCAAAGAAGCTATGCTTAAAGATAAAGACAGCAAGATGTGGCAGCTTGTTAACGGAAACATTGATAATACAAGCGGCAGAACTGCTTTCGATGCAATGAGACTGGGTGATTCAACAGCAAAAGAAGTTTGTGATAATTACATCTATTATGTTTCTGTTGGTGTAAATAATATCATTAACACTTTCCAGCCTGAAATTGTTTGTATCGGCGGCGGTGTCAGCCATGAAGGCGACACAATTCTTAAGCCTATCAGAGAACATGCCAAGAATGAACGATACAGCCTTTATGCCGGAAAGCAGACACAGATTCTTGCAGCTGAGCTTGGCAATGATGCGGGTATCTTCGGAGCTGCTCTTCTTGATGAATAATATTAACTTTTTTGGAGGAAACCATGAGCTTTTACAGTGAAGTTTGCGCATTCTGTGAGAAAATAGGATGTGAATATTCAGCCGATGAAATGCTCAAAGACTATACAAGTTTTAAAATCGGCGGAAAAGCAGATTTAATGGTTTATCCTGACACAGTTGATAAGCTTTCACAAGTTGTTTCGCTTGCAAATGAAAAAGAATTTTCGCTTTTAGTGCTTGGAAAGGGCAGCAATCTGCTTGTTTCTGACAATGGTTTTAGAGGGATTGTAATTAATACTTGCAAGCTTGATTCAATTGAGTTGGTTGATGAAACAACCATTGTTTGCCAAAGTGGTGTTTCTCTTTCAAAATTATGTCGCTTTGCCCTTGAACATTCACTGACAGGTCTTGAGTTTGCCTTTGGAATTCCTGGAACGGCAGGCGGTGCTGCTTATATGAATGCGGGGGCCTACGGCGGCGAGATGAAAGATGTTTTGCTGTCATGCGAGCATATTACATCTGACGGAGAGATTAAAGCTTTTTTTGGCGATGAGCTTGGATTGGAATACAGGCACAGTGCATATTCCGACAATAATTTGATAATTACATCTCTTGCCATTAAGCTGGAAAAAGGCGATAAGATAGAAATCAAATCAAAGATGGATGAACTAATGGCAAAGCGCAGAGAGAAACAGCCGCTCGAATATCCAAGTGCCGGCAGCACTTTTAAAAGACCTGTCGGATATTTTGCAGGCGCATTAATTGAACAATGCGGTCTTAAAGGATTTAAATGTGGCGGCGCCCAAGTCAGCCAAAAGCATGCAGGTTTTGTGGTTAATATCGATAATGCTACTGCAGATGATGTTTTGTCAGTTATTAAGAATTGCCGTGAAACTGTTTTCAACAAAACCGGTGTTACACTTGAACCTGAGGTTAAATTAATCGGACTGGAGGTATAAATTTGTCGTTTTCATCAGATGTCAAAAGTGAAATTGCAAAAACGGAGAATTTATCCTCCTGTTGTTTCCACGCACAAGTCTACGGGCTTGTGCTTTTTGCTCATTTCTCAAAATACAATCTTTCAATAACAACTGAGAACAGCGAAGTTTTTGCATTGTATTTATCATATCTTCGCGATTACTGTTCGGTTGAACCCACAATAAGTGACAGCGGAACTAAAAAACTCACCGCTTATTTAAAAACGGATAAAGAAAAAGAAAAGGTGTTTGATAAATTCGGCCACGATTTAAAAGAAACTTCGCTCAGAATTAACCGTGCCAATATTTCTGATGAATGCTGCGCAAATGCCTTTTTGAGAGGTGTATTCTTATCTTGCGGAACGGTTACAGACCCTGAGAGGGGATATCATCTTGAATTTGTTGTGCCGTATAAACGCTTGTGCATGGATTTAATGAAGTTTATGGACGAGCTTGGTTTAAATCCAAAATACATAGTTCGCAAGGGAAATCACGTTATCTATTTTAAGGATAGCGAAAGCATTGAAGATATTCTTGCAATAATCGGCGCGCAGGACGCTTCACTTTATGTTATGGGCATTAAGATTGAAAAAGATGTCAAGAATAAAGTTAACCGCATACTCAATTTTGAAATATCAAATATTAATAAAACGGTTGATGCCGCAAACATACAGGTTGAGGCTATACAATTTATTGACAGCAAAGCGGGAATATCATCTTTGCCCGAAAATCTTCAGAAAATAGCAAAAATCCGCCTTGAAAATCCTGAATCAAGTCTTAGTGAGCTTGAAAAAATATTGGACGAGCCTATTTCCCGCTCCGGAATCAATCATCGGCTTGGTCGCATTGTTAAAATTGCTGAAAATCTGAAAAACGGTGATTAATAATGTCATTTACGCATTTACATGTTCACAGTGAATACAGTCTGCTTGACGGCGCATGCAGAATTGAACCTATGCTTGATAAAATTAAAAGCATGGGTCAAACCTCTGTTGCCATAACGGACCACGGTGTTATGTATGGCGTTATTGATTTTTATAAAGCTGCCCTAAAAAGGGGAATAAAGCCGATAATCGGTTGCGAGGTATATGTTGCTCCAAGATCAAGGTTTGATAAGGTTCACGGAATTGATAACGAGAGATATCATCTTGTTCTTCTCTGCAAGAATAATGAAGGTTACAAAAATCTAATCAAACTTGTTTCGGAGGGTTGGGTTAACGGTTTTTATACAAAACCGCGTGTCGATAAGGACCTTCTTGAAAAACATCATGAAGGGCTTATTGCTCTTTCCGGATGCCTTGCAGGCGAGGTTTCCAGAGCCTTGCAACGTAATGATTATGATGAAGCAAAAAGCGTTGCACAGTGGTACAGCTCTGTTTTCGGAGCAGGTAATTACTATCTTGAAATTCAGAACCATAATCTTGACGAACAGCTTCAGATAAATCCTGATATTATAAGACTTTCTAAGGAGCTCGGAATTTCGCTTGCTGCGACAAACGATGCTCATTATGTGGACAAGCAAGATGCCAAAATGCAGCAGGTTTTGATTTGTATACAAACCAACCATACTGTTGGTGAGGATACAGGCCTTGAATTCGGAACAGATGAGTTTTATTTGAAAAGCGAAGATGAGATGCTGGCTGCTTTTCCGGATTGTCCTGAGGCTGTGTATAATACTGCTGCAATAGCTGATAAATGCAATGTTGAATTTGAGTTTGGCAAAACAAAGCTGCCTCACTTTGATGTGCCTGAAGGTTATGACCATTTTGAATGGTTTTCTCTTCTTTGCCGTAAAGGTTTAATCAAACGTTACGGCGAGAATCCTCCGAAAGAATATATTGACAGGCTCAATTATGAGCTTGAGGTAATTAACAAAATGGGTTATGTAGATTATTATCTGATAGTCCATGACTTTATTAAGCATGCCAAGGATGTCGGCATTCCTGTTGGCCCGGGCAGAGGTTCCGGCGCAGCGAGTATTTGCGCTTATTGCATCGGAATAACTGGCATTGACCCAATGAAATATAATCTTCTCTTTGAGCGTTTTTTGAACCCCGAAAGAGTAAGCATGCCTGACTTTGATGTTGATTTCTGTTTTGAAAGACGCGGCGAAGTTATCGATTATGTTATTGAAAAATACGGTTCGGATCATGTTGCTCAGATTGTTACTTTCGGAACTCTTGCCGCAAAAGCTGCCATTCGTGACGTTGGCCGAGCAATGGGTATTGCATATTCTGTTGTTGATAACATAGCAAAACAGGTTCCGAACGAATTAAATATAACCATTGACAGGGCTTTGAAGCGTTCAAGTGATTTCAAAGTGCTTTATGACAGCGATGATGAAGCTCGTGAGCTTATTGATATGGCGAGAAAGGTTGAAGGAATGCCTCGCCATGCATCAACTCATGCAGCGGGTGTTGTTATCACTCATGACCCTGTTGTTTCCTATGTTCCGCTTGCGCGGAACGATGAAGCTGTTGTCACTCAGTTTCCCATGACAACGCTTGAAGAATTGGGACTTCTCAAAATGGATTTCCTTGGACTCAGAACCTTAACGGTTATTAAGTCTGCCGAAAAAATGATTCAAAAGAGCGACCCTTCATTTAATATTGATAAAATTGACATTGAAGATAAATCAGTTTTTGATATGATGTGTTCTGCACAAACAGAAGGAGTTTTTCAGTTCGAATCGGCTGGCATGAGGAGCGTTCTGTCACAGCTCAAGCCTGTCAGCCTGGAGGACCTGATAGCTGTTATCTCCCTTTATCGCCCGGGTCCGATGGATTCAATACCGACTTATATTGAAAACAGACATAATCCCGATAAAATCAAATATAAAACGCTGCAACTTAAAAGCATTCTTGATGTTACCTACGGCTGCATGGTTTACCAGGAGCAGGTAATGCAGATTTGCCGCGAGCTTGCGGGGTATTCATACGGCAGAGCGGATATTGTTCGCCGCGCCATGAGCAAAAAAAAGCATGATGTCATGCTTAAGGAAAGAGCGAATTTTGTTAACGGCATTGTTGATGAACAAGGCAATGTTGTTTGCGAAGGTGCTGTAAGGCGGGGCATAAGTGAAAAGACAGCAAATGAGATTTTTGATGAAATGATTTCGTTTGCCTCTTATGCTTTTAACAAGGCTCATGCTGCGGCTTATGCCTATGTTGCTTATCAGACCGCGTGGCTGAAATGTCATTATCCGTGTGAGTTTTTTGCTGCATTGCTGACAAGTTTTCTTGATAATACAGGTAAAGTTGTTCAGTATATAAATGAATGCGGAAAGCTTGGAATTAAAATACTTCCGCCGCATATCAATGAAAGCTCGGAAGAGTTTGCCGTTTCTAACGGAAACATCCATTTTAGTCTTCTTGCCATAAAAGGACTGGGTAGGGGATTCATTAAGCGAATGATTAATGAGAGAACCGTTAACGGTAATTTTGTTGATTTTTATGATTTCTGCCGCAGAATGCATGGCAAGGATTTTAACCGCAGAATGCTTGAAAATCTGATAAAATGCGGTGCATTCGACGGAATGGGAGCTAATCGAAGGCAGATGTATTCTGTTATTGACGTAATCCTTGAAGATCTTGACAGTTCAAAAAGGAGAAATGTTGACGGTCAGATTGGCTTCGGCGATTTAGCGAATGATATTGAAGAAACAGAATTTGTTCCTTCGTCTTCGTTTGTATATCCGCAATTGGATGAGTTCTCGCCTGAGACGCTTCTCAGATATGAAAAAGATGTTGCCGGAATGTATCTTTCAGGTCATCCGATGTCAAAATTTCAAACTATATCCGAACAACTGAAATGTGCACATATTATTGATATAGTTGATTCTGAATCAACAAGATATAAAGATAATGACAAAGTGCTTTTGCTTGGTCTTGTGGGTTCGGTTAAAAAGAAAATCACCAAAAATGATTCAACAATGGCTTTCTTGAATTTAGAAGATACAACAGGTGCAATTGAAGTTGTAGTTTTCCCGAAAACACTTATGGAAAAGCCTGCTATGTTTTTTGAAGGCAATATCCTGCTTATTCACGGAAGAATCAGTATGCGCGAGGATGAGGATACAAAAATAGTTTGCGAAGCTGTTGAGCCTTGTCCGTCTGTAAATACCGTTATTGTAGAAAAGTCACAAAAAAAGAAAGCAAAAGGGCTGTTTTTGAGATTTGATACTTTCGATTCTCCGCAGATTGAGTGCTGCCGCAGGCTGCTTGCAATTTTTGACGGAAACACACCTCTCTATTATTATTTTAATGATAAAAAAGAATATAAAGTCAATCCGATTCAACAGGGGATTGATGTTAATAATGTTCTTTTAAGAGAGCTTAAAAAAATCCTTGGTGACTCAAACGTAATATATAATGAATAACGTCAAATAATAAGCTTGCAAATCTTTAACTTTTTTAGCAAAAACTGTTTAATTCATTGACATTATGTTATAAAAAGTGTATTATATTGCTTGAACATTTTTCAAGGAGAGTAATTATTATGAAGACAATCGGCGTTTTAACAAGCGGCGGTGATGCCCCCGGTATGAATGCTGCTATCCGTGCAGTTGTCAGAACCGCCTGTGAAAACGGAATTAAAGTATACGGTATTAACAGAGGATATCAGGGCCTTATTGAAGGTGATCTTCGTGAGCTCAATATCAGAAGTGTTTCCGATATAATTCACAGAGGCGGAACAATGCTTTATTCTGCAAGATGCAAGGCGTTCAGAGAGGAAGCCGGCATGCAGCAGGCTATCGATACCTGCAAGAAGTTTGGCATTGAAGGTATTGTTGTTATTGGCGGTGACGGTTCATTCAGAGGCGCACGTGACCTTTCTCTCAGAGGAATTCCCTGCATAGGCGTTCCCGGAACAATTGATAACGATATCGTTTCTTCTGATTATACAATCGGTTATGACACATGCCTTAATACTGTTATGCAGATGGTTGACAGAGTCAGAGATACTGTTGAATCTCACAGCCGTTGCATAGTTGTTGAGGTTATGGGTAACAGATGCGGTGACCTTACACTTAATGCAGGCATTGCTGTTGGCGCAACTGCTATTGTTATTCCTGAAATTCAGTCCGATATTGAAAAGCATGTTATAGAAAGAATCAGAAGAACTCAGAAAACCGATAAAAAGCATTTTATCGTTATGGTTGCTGAAGGTATCGGCGGAGTTGAAGAACTCGCAAGAAAGATTGAGAAGGAATGCGGCGTTGAGTCAAGAGCTGTTATTCTCGGCCATGTTCAAAGAGGTGGTTCTCCCACAGTTCGCGACAGAGTTGCGGCCAGCCAGATGGGTTATAAAGCCGTTCAGCTTCTTATGCAGGGCATCGGCAACAGAGTTGTTGTTCAAAAGAATGATCATATTATCGATTATGATATTTATGAGGCTCTCAGCATGGAACGTACTGTTAACAGCGAGCTTTATAAGATTGCTCATGAAATTTCAATTTGAGGTATCAAATGATTTCCAATGAATTTTTTACCCTTCGCAGAAAGATAATTGAAAGAGATTTTAAAAATCTCAATGATATGCAAAAGAAAGCGGTTCTCTCAACTGAGGGACCGCTTTTGGTGCTTGCAGGAGCTGGAAGCGGAAAAACAACCGTTCTTGTTAACCGCATAGCAAATATAATAAAATACGGCAAGGCATATTACAGCGACAAATGCTGCTATGAACCCAATGAGGATGAAATGGCAATAATGCGTGCTGTAGCCGACGGTACTGTCGAAGATACTTTTGATATTCAACCTTTGCTGCAGATTGATGCTGCAAAACCTTGGGAAATTCTTGCCATAACATTTACCAACAAAGCAGCAGGTGAGCTGAAAGAGCGTCTTGAGAGGATGCTTGGTGAGTCTGCTCTTGATATCTGGGCAAGTACTTTCCATTCTTCCTGTGTGAGAATTTTGAGAAGAAATGCAGATTATATCGGCTATTCTTCCAATTTTACAATTTACGACACTGATGACAGCAAGCGTGTTGTTAAAGACTGCATTAAGCAACTTGGATTAAGCGATAACATAATCACGCCCAAAAGTGTGCTTTCTGCAATAAGCAGCGCTAAGGATATGCTTATATCTCCTTCGGAATACATAAAAGAAAACTATGTTGATTTCAGAAAACGCAATA
>JAZRIG010000033.1:0-3188 GCA_045645145.1 Acutalibacteraceae bacterium
GCTTGGCCTCCGACTTACAGATGAAAATGAAAACGGAAAAATCAGCCTTAAAGCGGGAATAATCCAAAGGCAATATGAAAATATTTTTGGCGCTTTACGAAGCAAAAGGCGGATAAGAATAACCGCAATAATTATGTATGCGCCCGTAATGCTCATATTCAGGAATGTATTAAAAATATGTTCGATGAATTCAAGCATTTTTCATTCCTCCTTATGCGAATTGATAAGAGCGGTTAAAAATGATGCTTCGCTTTCCGAAATAGTCTTTCCACCGAGAAAAGATGCGAGAAACGAAGGAAGAGAGCCGTCAAAAGTGCGCTCAACAAAGCTTTCACACTCCCTTGCCTGCACTTGCTCCTTAGGAACTATAACAGTAACAACCGCGTTTTCGTTTTTTATAATCCCCTTTTCGCTCATTTTGCGTATTGCGTTATAGGTTGTTGATTTTTTCCAACCAAGCTTTTCCCTGCAAAGCTCCACCAATGCTCCGGAATTAACAGGCGCACTTTCCCACACAACACACATAAACTTGTATTCACTTTCCCATAAAGATAAATCACCCATAAAATCCCCCGTATTATACATAAATTCAGGTTTGCAACTACAAACCTCACATTAAGTTTATAATTATAAACCTCATTTGTCAATACTTTTTACAAATTTTTTCAACTCTTTTATATTTAAATATACAGATTGTGATAATATATAGCCTACCGTGCAAAAAAACTTGACTTTGTTTCTCTTTGGCGATATACTTTATTAGATTATTGTGTTCTTTTCAGACAGGAGAGTTGAGTATGAAAAGCGTTCCCGATTATTTCGGCTGCATGGTTTTTGACGATAATGCCATGAAATCCAGGCTGCCCAAAGAAACCTACAAAGCAATGAAAAAAACCATTCAGGACGGAAAGCGTCTTGATATAGATGTTGCACAAGTTGTTGCCAACGCCATGAAGGATTGGGCTGTTGAAAACGGCGCAACTCACTACACTCACTGGTTTCAGCCTATGACGGGAATCACCGCCGAAAAGCACGACAGTTTTATTTCTCCGTGCAACGACGGCAATATTATCATGGAATTTTCAGGTAAAGAGCTTGTCAAAGGCGAGTCAGATGCATCCAGCTTCCCTTCAGGCGGCCTTCGTGCAACCTTTGAAGCAAGAGGCTATACTGCCTGGGACCCCACATCCTATGCCTTCATTAAAGAGGACGTTTTATGCATCCCCACAGTTTTCTGCTCCTATGGCGGCGAAGCACTTGACATGAAGACTCCCCTCCTGCGTTCCATGGAGGCAATAAGCAAACAAGCAGTCAGAATACTCAAGCTTTTCGGTCAAAACGATATAACAAGCGTTAAAACAACCGTCGGCGCAGAACAGGAATATTTCTTGGTTGATGCTGATATGTACAGCAAGAGAAAAGACCTGATTTTCACAGGCAGAACACTTTTCGGTGCAAAGCCACCAAAAAGCCAGGAGCTTGATGACCATTATTTCGGTTCAATCAAATCCCGCGTTGCGGCATATATGAAAGACCTTGACATTGAGCTTTGGAAGCTCGGAATTCTTGCAAAAACCGAACATAACGAAGCCGCTCCTGCTCAGCACGAGTTGGCTCCCATTTTTACAACAACCAATATTGCAACTGACCATAATCAGCTCACTATGGAAATCATGCAGAAGGTTGCAAAAAAACACGGTTTAATCTGCCTGCTGCACGAAAAGCCCTTTAAAGGCGTTAACGGAAGCGGCAAACACAACAACTGGTCAATAACCACTAACAAGGGTGTTAATCTTCTTGAACCGGGCGAAACGCCTTATGACAATGCCCAATTTCTTCTTTTCCTTTGTGCTGTTATCAAAGCAGTTGACAACTACCAGGATTTGCTGCGTGTTTCAGTTGCGAGCGCAGGCAATGACCACCGTCTCGGCGCCGGCGAAGCTCCTCCTGCCGTTATTTCTATGTTCCTCGGCGATGAGCTTGATGAAATTCTTGAATCAATTAAAAACGACAGCGCCTATGATGCCAAAGAAAAGGTTCAAATGAAGGTCGGTGTTCACGTTCTTCCCAGATTTGCTAAAGACACTACAGACAGAAACCGAACTTCCCCCTTTGCCTTCACCGGCAATAAGTTTGAATTCAGAATGCTCGGCTCAGCTAAATCAATCGCAAGCGCAAATATTGTTCTCAATACTGCGGTTGCTGAATCACTTAAATCCTATGCAGACAGACTCGAAAATGTTGATAACTTCGAGGATGCTCTTCATTCGCTGATACAGAAAACAATCAAAGACCACAAACGTATCATTTTCAACGGCAACGGATATGACGATGAATGGATTAAAGAAGCTCAATCAAGAGGGCTTTATAATCTCAGAACAACTCCCGACTGTCTTCCCTGCTTAATTTCTGAAAAGAATGTTGCGCTTTTTGAGAACCACAAGGTTTTCACCAGAGCGGAACTTGAAGCACGCCACGAAATCTATTTTGAAGGATACTGCAAAACCCTCAACATTGAAGCTCTCACAGCAATTGATATGGTTAACAGAGATATCCTCCCCGCAATCAGCACTTATGTAGGAAAGCTTTGCAAAACAGCGGAAAGAAAAATGAGTTTCAATGCTGACAGCACTTATGAAGATGATATAATCAAGAAGCTTTCGAATCTCGCTGCTTCTGTATATAATAAAACAGCACAGCTTGAAAACGCTCTTGAAAACACCAAAAAATCCGCAAATGCAGTTGAAGTAGCCAATGCCTTCAGGGATGTTATTATTCCCCTTATGGAGGAAATCCGCACAAATGTCGATGAAGCTGAATGCATAACGTCGTCAACATACTGGCCCTATCCTTCCTATGGCGATCTGCTTTTTGGAGTTCAGTAAAATTTAATATAAAATATTTAATGACAGCCATTCACTTTTATGGCTGTCATTATTTTTTATAAGAGCTATTATAAAACAAAAAACCGCCTCTATTGAGACGGTTAATTATCAAAGTTATATACACCCTGAAAACTGAACAAAGTTAGAAATCGGAAAGTAAGGAAAAAGGAACTAGATTAAATATGGTCAAGCCCTCGACCTATTAGTATTGCCAAGCTGAACGTGTCACCACGCTTACACATGCAACCTATCAACCTCATAGTCCATGAGGGGTCTTACTGGCTTACGCCATGGGATATCTTA
>JAZRIG010000034.1:0-12082 GCA_045645145.1 Acutalibacteraceae bacterium
CCTTGCAGCGCTGGGGCTCGTTTACAAAGCCTTTTTCAGCATAGAATTCCTGTTCGCCGGCTGTGAAAGTGAATTCATTGCCGCATTCCTTACAGATGAGAGTCTTGTCTTCGTACATTGTTTTTAACCTCGCTTGAAAAAATATTTATTTCGCCCTTGGACGGAATCGCACCGTCACCTTTGTAAAACAACGCTCTGCTTTAAGCTACGGGGGCATATTTCTACTCCCGAAGGAGTATTATTTATTAAATTTTCTGCGCATTTTTTTTCGAATTCTCTGCAAAGCGTTGTCAACTGCCTTTTCGGAGCAGTTAAGTGAATCGGCAACCTGCGAATAGCTTTTTTGAAGAAGCCTGAGCCCTATAACCTGCTGCTCAAACTCGGAGAGCTCGTTGTTGATAAAATCTTCAACGGCCTGAGAATCGTCCCTCTGGGAAAGGATGTTTGCGGGATCTGCGCTGTGGTCGCTCATTTCATGAACATCGATTTCAAAAGGAACGGCGTTTGAAAGAGCAACGTTTTTGTTGTTGAAATTAATTCGGACAGCCGAGAGAATCCTGTTAATGATGCATTTTTCGGCATAAGCTTTGAAAGGGATGCCTTTGGAGGAATCAAATTTTTTGACTGCATCCAAAAATCCGAGCATGCCTTCCTGCACAAGGTCTTCGTTGGGGATTCCGGTGTTTGCGAGTGCGGCAGCTTTTGCTTTGGCAATCGGAGTGACGATTGAAATTAAACGCGCCATGGCTTCGTCGTTGCCGTTAGCGGCAAGAGCGGCCAGTTCCTCGGCCGTCAACGCATTTTGCTGTTTTTGCACTATAAACTACCTCGCATAGTCCTCTTTCAAATAATAATAAGCTAATTTTTGATTTTTGTCAACAACTTTTTGTTCAAAGCAGAAATTTATTTTAGTAAATAGTTACTAAAATAAGGCAAAAATCCATATCTTGTGCTTTTGAAGCCATGATTCATTGCCGAACGATTTCGGAGAGCATTAATGACGCCCTGATTAAAGCATTTTTACCGTATTTTTCTCTTATAACATCAACGCTGTTTTCAAGCCTTTCAAGTTTTCTTGCTTTTTGATAATCATATTCAAACGAGAGCTGAAGGCTTTCGTTGTCACACATCAGCTCGCATGCTCTTATGCCTATCGAACGGACGGGGATTTTTCGGTGCCAATGCTTTTTGAAAAGCTTCATTCCCGTTTCGGCAAGCTCGGCTGCAAGTCTGGTTGGCTGAATAAGCCTTGTTTGATGTTCGGTAACGCCCAGAAAAGTGTCGCGGATATGAATTTGAACCGTTCCGCACAGAAGTGAGCATTTGCGAAGTTTTTCCGAAATATTTTCGGACAAAGCAAGAAATGTTCTGAAAATTTCCTCGTCTTCAACAAGGTCCTTGCTGCCTGTGACGCTTTTTCCGATGCTTTTTGCAGCGGGCAATTCACTTGCGCGCAGAACAGGGGAGCAGTCGTATCCCATTGCGTTGCGCCAAAGACTTTCTCCGTTTTTACCGAAAGAGGCAACAATCAAATCGTGACCCAAGGCAGCGATATCGCCTATTGTCAGAACTCCCATGCCGTTGAGCCTGTTTTTTGTGCTTTTACCCACCCACAAAAGATTTTCGGCGGGCAAAGTCCAAACCATATCCTTGAAATTTTCTTTTGAAATCACGCAAAGTCCGTCCGGTTTGTTCAAATCGCTCCCAAGCTTTGCAAAGCATTTGTTGAAGCTTATTCCCACGGAAACCGTTAGTCCCAGTTCATTTTTTATGCGGGCGTTTATCTCTTTTGCGATGCTTTCTCCTGAGCCGAAAAGAAGGCTGCTGCCCGTAACATCAAGCCAGCATTCGTCTATGCCGAAGGCTTCAACCATATCGGTGTAGTGTTCGTAAATGCTGCGTGCTTTTCTTGAAAAATTCATATAACGGTCGTAATGAGGCTCAACAAGCTTAAGGTTGGGGCAGAGCTGTTTTGCCTGCCATATAGGTATGGCGGTTTTAATTCCAAACTGCTTTGCAAGCTGATTTTTAGCCAGTACTATTCCGTGGCGTTCCTTTGGGTCGCCGCAGACGGCAAACGGAACACCGGCAAGCGATGAGTCATAAACACACTCGACGCTTGCAAAAAAATTATCCAGGTCGCAATGAAGAACCGTGCGCTCCATAATAACATCCTCTCACAATTTACAGAACAAATGTTCGATAGAATTTTAACGCTTTCATATCTGTTTGTCAAGAGGAAAGTTTTTGATTGTTATAAACGGTTGATTTTGTTCAAAAAATAATTTTCGGGTGAAGAAAATGAACGATAAAAATAAAAAACTGTGGCAATTCATATTTTTGCTGACAGTTAATCTTTTGATGTTGATTTTGATTTCAACGGTTTCGGCTCTCAGGGTTGATGCTGTTTGCCTCGGCAGCAGCGGAGAAAGAGTTGCCGCGATTCAACGAAGCCTCAAAGAAAAAGGTTTTTACGGCGGCAAAATAAACGGCAATTATGATTTTGCAACAAGAAGCGCAATAAAAGCTTTTCAGCGCAGCGGCGGTATAGCGCAGAGCGGAGAGGCAGATTATGAAACTGTTGCTCTGTTGGGAATAAATTCGCGCTCATACGGCGGCGATTTTTCCATGGAGGTGGAGCTTCTTGCGAGATATCTGAAAAGAAACGCAGGCACAGGTTATTCGGACATGCTTTTGGAAGGCGAACGGATTTTGCAGCAATCAAACGGATTGCCGCTGAGCCGATGCGTTTTTTTGAACGATAAAGAGCTTTGCAAAGATATATATAAATCAGAGCCGTCCTCGGAGGAATATTCCGCTGCGCTGCAGGTCATACGGCAACACAAAATAAAAAAGTATCCATAAGGAAAACCTTATGAACACTTAATTTGGTCGTAGTAAAGATGATATATCCAAATCCGCGAAAGCGACTTCATTCTTTAAATAGAAAGATTTTTGTTCACGATTTGTTAATATTTTTGTTGTAGGATATGATATCATACAACTGAATAAATCTTAATTCAGAGGAGAGTCGCTGTGAAAAAAATATTTTGTTTTATTCTCACAATTGTAATTGCTTTGAGTTGTTTTGCAGGGTTGGGCAGCGCTTATGCCGAAAGATTTGAAACTGAAAAAGGTGTTCAGATTGAAATGGCACCGTTTCTCTACAAATCAACGCTTTATCAAATGGAATTCCCCAGTCATCTGTCTTATGAAATCAAAGATAAAAGCGTTGAGGGTGATTATGCTGTATCACGTGAACTCAACGACCTTTCATATACTTTTGTCTTTCCTGCGGGAACTACAGAAATAGAATGCAAGGTGTCTCTCAACGGCGAAACCGATTGGCGTGGTTTTACTCTTAACGACAAAGAAAACCCGTCTTACTGGAAAAAAGATGAGAACGGTAACATTGACTACAGTCAGCCTTTGACATTTAAGCGTGACGAAATAACCGCGGAGTGTGATGAATACGGTGTTTTATACAGAGATTTTTTGAAGGACCGAGATGTTGAGGGCTTTAAGAATTATGACAAGATTTATTGGAAACTCAACTACATATGCAACGGAGAAGCATTTACAGAATGCTTTGATATAAAACTTTACGATTATGATAAATCCGAAAAGCAAACTCTCAGAGCAGTCAATTTCAATGTTGCTGGTCTGCCTTTCGGATTTCTTTCCGGTGAAAATGTGATTGCCAATCAAAATGCTGCCGGCGAATATCTTTCACAAAACAGTTTTGATATTGTTGCCGTTCAGGAGGATTTCGGCTATCACAAACATCTTGTTGAGAGTATGGGCGGTTTTAGATATATGACCAACCACACGGGCGGTATTCCCGGCGGCGACGGACTTAATATATTTACAAAAAATATGCCTGTTTATAATGAAACACGAATCAGTTGGAACGAAGCCTGTGGCATTCTTTCAGACGGGTCCGACGAACTCACTCCCAAAGGCTTTGTCTATACTGTTATTGATGCAGGTAACGGGATTTATGTTGACTTCTACAATTTACATGCGGATGCTTACGGCGGAGAGGGTTCAGTCGCCGCAAGAACAAGCCAATTCAAACAGCTTGCCGAATTTATTAAGGCACGCTCTTCCGAGAATGACAGACCTGTAATTGTAACAGGTGATTTCAACAACCATATGCACAGTCACGAAGATGACGGAGCACTTTACAAAACCCTTTATCTTGAGTGCGGCCTGAAGGATGCCTGGATAGAATATCACAACAACGGTGATTATTTTAATATGTATAACTGGCACATATCAGGTCTTCCTGCCTGGGGTAATTGGGACTCGGTTGAAAGATTTATGTACAAATCCGGTGGCGGTGTAGATGTTGTAGTAAGCGATTTCAGATATGTAGAAGTTTGTGATGATGACGGAAAAGTGATATCCGACCACTCCTCCGCAGAATGTGATTTTACATTTATAAAAACCGCAGACTTTATTGGAAACACTCAGGAACTTGAAACTATCAAAACCTCCGGAAATACTTTTTTTAATCGCTTTATATGGATTTTCAAGGCTTTAATTATGATTTTTTCAGACCTCGGCAATCTTCCTGAATTGCTGAAAGAGTTAGGTTAACGGCGATAAGCCGTATAAAATAAGTATAAAATTGCCATTCTTGATAGTTTTCAGGATGGCAATTTTTTAACAAAAAAAACGAGTATTCACAGGAGATTTAACCTGTGAATACTCGAAATGGTCGGAGTGGAGGGACTTGAACCCCCGGCATCCTGCTCCCAAAGCAGGCGCGCTACCAACTGCGCTACACCCCGAAATATATAGTTTTTTAAAATTAAAAAGTCAAAACCCAAAGCAGGCGGCTACCAACATGCGGTCAGAAACATTGTCGCCTCGCTTGCTTGGAGCGCTTCGCGATGCTCTGTGTTTCTTCCTGCTCTGTCATTGCCTTATTCTGCCACAGGCAACGGCAATGCCCGAGCCGCTACACCCCAAAATATTGTGTTTATAATTTAAAAGTGCTTATATATTTTAAGCTATTTATCCGATAAAGTCAACAAAAATATTTGCTCTTTTGAACTCAGAAAATAAATTTTATTATATGCTGTGAAGTTTTATGACAAACAGCGGTGTTTTTCGTCAAGTCAAACAAAAAGCAAGTTGTTTTTTAGTGTAAAATGTTGTCTTTCAAAAAAAAGAATTAGGTGCTATAATACATTATACGGATTGCACATATTTTGTGCTGTCCGTTATATTTACAAGGAGAAATACATAATGAACAACACATTTTTCTGTGCAAGGGAGAATGGCAAGCTTCACCGCCCCAGAACAATTCTGACGGGCTTCGGCTTCATGGCTTCCTCAATCGCATGGGCGATTTATGACCCCTATATCACCAAAATTCTTGAAAGATTGCTCAACGCTTCCGAAATGGTTACCCAATGGAGCGCGAAGCTCAACGAAATGTTCCCTGTCCTTGCAAAATTTGCAGAATCTCAGGGCGAAAATGTTGTTACCGAAGCGGGCGGCATCACTCTTGTTCCGCTTTTCATCGGTATCATAATGACCTTTGACAACATTTTCGGCGTTATTTTCCAGCCCACCTTCGGCAAACTCTCTGACCGCTGCCATTCAAGGCTCGGCAAGCGCCGTCCGTTCATCGTTTTCGGTGCTCCTGTTTCGGCGTTCCTTTTTGCCGTTATACCTTGGGTAGCGCTTTCCGGTTCCTTGCCCCTTACGATGCTTTTCATCATCCTTTTTGTTTTCTCCATGTCACTTTGGAGAGCTCCCTGTGTTGCTCTTATGCCCGCACTCACTCCTCCTGCTCTTCGCAGTGAGGGCAATGCTATCATCAACCTTATGGGTGGTGTCGGCTCTGCAATCGGCATGTTTGCAGGCACTGTTGTAGGTGTTTTCTATAAGCTTGCAACAGGCGTTGAGATTACAACCGAAAATGAACAGATTGCATTCCCTTATGTTTTCCTTACCGGTGCTGTTGTTATGATAATCGGAATGCTGGTTATTCTGTTCTTTGTTAAAGAACCTTCCAGCAAGCTTGAAGCCGTTGCCGAACACAACAAGGCTATGGATGCTGCAGCAAAAGCTGAAGCTGAAAAAGAAGCAAAGAAAGCCGCAAAAGCTGCCCAAAAGGCACAGAAACTTTCATCGGGCGAAAGAAGAAGCCTTGTATTCATGCTCGGCGGTCTGTTCTTCCTTTTCTGCGGCACAAACGCTATCACAACCTTCTTCGCACTCTTTGCAGCTGAAGTTCTCGGCAAAACAACCGCAGAAGCAACTATTATGACAACTCTTTTTGCAGTTTGCTCCGCAGTAGCAGCAATTCCTGCAGGCTACGTTGGCAAAAAGCTTGGCAGAAAGAAAACAATCCTTATCGGCCTTGCAGTATTTATGGCAGCATTCCTTCTCTATGTTGCAACAAGAAGCATGGCTATCATCTGGGTTGTGCTTGTTCTTGGCGGCTTTGCAAACATGTTTATCACCGTTAACACTCTTCCTCTTGTTCTTGAAATCGGCGGTGTTGATAAAGTTGGTACTTTTACCGGCTATTACTACACAGCAACTTTCTCTGCACAGATTGCATCTCCCATCATTTACGGTGTTGTTCGTATGCTTTCAGGCTCATATATGTCGCTGTTTGTATACAGCCCCGTTATGTTTATCCTCAGCATGCTCTGCATTTTCTTCGTTAAGCACGGCGAAGCAATTCCCGAGGCTGTTGTTAAGGCAGCAAAGGAAGAAAATGACTGATAATAAGCCATCTTCTGCCGATTTTTGAAGCTGCCGGGATTCCGCAGCCCGGCATCAGATTCTTTCGGCAAACATACATCCTTCTATAAAGCAAACGGCACCGACCTTGGTCGGTGCCGTTTGCTTATTTAAATTACCAAATCTTTTTTGATGCAATGTCTGCGAGTGCGCTTGCAATGAATTCGTCAACACTCTTTGCGCCGACGTCGCCTTCGCCTCTCTTACGAACGGAAACTGCGCCGTCTTCGATTTCCTTATCGCCGACAAGCAGCATGTAGGGAATCTTTTCAAGCTGAGCCTCGCGAATCTTGTAACCGATTTTTTCGCTTCTGTCATCAACTGAAACTCTCATTCCGAGATTTTCAAGCTTTGCAGCAACTTCTTTGGCGTATGCGTGATGACGGTCTGCGATGGGAAGAACTCTTACCTGCTCGGGTGAAAGCCAGAGAGGAAGTGCGCCCGCAAAGGTTTCAAGAAGATAAGCAAGGGTTCTTTCGTAGCAGCCGAGGCTTGTTCTGTGAATGATGTAGGGGAGCTTCTTCTGTCCGTCGGTGTCAACATAATACATGCCGAACTTTTCTGCAAGAAGCATGTCAATCTGAATTGTAACGATTGTATCCTCTTTGCCGAAAACGTTTTTGAACTGAATGTCGAGCTTGGGTCCGTAGAATGCGGCTTCGTCAATTCCGATTTCGTAATCTACGCCGAGGTTGTCGAGGATTTTGCCCATTGTTTCCTGAGCCATGTTCCACTGCTCAGCGGTGCCTTCGTATTTGGCTGTGTTGTTGGGATCCCACTGAGAGAAACGGAAGGTGCACTTGTCAAGCATGCCAACCGTGCCGAGGAAGTATTTGCAAAGGCTCAGGCAGCCTTTGAATTCTTCTTCAAGCTGGTCAGGACGAAGCACAAGGTGTCCCTCTGAAATTGTGAACTGGCGAACACGGATGAGTCCGTGCATTTCGCCTGAGTCTTCGTTGCGGAAGAGAGTTGATGTTTCGCCCAGACGCATGGGAAGATCACGGTAGCTTCTTGCGCTGTTAAGATAAACCTGATATTGGAACGGGCAGGTCATGGGACGAAGAGCAAGGCATTCCTTTTCTTCATCATAGGGGTCGCCGAGAATAAACATACCGTCAAGATAATGATCCCAATGGCCCGAAATTCTGTAAAGGTCTCTTTTGGCCATAAGGGGAGTTTTGGTAAGAAGATAGCCGTTTGCCTGTTCAACATCTTCAACCCAGCGCTGAAGAAGCTGGATTACTCTTGCACCCTTGGGAAGAAGAATGGGCAGACCCTGGCCGATTGAATCAACGGTTGTGAAGTATCCGAGCTCTCTGCCGATTTTGTTGTGGTCACGTTTTTTTGCTTCTTCAATAGCTTCAAGATGAGCTTCCAAATCCTCTTTCTTTGTGAAAGCGGTGCCGTAAACTCTCTGGAGCATTTTGTTTTTGGAGTCGCCTCTCCAATATGCGCCTGTGCAGGATGTGAGCTTGAAAGCCTTGATTCTGCTTGTGTCGGGGATATGGGGGCCTGCGCAGAGCTCGTCAAATTCGCCCTGTTTATAGAAAGAAATCTTTTCGCCCTTGTCGGAATGCTCTTTAATAAGCTCAACCTTGAAGATTTCGCCCTTTTCTTCCATAAGCTTTATTGCTTCGTCAGCATCAAGCTCATACTGCTCAAGAGCAAGACCCTCTTTAACGATTTTTTTCATTTCCGCTTCAATCTTTTCAAGAACGTCGGGAGTGAAAGGAACGTCAACATCAAAGTCATAATAGAAGCCGTTGTCTATTGCGGGGCCGATGGCAAGCTTTGCTTCGGGATAAAGTCTTTTAACTGCCTGAGCAAGAACGTGGGATGCGGTGTGGCGCAATGCCCACTTGCCGTCTGCATCATCAAAGGTGAGAATTTCAAGCTCGCAGTCATTTTCGATGGGAGTTCTCAAATCCTTAACTTCGCCGTTGATTTTGCAAACGCATGCAGCCTTATAAAGACCCATGCCGAGGCTTTTTGCAATTTCCATGGCGGTTGTGCCGTTTTCAAACTCTTTGATAACGCCGCCTTTCAAAGTTACGTTTACCATATTTATCAAATCCTTTCATTACTTACAAAAATAAAAAAGCTTCACCCTGAAAAACAGGATGAAGCATAATATACTCCACGGTTCCACCCGTTATTCCGATTGAAAAATCGGCTCTCGGCAGCTTTAACGCAGCTGATACGGCACGCCTTGAATACGGCGGCACTCGGCAGGCGGTAGCGGATTGCGGGCTTTTGCTGCCTTTTCAGCCGGCGGGGCAGCTCTCTGATAAAAGCTTGTTGCAAACAGCCTTCTGCTTCAACGATTTTTGATATTGTAATTATATTATCACTCAATAAACTTAAAGTCAATAGAATTTATAAGGAAAAATTCATAAAAAACTTGACAATAACCCTTTAAAAGTATACTATAAATACAATGGTGTTATTTTGTGCCAAGATAAGCGCTTTTGCGTTTTGAAACACCATTGATTGATTTTTCGTCAAATTTCTATATTGACTTATTTTTTGAAAAGTCACAAAAATTTTAAAAGTTAGGAGGAAACAGCTATTAACACACAGGTATCCCTTTGGATTTTAATTCTTGTTGCCGTTGCCGGTGTAATCGGTATGGTTTTGATGTTTATACTGGGCGGTTTACATAGGAAAAAGATTGCTGAGGCAGCCATCGGCTCTGCTGAGCAGGAAGCAAACAAAATAATCAGCGATGCAATTGCAGCAGCCGAAGCAAAGAAAAAAGAAACTATCCTTGAAGCTAAGGATGAAATCCACAAGCAAAGAACAGAAACAGAAAAAGAGCTTCGTGAAAGGCGCAACGAAGTTCAGAGAATGGAACGCCGCATCACCCAGAAGGAAGAAAGCCTTGATAAAAAGAGCGACAACCTTGAAAAGAAAGAGGAGGTCCTCAACGATAAAATTAAGGCAGCGGAAGATCGCCTTGAAGAAGTTGAAAGCATTAAAAAGAGCCAGTTTGACATGCTCGAAAGAATTTCCGGTTTCACCAAGGAACAGGCTAAAGAGCATATTCTCAAGGTTCTTAATGACGAGCTTGACCACGAAAAAGCCGTTAAAATTCAGGAATATGAGCAGAAAACCAAGGATGAGGCTGACCAGCTCGCAAGAGAGATTATCACAACTGCTATCCAGCGCTGCGCCGCAGACCATGCCGCAGAGGCAACGGTTTCGGTTGTTGCTCTTCCCAATGACGAAATGAAGGGCAGAATCATCGGCCGTGAGGGCAGAAATGTCAGAACTCTTGAAATGATAACAGGCGTTGACCTTATCATTGACGACACACCCGAGGCAATAACGGTTTCGAGCTTTGACCCCGTTCGCAGGGAGATTGCAAGGCTTACTCTCGAAAAGCTTATTGCTGACGGCAGAATCCACCCCGCAAGAATCGAAGAAATGTATGAGAAGGCTAAGCGTGAGGTTGAGCAGACAATCAAGCAGACAGGCGAACACGCCATCATTGATGCAGGTGTTAACAATGTTCATCCTGAAATCGTTAAGCTTATCGGACGCCTCAGATACCGCACAAGTTACGGCCAGAACGTTCTCAACCATTCACTGGAGGTTTCTTATATTGCAGGCCTTATGGCATCGGAACTTGGCACCGATGTAAAGACTGCAAAGAGAGCCGGCTTGCTGCATGATATCGGCAAGGCGCTTGACCACGAGATGGAAGGTTCCCACGTCGATCTCGGTGTTGAGTTTGCAAAGAGGTATAAAGAAAACGAAAATATTCTCCATGCAATCAAGGCTCACCACGGCGAGGTTGAAGCAAAAACAATCACAGCAGTTCTTGTTCAGGCAGCGGATGCTATTTCAGCCGCAAGACCCGGCGCAAGACGCGAGGATGTTCAGAACTATATCAAGCGTCTCGAGAAGCTTGAAGAAATTGCCAATTCATTTGAGGGTGTTGACCGTTCGTTTGCCATTCAGGCGGGCCGCGAGGTCAGAATTATGGTTAAACCCGAAATCGTTAACGACGAAAAGATGGTTCTTCTCGCAAGAGATGTTGCTAAAAAGATTGAGGACAGCATGGAATATCCCGGCCAAATCAAGGTTAACCTTATCAGAGAAAGCAGAACCACAGACTACGCAAAATAAAAACCGACGGGACTGCCTTACCGCAGTCCCGTTTTTAAGTGAGGATATAAATGAATATTCTTGTTATCGGAGATGTTGTGTCTTCAAAAGGCTGTGAATTTCTTCGCAGCGTTTTGCCGTCGTATAAAAGAATTAAGGGGATAGATTTTTGCGTTGCCAACGGCGAGAATTCGGCAGTCGGCAACGGGATAACTCCTTTTTCCGCCCAATATCTTTTTGACAGCGGTGTTGATTTTTTAACAACAGGCAACCATGTTTACCGCCGCCGTGAGCTTTATGAGATGCTTGATGAGCGTGACGATATAATAAGGCCTGCCAACTTCAGCAAAGGGAATCCGGGCAGGGGATACGCGGTTGTTGACCTGGGATTTACCAAAATCGGCATTGTTAACCTTGTCGGCGCTGTTTATATGGACAGATGCGACAATCCTTTTACCGCTATTGATGAAATACTTTCCGAAATTTCGGATTGCAAAATCAAGATTGTTGATTTCCATGCAGAGGCAACGGCGGAAAAAAGGGCAATGGGCTTTTATCTTGACGGAAAGGTATCCGCGGTTTTCGGCACCCATACGCATGTTATGACAAACGATGCACAGATTCTTCCCAAGGGCACGGCATATATAACCGATATCGGCATGACAGGCCCGAAGCAGTCTGTTTTGGGCGTCAAACCCGAGATATCCATTGACTGGCTTCGCACGGGCATGCCTGCAAGATTTGACACAGCCGAGGGCGACTGCATGATGAACGGCTGTATTTTTGAAATTGAAAATAAAACGGGCAAGGTTGTTTCAATTGAGCCTGTTACCATAGAGTGATGTTATGCAAAAACTTTTGAGCTATATGCGTTCCGCCTGCCAGCAATATGATATGATAAAGGACGGCGACAGAATAGCCGTCGGCGTGTCGGGCGGCAAGGATTCGGTTGCCTTGCTTGCGGCAATGGCAAACTTGCGCATATTTTACCCTGCAAAATTTGAACTGGTTGCAATAACCCTTGACCCGCGTTTCGGCGGCGAGGATGCCGACTATTCGGCGATTGAAGAACTTTGCCAAAAATATGATATCGAATATATTATAAAAAGAACACAGCTTGCAGAGGTTATTTTTGACATCAGAAAAGAAAGCAACCCGTGCAGTCTGTGCGCAAGAATGCGCAGAGGTGCACTTCACGATGCGG
>JAZRIG010000035.1:0-15579 GCA_045645145.1 Acutalibacteraceae bacterium
ACATTATAGCACAAATGTTCGCAAAATGCAAACATTTGTTTGATATTTTTTAAAAAAATTTTTTAATTCGGGTATTTTATTATACAATTAAATATGATATAATTGAATAATAATGGATAATTATATCTAATGTTAAAGCAAAGGTCGGAAACATGATAAAACAAGAAAAAAATCAGAATAATGCTTCTGCAAATCGCAGCAAAAAGCCTTTTATTGCCGCGATTTCGGTGATTTGCGCCCTTGTGGTTTTGATTACCGTGTTTCTTCTTTGCAAAAACAGCGTTTATTTTTCTTTAGCGCAGAGCAAGGCAGAGAAAAATGAGTTTTCAGCCGCCATGAGGATTGCAGAGAAATCAAGCAGCGATGAGTCGGCGGTGCTTTCAAAATACCTGGCGCTCAGATTTGATATCAACAGAAGCTATCCTGAGCTTTTGGCGGAGTTCAGCATTGATAAAATCAATGAATGGATTCAAACAACCGTTTATCTGGCCGAGAATTCCGATGTTTTGGGTCAAACGCTTTCCTCGCAGGTTGAAGCCATGAATCAAAAGCTTGTTCGGATAAGCGAATGCTATTCGCAGTATGGTTCAATGCGCTCCGAGGTTTTGGCGATGATGGATGTTTTTGCCGAATTCAACAGGCTGTATTCCACAGCTTCGGACGGAAAAAACACCTCTTTCACGGTTGGCGAAGAAAGAGCCAAAATTGCGGTCTGGGAGCAGCAAAACTCAAATCTTATGAATTTTGCGGCAACGGTTCCGGGCTATGAAAACATCTATCTTTTGAATTATCTCATAAAAGAAGTTCAGGGCGAGTGCGGCGACCTCAGAGAAGCGATGAACTCCGTTATTGCTATGGGTTACACGGAAACAGACCTTATCCGCCTTAGCGGAAGCGCGCAGAAAAAGTTCCCGAGCATCCAAAACAGTAACAACGAGAGCGTTAATGTTCTTGAAAAGGAAAACTATGAGCGTTATATGTTTGACAGCATCTGCAAACAGCTCGTTGAAGGCCTTGGGGAATTTTATGCGGTGTGAGGAGATAATATAATGATATATCTTTTAGCGGCTTGCTTTGTTGCTCAGTTTTTTGCGCTCGGACACTATCTTAAAATAATGTATCCTAAAATCGGATGGAACACTCTGGCATCAAAAGCGCTTTGTTCGGGATTATTTGTTGCAGCCGCATTAATAGCGGATTATTGCTCCGATGAATTCGCCTTTAATACGATGACAGCCGCATTTATCTGCTCATTTTTTGGCGATTTATTTCTCCACATGTATCCGAAGCTCGGCAGCGTGTTTGTGAACTATGCCCTTGGCGGAATCAGCTTTCTCGCAGGCCATGTTTTGTTTATCATCACGTTTTTCAATGCAGCATCAGAATACAGCAGAGAAGAATATCTTTTCAGCGCCGCTGAAATAACTGCAATTCTTGTTCTTTGCGCAGGCGTTAATGTTGCGCTTCGCCTTTTCGGGCTCAAGCTCGGCAAATTCACCGTTCCCGTTATTATTTACAGCCTTGCGCTGATGACAATGGTTGTTAAGGCTGTTTCGGTTGCCGTTTTGATGCTTGGCAGCTCCTCCAACTTTAGCGTTTTAGGGTTTGCATCGCTGAGCATTGGCGCGGTTATGTTTGCAGCATCGGATATAGTGCTTGCAACCGATTTTTTCTCCGGAGGCAAGGATATAAAGAAGAAAAAAGCGAACATGATTCTTTATTACGGCGGCCAAATGCTGCTGGCACTTTCGCTGCGTTGGATAGAATTTTAATTATGTCCCATTGACATAAAAAAATTGATATGGTAAAATATTCCTGCAAAGTTAAAGGGGAGTAGCTTAAGGGCTCCGTCCCGAGCCGATTGTCAACATCCGTTGCTTTATGCATCTGGCAAACGGCCCGATTTGGGAAGCAAGACCTTTGACAGAGGATTTTTACGGTTCTCTGCCAAAGGTTTTTATTTATATCAAAGAAAAAGTTTTGAAAGGATTGAATTTGATGAAATTCTACCTCGAACAAATCGAGCAGGTCTTTTCTCACGTAAAAAGCTCCGAAAACGGTCTTACTGCGGCCGAAGCTGAAAAAAGACTGAACGAAAACGGCAAGAACAAGCTTGCCGAGGGAAAGAAAAAAACAATGTTCCAGCGTGTGCTTGAACAGCTTTCCGACCCTATGATCATCATCCTTATTGTTGCTGCCGTTATTTCGGCAATCACGGAATGGGTTGAAGCAGGCGCAATCACCGTTCCCACCGACACAATCATCATCATGGTTGTTGTTATTATCAATACTGTTCTCGGCGTTGTTCAGGAAAGTAAGGCAGAGGCTGCCATTGAAGCATTGCAGGAAATGAGCGCCGCAACATCAAAGGTTATCCGCGACGGCAAGCTGATTTCCGTTCGCAGCGAAGATCTCGTTGTTGGCGATGTTATTGTTCTTGAAGCAGGCGATGCAGTTCCTGCGGACTGCCGTATTTTTGAATGCGCAAGCATGAAGATTGAAGAAGCTGCCCTTACAGGCGAATCCGTTCCTGTCGGCAAGCTTATTGAAGTTCTCACAGGCGGCGAGAACGGCGAAGTTCCCCTCGGCGACAGAAAGAACATGGCATACATGGGCTCAACCGTTGTTTACGGCAGAGGCAAGGCTGTTGTTGTCGGCACAGGCATGAACACCGAAATGGGTAAAATTGCCGATGCTATCGCACAGGCAGAAGAGGGTCAGACACCTCTTCAGATTAAGCTTTCACAGCTTTCAAAAATCCTTACCTACCTTGTTCTCGGCATCTGCGTTGTTCTTCTCGCTTTCCAGGTTATTACTGCTTATTTCGGCAGCGGACTGAGCTTCCACGTGTTCCTTGAAAGCTTCATGGTTGCCGTTTCTCTTGCTGTTGCCGCTATACCCGAAGGCCTTGCAGCAGTTGTTACAATCGTGCTTTCAATCGGCGTTACCAACATGTCGAGGAAAAACGCTATCATCAGAAAGCTGACTGCGGTTGAAACTCTCGGCTGCGCTCAGATTATCTGCTCCGATAAAACAGGCACTCTCACTCAGAATAAGATGACTGTTGTTGACCATTACGGCGATGACGAGGCTCTTATTGCCAAAGCAATGGCTCTTTGCTGCGACGCCGAAATCGACGAAGCAGGTGAGGTTACCGGCGAGCCCACCGAGGCAGCTCTTGTAGGCTATGCTTATGCTCTTAAAATGCACAAGAATGACCTTGTTGCAAACGCTCCCAGAATCGGCGAAGCTCCCTTTGATTCCGGCAGAAAGATGATGTCAACGGTTCATCAGACTGCAGACGGCATCGTTCAGTATACCAAGGGCGCACCCGATGTTATTCTTAATCTTTGCAAGTATGCGCTCATCAACGGCGAAGTTGTTCCCTTTACGGAAGAAGTTAAGGCCGCAATTGTTGCCGATAACAAGAGAATGGCTGACCAGGCTCTGCGCGTGCTTGCGGTTGCTATGAGAAAATACGATTCCGCTCCCGCGGATTTTGCTCCCGAGGCTCTCGAAAATGACCTTGTTTTCATCGGTCTCACAGGCATGATTGACCCTGCCCGTCCCGAGGTTAAGGCTGCTATTGAGGAATGCCGCTCAGCAGGCATCACTCCCATCATGATTACCGGCGACCATAAGGACACCGCTGTTGCAATCGCAATGCAGCTTGGCATTATTGAGGATGCTTCAAGCGCAATAACAGGCGCACAGCTTGATGAAATCAGCGATGAAGATTTTGCTGAAAGAGTTACCGAATTCAGAGTTTATGCCCGCGTTCAGCCCGAGCATAAAACAAGAATTGTTAACGCATGGCGTGCACGCGGCATGATTACTGCAATGACAGGCGACGGCGTTAACGATGCTCCCTCAATCAAGAGTGCAGATATCGGCGTTGGCATGGGTATCACAGGCACCGACGTTACAAAGAACGTTGCAGACATGGTTCTTGCAGACGATAACTTTGCAACAATTGTTTCTGCGGTTTCCGAAGGCAGAAGAATTTATGACAACATCAGAAAGGCAATTCAGTTCCTTCTCGGTTCAAACCTTTCAGAAGTTCTTTCGATATTCACAGCAACAATCCTCGGCTTCACAATTCTTAAGCCCGTTCACCTTCTTTTCATTAACCTTGTAACAGACAGTATTCCCGCCCTTGCTCTCGGCCTTGAGAGACCGGAAAGAGACATCATGCAGCGCAAGCCTCGCTCAAGCAAAGAAGGCGTTTTCGCAGGCGGCATGGGCTTTGACGTTTTCTATCAGGGCGCACTTGTTACAATCCTTACTCTTGCAGCATTCTTTATAGGCGAATTCCTTGAAACAGGCGTGCTTGATTTCTTCCATCCCGTTGAAAGCGGCGAAGGCATGACAATGGCATTCCTCACAATGTCAATGTGCGAAATCTTCCATTCCTTCAACATGCGTTCGCAGAGAGGCTCCGTTATCGGCATGGCGTTCGGTCAGAAGTCACACAACTGGGTTCTTTACGGCGCAATGGTTGCTTCGCTTATTCTCACAACCGCAATCATCGAAATCCCCGTTCTTGCAAATATGTTTAGCTTCACACATCTCGATCCTATGGCATACGGCATTTCAATTGGCCTTGCATTCCTTGTTATTCCCATTGTTGAAATTGTTAAGGCAATTCAGAGAGCCGCTGCAAAGAAAAAGTAATTAAAAATCATGCCCCGTACCAAACGGTACGGGGCATTTTTGCAGCAATTATTTCTTTTTTATTTTCGGAGCAACGAGGCAGCCGGTTATAACGGCAACAGCTGCAACAACGGCAACAATGACCCAAATCATTGATTCGCTGCCCGTATTCGGAGCCGCAACTGCCACGGAAGGCTCGGCGGCAAAGGCATAAAAAGCAACCGTCACAACACCGATAATCATTATGGCGCAAAGAACAAGTGCCGTTATCCTGACAAACAAATTACGTCCCTTCATATAACAAATCTCCTTGTTTCAGTTGATTCTGAGCAATTCTTTCATTGCCGCACCGAGAGCTTCGGCTGTTTGGGCGGCAGATTCCTTTGTTTTGCCACAGCCGGCAATATAGACCTTGATTTTCGGTTCGGTGCCGGAGGGGCGGACTATTGCGGAATTCCCGTTCGGAAGAGTGTAGGCGAGAACGTTTGATTTGGGGAGTGAGAGAGGCGATTTTTCGCCTGTTTCGGTGTTCGTAACCGTTCCCGAATCAAAGTCGCTGACAGTAAGAACCTTAAGGCCTGCAAGCCCTGACGGCGGATTTTCTCTTGTTTCGTTCATGATTTCGGCCATTTTAGCCATTCCGCTTGCGCCCTCAAAAACAAAGTTATAAAGGCGGTCAACGGTAACACCGAATTCTTCATAAATGCCGTTAAGAACATCAACGAGCGTTTTGCCCTTGTTTTTATAATAAGCAGCCATTTCACAAATCATGAGAGATGCGGCAACGGCATCTTTATCCCTTGCGTGAGTTCCGATAAGATAACCGTAGCTTTCTTCAAAGCCCATAACGAAGCTGCTTTCCCTGCCTTCTTTCTCAAGGTTGGCTATGAATTCACCAACATATTTGAAGCCGGTGAGAACATCCGTAACCTTGCAGCCGTATTTTTCGGCAACCCTGTTAACAAGCGGCGTTGAAACAAAGGATTTGGTCATAGCGGGATTTTCGGGCAGAGTGCCTTTCTCTTTTCTTGCGCTGAGCATATATTCCGTCAGCAGAACACCGACATCATTGCCCGAAAGAAGAACATATTCATCACCGTCAAGCACGGCAATGCCGACTCTGTCGCAGTCTGGGTCGGTGGCAAGAAGCAAATCGGCCTTTTCTTCTTTGGTCATCTCGATTGCGCATTCAAAAACCTGCTTGATTTCGGGGTTGGGATAAGGGCAGGTGGGGAATTTGCCGTTGGGCATTTCCTGCTCGGCAACGACCTTAACATTTTTGAAACCTGCTCTTGAAAGCACGGTTCGGACAGGGATGTTGCCCGTTCCGTTAAGAGGCGTATAGATAAGCTTGAGGCTGCTCTCTTTAATAATTTCGGGGTTTATTGGCCTGCTCATAACGTGGGAATAAAATTCCTCAACAATATCGTCGCCGATATATTCAACAAGACTCTTTTCCATAGCTTCATCAAAAGGCATGCGTTTTATATCCTTAAACATATCAACCTTTTGAATGAAGGAGTAGGTTTCAAGCGCAGCTTCCTCTGTCATCTGATATCCGGCGGGGTCATAGCATTTGTAGCCGTTGTATTTTGAGGGATTGTGGCTGGCGGTGATAACGATGCCGCTTTGGCATTTGAGGCGCATAACCGCAAATGAAACCATCGGGGTGGGCATGAGCTTCGGGTAAATATAAACTTTTATGCCGTTTGCCGCAAGAACTTCTGCGCATTGCTTTGCAAAAACATCCGAGTTTATTCTTGAATCGTAGCCGATTGCAACGCTCGAGCTTTCATATTTACTGTTAAGATAGTCAGAAAGGCCCTGTGTTGCCTGGCATACGGTGTAAGTGTTCATTCTGTTTGTGCCTGCTCCGAGAACGCCGCGCAGGCCTGCCGTGCCAAACTCAAGGTTTCTGTAAAAACGGTCAAGAATTTCCTCGATGTTACCCTTGATTTCGAGAAGCTCATTGTGAATTTCTTCGTTGTCTGCCGTGCTGTTGAGCCAGAGATCATAAAGCTGATTAACATCATTCATGGGCGGTTCTCCTTTTCATTAATTATCTGTTTTTAATATTACCTGTTTTTTAATTTATTGTCAATGTTTAAAAAACATTCTTAACATGATGATTTTTTTGCGGTTTTATACGTTGACTATATTTTTTCTATTTGTTATACTAACCAATATAAAATTATAATTTGGTGATTATATGAGCGCATTTGTTTTAACAATAAGCAGAATCCTGAGCATGATTTTTGCACTTGTCCTTATTCCGTTTTCCGCACTTACTCACGGAATTGATATGCTTTCCGCCAAGGAACGCACGGATTACGGCAAAACAAACGTTGTCGGAATAGGGGCATACTTCCGTTCGCAGGGAATAACAACCGACGGCGAAACGCTTTATTTTTCGTCAAAGACAACTCTTATAAGAACGGAGAACGACGCAAGGACTCTTGTTAATGCCAATTATTTTGCCATACCCGACGAGCTTAAGGATTTGGGCATTGCGCATATCGGAGGCCTGAGCTATTACAATGGCTTTATCTATGCAGGTCTTGAGGACAGCAAGGTCTGGGATTATCCCATTGTAGGTGTTTTTGATGCGAACACTCTTGAACTTGTTGAATATTATATCATGGATGCAGAGGTTATAACCCGCGGTTTGCCCTGGGTGTGCGTTGACGGCGAAACAGGCTATCTCTATTGCACTGATCATTCAAAAAATCCGACCAAGCTTCTGGTTTATGATACTGCAAACAAAATGAAGCTTGTCAGGGAGGTTGCGCTTCAGGAATCGCCCTATGCAATTCAGGGCGCAGAGGTTTATAACGGCGCTATTTATGCCGCAACAAATGATGATACGCAAGCAATATATAAAATCAACCCCGAAACAGGCGCGGTTGAAAAAGTGCTTGACCGCAACCTGACCTCGGGCAGCGAAGGCGAAGGTATGACTTTTATGATTAAAGACGGTGTACCCGTTATCGTTGCAATGGATATGGGTCCACTCTTTATAAATGCATTTGTGCGCGAATATATTTTGGAGGAAATGAAATGAAAAACAAAACAGTAACGCTTGTTGTTTTTGTTGTTGCTGCCGCTATAGTTGCGGTTGCAGCAATTCTCGGCGTTAAAATGGCATCGGGCAGTCCCGATGCAAAGCCTGTTGCAGGCAACAGCTATGTGCAGCATTCGGAGGAAAGCACTCAGTTTTATCCTTTTCATAGTGAAACCCGCTTTGAGGTTCCGACCTCTGACGAGTTCGATGTCCCGTCAATGACGGCTGCTGAAAGTGAAACAACCGTAACTCCCTCAACGGAAGCAGGAACGGCGCAAAGTCAGCCGTTAACCGATGTAACGGAAAAGGTAACGCAGCTTACAACTCTCATAAACAAGGCTTTTTCGGACTCTTTTACCATGCCGAAGGCGCCGAAATACATCCCACCGGATATTGATATTAATTTTGACGCCGCTTCAATTGCTTCTTATAAATATGACCCTGACGGCAACTATTATTACACAGACGATAAGAATGCGTGGCAGTCCAACTTCGGCTTCAACAAGGGATATGACAGCATGGCGCCCATTACCATGATGTATTATGACACCGTAAGAACCGAGTTCACTTATGATAATCAGGAGTGGCTTGTTCAGATTTGGAAGGGCCAATACGGCTACGCGTTTGTCGGCGGCGAAGTTGGCGTTTACACAAGAAAAATCGACAGTGTCGGATCACATTATAACTGCGCAGATAAAAAAGACTGGCTTAAAATGGAAATGTGCTTCATGTGGGATGAAAATGCAACGGGCAAATACAGACCTGTTTTCAACCGCGATTATACCGATTATTGGTGGTGCACAGGCTTTGTTGTTGGCTTTGACGGAGGAAAAAACCGCCATCAGTTCCGCCTTGTGACGCATATCACCTTTAAGGATGTTGAGATGGCAAACGCATTTTGCGAAGCTTTTGAAGCTAACGGATTTAAGCGGGTTTCAAGCCTTGACAGCAACGACCTTGACTCCTTTGTTCAGGTTGGTGCAGATGTGGGCTTTGTTTGGCAGAATATCAATCAACGTTGATTGATAAAAATAAAAGGCACACCGTTAGGTGTGCCTTGATTTTTTATTTATTGATTTCTATTTTGCCGTAGAGCGATGCGCCTGCGGAGTCTGAACGGGGAGCTCTTGCGGGAGCTTCGGGTCTGTCTGACTCGGCATTGTCATTATAACGTCTGCCGCCGCGGTTGCCGCGGTAACCGCCCTTGTTGTATCCGCCGCGGCCGCCTTTGCTGTAGCCGCCGCTGTGGATAGGCTTAACGCCTTCCTCAAGGGTGATAACAACCTTTCTGTCGCCGTCGCTGCCAACGGAATGAGAGGTTACGCCTTCAATCTCCTGAACGGTTGTGTGGATAATTCTGCGTTCATAGGGATTCATGGGGTCAAGAACAACATTTCTGCCGTATTTGCGAACCTTTGCTGCGTTTTTGCGAGCAAGAGCGCGAAGAGTGTTTTCTCTTTTTTCGCGATAGTTGCCAACGTTGATGGAAACTCTTTTGTATTCTTCTGAGCCTCTGTTGATAACAAGGCGGGTCAAATACTGGATAGCATCAAGAGTTTCGCCTCTTCTGCCGATGACTGAACCGTAGTCATCACCGCAGCTGATGGAGAAGCGAACTTCCTCTTCGTCTGCTTCAACGGAAATCTCAGCTTCATCAATGCCGAGATTGTTAAGGATTGTCATAACGTAATCCTTTGCTTTTGCAAACGGATCTTCTTCATATTCATAATAGGCTCTCATTTTAGCGAGTGAGCCGCCGAAAAGTCCGAGAACCTTTGCTTTGGGTCTTTCAATTACATCATATTTAACATCTGCATCCTCAGGAGCTGCAAGAGCTTTGAGGGCAGCCTCTTTTGCTTCGTCAAGAGTTGTGCCTGTGCCGAATGCTTCTTTAATCAAATTGTTCACCACCTGAAAAAACTGTGTAGAAACTGTTATTTTTTATTTGCCGCCATAAGCTTTGTGTTTTCTTCTTTTGAGCGGCGTGCAACTGTTTCATCAATCATAATTTTCGCAATGGTCTTTTTGGGGTTGTAGAAGTGGCCGATGATAACGGTGATAATGAAGCTGAAGATACTGGATGCAATCCAATAAATACCGATGCCGGCAGGGTAGTTAACAACAAAATAAAGTGAAAACAGGGGCATACCGAACATCATGCATCCCATCATCGGGTTGTTGGCCATTGCGGGATTGCTCTTTTTCTGCTTAATCTGGGAATAGATTCCCGATGCAAGAGAAGAGAGGAAGGAAAGAATGGGGATTGACCAAATAACGTGCAATCCGAAGTCCTTGGGAACATCGCCGAGAGAGAACAGGCCGAAAAAGTCGAAGTTAATGTTGGCAATTGCATTGTAAGTAGCCTGGCTGACGCCTGGGATGTTTTGAAGCTGGTCAATATTCTGGATAACGAGCAGCTCAGCAAGATGAGAGCTGCTTGCAAATTTTGAACTGCTGATTTTTGCAACTGCATCAGTAAGAAGCTTAATCTCTTCATCTGTGATTCCGACAAGGAAGTGGCTCAGAGGATAATAAATAGCGCCGATAAGGCCGAAAAGCAAAACAAACTGGAAAAGCATGGGCATGCAGCCTGCATTCATGGGGTTATAGCCCTCTCTTTGATAAAGAGCATTTGTCTCCTCCTGAATTTTTTGCTGATTGCCTGCAAACTTGGTTTGAATTCTGCGTATTTTGGACTGAATGCGCTGAGTTTTTGCCATTCCCTTCTGCTGGCTGATGGTTGAAGGGATTGTAAAAATCCTTGAAATCAATGTCAGCAAAACAATGGAAACAGCATAGTTTTCAAATCCGATACTATTATATATAAGTCTCAGAAGAGCGCCGAAAGGCACACCGAGAATTTCATAAAGAAAGGTCATTTTTCATCCTCCGAGTGGGTGTGTTTCTTGGGCGGAACAGGGTCGTATCCGCCGGGGAACAGGACATTGCATCTCAGAATTCTGAGAATGGCAAGTATGGTTCCGCGGAAAGCTCCGTGAACCTGAATTGCCTCAACGGCATAGTGAGAGCAGGTAGGATAATATCTGCACATTGGCGGAAACAGCGGGGAAATGCGTTTTTGATAAAAACGTATTGCGGCGAGCAGAAAATTTTTCATTCAATCTCAGCCCCCGCACTGCTCCGAATAACACCAAGCTCCGTTAAATGCATTTGCATAACGGGAACAAGGTCGCAGCTTTTTAGTTTTTTGGTTTTGAACCTTGCAACAAAAACAATGTCAAAATTTCCTTCGCAAACAGGGGAGAGTGAGGAGAATGCCGCCCTGATGATGCGGCGGCATCTGTTTCTCTCAACTGCACTGCCGAGCTTTTTTGCGGCAGTTATTCCGATTCGGCAACCCAGACCTCTGTTTTTGACAACATAGGTCACGAGCGACGGGGAGGCCTTGACCTTGCCCCTGCCGTATGCGCGGTGGAATTCCGTGTTTTGTTTTAGGGTTACTGCTCCGGACATTTGCATCAATCCTTTTTCGGATTAATAAGTGAGCTGCTTTCTGCCTTTTGCTCTGCGGCGTGCAAGAACCTTGCGGCCGTTTCTGTCAGCCATTCTCTTGCGGAAGCCGTGTTCCATCTTGCGATGACGCTTCTTGGGCTGGTAAGTTCTTTTCATTTTGCTAACCTCCGTTTCAAAATTATGTCTTAGAACAACCAAAACAACTGCAAATCACAATATGTTTTGATTATTAAGCATGACAAAATAAGGGGAAACACCCCTCAGAGCATTCATTATATAACAATCAAGGCAACAATGTCAATATTTTTTTTAATTATATTAAATTTCTTTTTCTTTATCCTTGAAATGCACTTTTTCTTGTGATATACTGTATTATGTATCTTTATCATTAAAATGCGTAATTGTGCGACAAAACAACATGGAGGAAGTTTGAATGGAGTCTCTCAAGGAGATGTGGGTGCTTGTCTGCGAGCATTTAAAGGCAAGCTGCGGCGAAGTTATATATGATATCTGGTTCAAGCCGCTTGAAATCATCAGCTTTGACGGCGCAAAGGCCGTTATATCAGCAAGTGAATTTATGAAAAAAATAATTGAGCAAAAATTCGGCGATGAGCTCAGAGAAGCATTTAAAAATGTTATGGGCTTTGATGTTGAGGTTGAGCTTACCGACCCAAGCGAAGCCGTAAAGGCAGAGACGTCAACAAGCAACAGCGCGGTTGCTTCGTCACTCAGCATTGAAAAAAACACTTTTGAAACATTCGTTGTCGGCTCGTCCAACAGATTTGCTCACGCGGCGGCTCAAGCTGTTGCGGCAACTCCCGGCGCGGCATACAATCCGCTGTTTATTTACGGCAATTCAGGTTTGGGCAAAACCCACCTGCTTTGCGCTATCAGCAATGAAATAAAAAACAAGAATCCAAATGCGGATATTATTTTTACACGCGGCGAGGATTTTGTTAATCTTATTGTTGACGGCATCAAAAAGAAAACCATGAATGAAATTCATGAAAAATACAGGAACTGCGATGTGCTTCTTGTGGACGATATTCAGTTTATCGCTGGCAAGGAGTCCACTCAGGAGGAATTTTTCCACACGTTCAATGCTTTGACGCAGGACGGCAAACAGATTGTTTTAACATCGGACAGAACGCCCAAGGAGATTGAGCTTCTTGAAGAAAGGCTCAGAAACCGCTTCGAGTGGGGTCTTATTGCCGATATTCAGCCGCCCGATATTGAAACAAGAATGGCAATCATTCAGCGTAAGGCGGATACTCTCGGTCTTGAACTCCCTGATGATGTTATTCAGTTTGTGGCAGAAAAGATAAAAACAAATATCCGTCAGCTTGAGGGCGCGGTTAAGAAAATCAACGCACTCGTTAATATTGAAGGTTCTTCAATCAACATAGCCATGGCACAGAATGCCATTAAGGATATCATGAACGACAGCAGACCCGTTTCCACGATTGTTAACGGAATAATATCCGAGACGGCGCGCACCTTCGGCATTCCTCAGGGCGATATTATTTCTCAAAAGCGCGATGCAAAAACCGCAAAGGCAAGGCAGATTGCAATATACATTGCAAGAGAAATAACCGATTTGACCCAGGAAGAAATAAGTGCTTTCTTCGGCAACAGAGACAGAACAACTATCCTGCATTCAATAAAAACGGTTTCGGATAACGCGGAAAGGGATTCCGTCCTTAAGAAAACGATTGAAAAAATCATCAAGAATGTTCAGGAGCAATAATACATTTTATATATGAGGTAGACAATGGGACTTTTCAAAAGAATTAACAAGGGCCTCAAAAAGACCCGCGACAGCATGTCGGGAGCGATTAACGCCGCTCTTTACGGCAAAAATGAAATAGATGACAATTTTTATGAGGAGCTTGAAGAAATTCTTGTTATGGCGGATGTCGGCGTAACAACCGCAACCGAAATTGTAGAAAAGCTTCGCGATGCTGTTTTCAAAAAGAACTTGCGCAAGGCAAAGGATGTTAAGGCTGAAATCCGTGATATCGTTGCCGAGCTGCTCAGCGGCGGTGAAGAGCTTGATATGATAACCGTTCCCTCTGTTATTCTTGTTATCGGCGTCAACGGAGTCGGAAAAACAACCTCCATCGGCAAGATGGCGGCAATGTTCAAGGATGAGGGCAAAAAGGTTATTCTCGGCGCAGCGGATACATTCAGAGCGGCGGCAATTGACCAGCTTGAAATCTGGGCAGACCGTGCGGATGTTGACATTGTTAAGCATAAAGAGGGCGCTGACCCTGCGGCGGTTGTTTTTGACACAATTGCTGCCGGCAAGGCAAGAAATGCAGATATGATTATCTGTGACACTGCAGGCAGACTCCACAACAAAAAGAATCTTATGGAGGAGCTTGCAAAGATTTACAGAGTAATCGACCGACAGCTTCCTTATGCAGACAGAGAGGTGCTGCTTGTTCTTGATGCAACAACGGGTCAGAATGCCGTTAATCAGGCAAAGGAATTCAAGGATGTTGCCGAAATTACGGGCATAATTCTCACAAAGCTTGACGGCACGGCAAAAGGCGGAGTTGTGCTTGCAATCAAAAATGACCTCAAGGTTCCGGTTAAGTTTATCGGTGTTGGTGAGGGAATTGACGATTTGAGACCGTTCAATGCAAAAGCTTTTGCGGACGGACTGTTTGAAGAAGATAAAGACGAGGAATAATATATATGGATTATATAATTGCTACGCATAACATGAAGAAACGCGACGAGATGCAAAGAATTCTTGCACCTCTCGGCATAAGAGTTCTTCTTGCCGAAGAAGCAGGGATTGAGCTGACAGATGCCGAGGAGACGGGAACCACCTTTGAGGAAAATGCATTCATCAAGGCTGAAAGCGGTTGCAGAGAAAGCGGCATGCCATGCATTGCGGATGATTCGGGCCTTGCGGTTGATTATCTTGACGGAGCCCCCGGTGTTTATTCGGCAAGATATGCCGGAGAGCACGGCAATGATGATGCCAACAATCAAAAGCTTCTCAAGGCTCTTGACGGCGTTGAACCCAAAGACAGGGGTGCGGCATTTGTGAGCGTTGCATGTTGCGTTTATCCTGACGGCAAAAAGATAATTGCCCGCGGTGAATGCAGGGGAATAATCGGATTTGAAGAAATCGGCAGCGGCGGCTTCGGATATGACCCTCTGTTTCTGCCTGTTGAATACGGCGGAGAAAAAACAATGGCGCAGCTTACCGCTGATGAAAAGGATGCAATAAGCCACAGAGGCAAATCGGTTCGCCGTTTGGCACAGCTGATTGAGGAGGATAACTGATGACAAGCAAAGAAAGAGCGCAGTTCAGAGCGCAGGCAAACAGTCTTGAGCCGCTGTTCCAAATCGGAAAAGGCGGTATTTCGGATGCTTTGATTGAGCAGACGGCAGATGCTCTGCGTAAAAGAGAGCTTATAAAAATCAAGGTGCTTCTTGAAAGCGCACCGGAAAGCCCCAGAGAGTTTGCCGATAAACTTGCCGAGGCAACGGGCAGCGAGGTTATTCAGGTTGTTGGCGGCAGCATAGTTTTCTATAAAGAAAATCCTGATAAGGATAAAGAAGAAAAGAAAAAGAAGCCTGCCAAGAAGGGCAAGCCCCTTTCAAAGGTTAAGGCAAAAAGAGCTTTGGCGGCTAAGCGTGAAGCGGAAGAAAAGCAGAAAAAAAGAGATTTTTACGCTAAAAAACGTGTTTCCAAAAAATAATTTATAATTTTTAAAATTTTTTGCAACAAAAATAAGATATTGACACACTTTATTATTGTGTGATATAATCGCACTCCGTGAGTTATCACGGCATGAAAGGTTTGGCTAATGGAGAAAAACAGCGGCATAAAAATAATTGCTCAAAACAAAAAAGCATATCATGATTACTTTGTGCTTGAAAAGCTCGAGGCGGGCATTGAACTGTTCGGGACAGAGGTTAAATCCATTCGCCAGGGCAAAATCAATCTTAAAGATTCGTGGTGCTTCGTTAAAGACGGCGAAATGTTTGTTAACGGCATGCATATCAGCCCCTATGAGCAGGGCAATATTTTCAACAGAGACCCGTTAAGGACCAAAAGACTGCTCCTTCACAAGAAAGAAATAAGACGTTTTTATTCTCAGGTGAAGCAGGAAGGTCTTGCAATAATTCCTTTGAGCGTTTATTTCTTGAAGGGCAGGGCAAAGGTTGAAATAGGGCTTTGCAAGGGCAAAAAGCTCTATGATAAACGTGAGGTTGCCGCAAAAAAAGATGCACAGCGCACAATCGAGCGCAATTTGCGCAGATAATTGCAAAATATATGGGGATGAAAGGATTTCGACGGGGAATCTGAGCCCGGATAAGCGAGTAGCGGGGCGGGACCGCTATAAAATCCGCAATTTTCAAATTTAAAC
>JAZRIG010000036.1:0-13024 GCA_045645145.1 Acutalibacteraceae bacterium
CTGCGATTTGCCTTTTGAAAGCACCCATTGCCTGCCGATTGATTCCGCGGGAATCGGGAATATGCTTTCTTCAATTGAAAATGCGCTGTTTCTTAACACTCCGCACGCAAAATAAACTATTTTATCATTGCTGTCAAACTCAATATAACAGCGGGTTGTGTTGCTTTGGATGATATAGGCGCCGTTTTCCGTCTTTGAAAATTCAAGGAATTCTTTGATATGCTCGCCTTCGCTGTCCTCGGCTTTGAAAACATAACGGAAGCTGTCGGATTTTATGTTATATTCAGCAGAATATTCCTCGGTCAGTTCCTCCGAAACGAACTTCAGGGAAAAGCTTGTTTCGCCGTCAGATTCAAAAACAATATCCGCTCCGTTGCTTATAAGCTTGTAGAAGTTTTTTGCTTCTTCATCGGTCATTTTCGAATGAAAGCCCTCTGTGATTTCGAACGAAGAAATAACAAATGGCTCAAAAGCTGTGTGAATATAATCGTTTTCAAGAAAATATTCGTCGGGATTTTGAACTCTGATTGCTTTGTTATGCCCGTTTTCAGGCACACTGACCTTTGCTTTCATGGCTGAAATGACGCTTGAAAATCTTTCAAGGCTGCCTGCAAAGGTTTCTTCGGTGTTGGTTATGTTAAGCATATCTGCGGTTATTATTTTTTGGCTGTCAGCATTGCCGGAGCAGGAACACAGCAAAAAAACAAGAACTGCAATCAGACATAAGCATTTTTTCATCGTTTTATTTTTCCTGGAGCAGCTTTGCAAGCTCGTCCATGAAGGTGTTGATATCCTTGAACTGTCTGTAAACGGAAGCAAAGCGAACATAAGCAACCTCATCAAGATCCTTGAGCTTATCCATTGCAAGCTCGCCGATATGCACGGAGGTTACTTCTCTGTCGAGTGAATTCTGAAGAGCTGCTTCTATTTCATTAACGGCAGTTTCGAGCTTCTCAAGAGAAACCGGTCTTTTTTCGCAGGCCCTGAGCATGCCGTTGAAAAGCTTGTTGCGGTCAAAAACTTCTCTTGATTTGTCTTTTTTAACAACGATTACCGGAACACTTTCGATAACTTCATAAGTGGTGAAGCGCTTCTGGCAGCTTATGCATTCTCTGCGGCGGCGGATACGCTCGCCCTCATCGGTTGGTCTTGAATCGATAACCTTGCTTTCTTCACAGCCGCAAAACGGACATTTCATAGCTAAAACACTCCTTATATTTATTGTTTTTTGATTCCTGTTTGTTTGATTTTTTTGCCGCAAAGCTCAATGCTTCTTCTGGCAAGTGTAACGAGCGAATCCACAATGGTTTCGTCGGCGATGCTATAATCGCGGTAGATTATTGAGAGCTCGGTGCAGCCGAGAACAACGCAGTCGCACCCTCTCCTTTTAAGGTTGTTTATTACTCGCCAAAAGCTTTCGATATCAACGCTTTTGCCTGCTTTGACCTGGTCATATATTATTTCCATGAGGATTTCGGTGTCCTCATTATCGGGAACGGCATAGTCAAGGCCGTGCTTTTGAAGCATGGTTTGGTATGCGCCGGAAACAAGAGTTCCTTTTGTGGCAAGTATGCCGATTTTTTTTGCATCGGGAACAGTGTTTTTTATATGCAGAACAGTTTCTTCAATTATGTTGATTATGTGAGTATCAACCGCTTTTTGAATTTCGTCATAGAAAAAATGAGCGGTGTTGCAGGGGATAACAATGTAGTCCGCACCGGCCTTCTGCAGGGTTTTTGCGTCCTCAATCATCTGCGGCAGAGGGTTCGGCTCACTTGGGTCAAGTATGTAATTGGTGCGATCATGTATTGCGGCATGGTTAAGAATAATCATTGAAACATGCTGCTGGTCGGTTTCGGCGTCGGTGAGCCTTATAACAAGCTCAGCGAAATATATGGTTGCAAGGGGACCGACACCTCCGAGCACACCGAGCTTCAACTCTTTATTATCGCTCATTTAATCACTATCCGTAAATCTTGTATTTTCTGATTTGATTATAAAAAACGGCATTTGTATAGAAAAGCCTTTTCGGGTTTTTATCCGCCTTGTATTTTATCGGGAAGGTCCAGTTGCCTTCTTTCATGAGCTTGAGCGCTCTGTTTTTCAGCTCTTCGTCGTGAACATAGTTTTTGATAACATATTTCGGAACGAGAGAGAAGAGATGCTCCTTATCCGCAACGGTATATTCAAGGTCTTTTTCATAAATGAGGTCATCAACAATCCATTTAACGGTGTTGAAGCCGCTGGCGGTAACATAAAAATTGCTTCTGCCAAGGCGAACATTAATTTCAAAGAATTTGAATTTGCCGTCTCTTGTGTCATATTTTATATCAAAATTTGCAAAACCGGTGTATCCGATGTGCTCAAGGAATTTTGTTGCGGCAGCAACGATTTGGTCATTGACCTCGTTAATGATAACAACAGGGTTGCCGATTGCCGAGGGAGTGTGATCCTCCAGCAAAACATGGCCGAGTGAAGCAAATTTAACCTTTGAATTTCTGTCACAGTAGCAGGTGAGAACCCTCATGTAAGTGTCGTCCCCCGGAATGCAGTCCTGAATCAGGAATTTATAGTTATAGTCTGTTTTTTCAAGCTTGGCAAGCATATCGTCAAGCTCTTGCCTTGTTTTGAATCTGAAAACCTTGCGCTTGCCGTCAAATTTTGCATAATGATACATTGCGCTGTTGGCGGGCTTGGCAATAATCGGATATTCGAAATCGAAGTCCATCGCGTTTTCTTCGCCGCAGTTATAAACGTAAGTTCTCGGGTAATCAATGCCCAATTCCTCACAAATCTCATAGAACTTATCCTTGAGAACGATTTTGTTAAGAAGCTCTTCGTCAATATAAGGAATAACATAGTATTCGCTGAGAACGGGTTTGTTTTCAATCAGAATTCTGACATACCAGTCTCCGCAACCCATAACAATCAGCTTTTTTTTGCCCTTGAACTCTTTGCCGACTTCGATAAGGGTTTGAACAAGTCTATCTTTATTTTCAAGGCCGGGGAATACGCGGTTTTCAATGATATCGCTGTTGGCGATATATTCGCATTTTTTCATGCTGAGAACAAGGGATTTTATTTTATATTCCTCATGAAAGCTTCTTGCAAGGCTGTATGCAGTGAAATCCGCACCCAGAATAACAGGCAAAAACTCTTTTTCCTCAAACTCCATTTTCTACAACTCCATATACAAACTTATAATCATTATATTACATAAAAAAATGAATTGCAAGATTGCTGCAACCGATTTTTATAAATTTTCAATATACTTAAGAGCTTCTGCCAAGTTTTGGCTGCTATCAAAATTGCTGCGATACAGTTCGATTATATAATCGCCTTTGTAGTTTGCAGAACTCATAACAGAAAACAGCTTTTTGAAATCAAAATTTCCTTTGGCAGGCGGCAGACAGTCGTGGCAGGAATTGTGGTCACTCAAATGAATGTGAACTATGCTTTCTTTGAATTCTTCCGCAAAGGCAATGGGTGAATAACCCGCCCTGAATGCCTGTTTAATATCAAATATCAGCTTGAATTCACTGCCGAGAGCAGCTCTCATTTTTCTTAAAAAATCGGGGCTTTCGCTGAAGTGTCGGTTAACGTTTTCCTGGCCGACGGTAACCTCGAATTCCTTGCCTGCTTGCGAAAGCTTCATGAAACGCTCAAAATATTCGTCATCTGTAATTTTACCCGGAAGCAAAGAACCGTGTATAACGGAGAATTCGGCTCCGACAGCGCTTGTTACCTCAAAACTGCGTTTGTAAAAATCCAGCATATCGTCAAAACGCCTTTTGTATTCGCTGAAAAGCATGTAAGTTTCGGCAAATGATGAAAAAGGATGAACGGAAACGATTTTTATTCCGTATTCATCAGATATTCTGTTGAGAATTTTTGCAAATTCAAGGGTTGTTTCACTCGGCGAATTCAAAAAAACCTCGCAGGTTTTAACGCCGAGCTTTGCAAGCTCTTCAAGCGATTTTTCGGTTTCTTGCGGGTAAAGGCACGATGTTGAAATTCCGAAAGCCATTTTATCAAATCCTTGGTTGGTAATATTTTAGGTTTGAACACGGCTGAACCGTGATGTATAATCAGCATATAAGGAGGTCAGCCATGAAAGAGATATTTAAGGGGCTTCACCGCCCTGCACGCAGAACATTCGTTATCGGGTGGTTGATAGTTGCCGCCGTTGTTGCCGCTTCGACTGTGTTTTACATAGGGGCGGGCAGAGTGTTCGATTACTATTCTTCCGTTGAAATCAGTGAAAAACTTCTTGCAAGCGCAAGACCTGTTTCAATTGGTGTTTGCGTTTCGGCACTCGGTTTGGAGTATTATTCTAAACGAAGCAAAGGCTCAACACGTTGAATTATACCACAGCGATATTTTTATTTCAAGAAAGTCGGGAAAAACGTGAGTTTTTTCTCGACTTTTTCACTTTAATGTGTTATGATACTCTTGTATTAATGCGGCATTGCCCGTGTAACAGGAGGAATTGCTATGCTCAAAGTTGCTATGCTTTCAAAATGGCACGTTCATGCAGAAGGATATGCCCGTGATTTTTTAAAGACAGAAAAGGCGGAAATAACAGCTGTTTGGGATGAAAAACCCGAAAGAGGAGCATCTTGGGCGGAAAGGCTTGGCTGCGATTTTGAAGCTGATCTTGATGCTCTGCTTGCAAGAGAAGATGTTGACGCAGTTTGCTGCTGCACACCGACAACCATGCACAAGGAAGTGCTTATCAAAGCAGCAAAAGCAGGCAAGCATATTTTTACCGAAAAAACGCTTGCATGCACGGTTGAGGAATGCCGCGAAATTGCAAAGGCTGTTGAGGAAAATGGTGTAACCTTTACCATTTCGTTTCCCCATAAGGCATGGCCCGCAGTCAGATTTGCAAAGCAGCATATAGAAAACGGCGATTTCGGCAGAGTGACAAATGTCAGAATCCGCAATGCTCACAACGGCGTGAGCGGAAAGTGGCTGCCCGAATATTGGTTTGTTAAAGAGGATTGTGCAGGCGGCGCAATGATGGATCTGGGTTGCCATCCGATGTATCTTTTATCCTATCTCTGCGGCAAGCCCAAGAAAATAACGGGCATTGCAAATTCCGTTCTCGGAACTCCCGTTGACGAAAATGCGATTTCGGTTATCGAATTTGAAAACGGTGCCATCGGAGTTTCGGAAACCTCGTTTCTCGCCTTTTCATCACCCTATACCATTGAGGTTCACGGCACGGAAGGCATCTTCCTTTGGCGCGGCAACAATGATATGAAATATAAGACCGTTGAAACCGCAAAGCTCAACAAGGGATTCATCACACCGGATGTTATGCCTGATGATGGCGGCCATCCGATAGACCTTTTTGTTGATGCATGCATCAACGGCACGGGGTCGCCCGATGGTTTGGGAATGCAGGATGCCATTGAGCTTGCCTGCCTTCTTGAAAATTCTTATATAGCTTATGAAACAGGAAAAACTGTTGAAGTTAAGGAGTGAAAAATGATGAGAACAACGCTTCACTATTATGACATATTTCCCAAGGTTTTCCCTGCCGGAAAAGAAGTTACAATAACAATCAAGCCTTTGGGAAGCCACGCGGAGTGCAAAGACCCTGAAAAGATTTATCTTGCAATTTACGGCCTTGATGACGGAAACCCCAGAGATTATCCCCACAGAAAGAACGGCACACAGGTTCCGTTTGTGTATGACGGCGAGCTTAGATTTACATATACTTTCCCTCGCGAACAGCAATACTATGTCAGAATTTTTGATAAAGAAACAAATAAGAGGCTTCTTCAGATGAGCGTTTATGCCCTTGATGAGGATCTTTGCGGCAGATATCCGCTTATCGGTGATTTGCACATGCACACCTGCCGTTCGGACGGCAGACAGTCTCCTCCGATAGTTTGCGCAAACTACAGAAAACACGGCTACGACTTCTTCGCAATAACTGACCATCACCGCTATTATCCCTCGCTTGAGGCAATTGAAGCATATAAAGATGTTCCCATCGAGTTCAACATCTGCCCCGGCGAAGAGGTTCATCTTCCCGATCTTTCGCCTGACCATATCAACGATGTTCACATCGTGAATTTCGGAGGAAAATATTCGGTCAACGGTATCCTCAAGGATGAATATGCCGAAGAGTTCGGCAATGACATTGATAAGCGCCGTTTCGAAGGCTTTCCTTGCCCTGAGGCAATAACTGAGGATGAATACAGAAAAGAAGTTGATGCGCTTGCGGCAACTCTTGATATCCCCGAAGGGATTGAGCCGTTTACTTACGCAAGCTGCGTGTGGGTGTTTAACCATATCAGAAAGGCTGAGGGTCTTGGAATTTTCTGCCATCCTTATTGGCTTTCCAATGTTCATCAGGTGCCCGAAAACATAACCGACTACATGCTCAAAACACATCCGTTTGATGCGTTTGAGGTTCTCGGCGGTGAAAACTACTATGAGCATAATGGTTTCCAGACTCATAAGTATTATGAAGTGCTTGCAAAGGGTTATGATAAATTCCCCATTGTCGGCAGTACGGACAGCCACAGCTCCGTTAACAACGAAAACGCCTATGTCGCTTCAACAATGGTATTCTCACCTGCTAATGAAAGAGAAGCAATTATAGATTCAATCAAGAATTTTTATTCGATTGCCATTGACGGCATCAGCAAAGAATTCCGTCTTGTAGGCGATTTCAGGCTCGCACGTTACGCAACCTTCCTTCTTCAGGATTATTTCCCGCTTCATGACGACCTTTGCTATGAAGAGGGCAGAGCCATGAAGGATTATGTTTGCGGCATCGAAGGCGCAAAGGAAACTCTTGAGTTTATCAGCGGCAGAGTTCAGAAACAGAGAGAAAAATATTTTGCATTTTAAAATAATAAATACATGGAGGTAATGTTGTGGAAAAACAGCGTGCACTTGATGCCGAGTTTGTTCATCCGAATAAAATCGGCTTCAAAGACGGACTGGGATATGCATTCGGTGATGCGGCGAATTTGTTCGTTCTAACTTATGTTTCGTCATATCTTAAAGTCTTTTTTACAGATATTCTTAAGGTTGCCGAAAGCAAAATAACAACACTTTTGCTTATTGCAAGGCTTTGGGATGCAATCAATGACCCGCTTTGGGGCAATATTGTTGCGAAGAAAAAACCAAACAAAGACGGCAAATACAGACCTTATATAAAATGGTTTGCCATTCCTTTGGGCATTATGGCGATGCTCTGCTTCGTTAATTTCAGAAGCTTTACATCAAGCGAAACCGTTGTTGTTGCTCTTATGTATATAACATATATCGGTTTCGGTATGATGTATACAACAATCAATATTCCTTACGGCTCGCTTGCATCCGTTATTACCGATGACCCCGAGGGAAGAACGCTTCTGTCAACCTTCCGTTCAATCGGTGCGGGTCTCGGCGGTGCGATTCCTCTGCTTATCGGCCCGATGATTATTTACACAGTTACGGGCACCAACAGCGAAGGCAATGCCGTTAAGGCGGCCGATGCGGGCGGGATGCTCAAATTCGGCGTGATTATGGGTGTTCTTTCAATAATTTTCTTCTTCCTTTGCTTTAAAACAACAAAGGAAAGAGTTGCTTCCGAGGAAGAACCCAAGGTTGATATCAAAGGCATGTATCTCGGAATGCTCAAGAGCAGACCCTTTATTGTGGCTGCGCTTTCAGGTATTCTTATCAGCGGTCAGCTTCAGTTCGGCTCACTTAATCAGTATCTCTATAAAAACTATTTTGAAAATACAGACCTTTCCATCATCGGAACAATCGCAAACTATCTTCCCATGGCGGTTATGATTTTCTTCATGCCCAAGCTTGTTAAGAAATTCGGCAAGCAGGAGCTTTGCAGCGTAGGAACATTTTTCTCGGCGGTTGCTGCAGTCCTCATGTTCTTTGTTGTTCCTCATTGCCAGAGAACAGGCAGCGCACCTGTTGTGTTCATGATATTCACATTTATTATCGGCTTCGGTTATTCGTTTGTGAGCATCACAAACTGGGCTATCATCACCGATGTTATTGACTATCAGGAATATAAAACGGGTATCCGCAGCGAAAGTGCGGTTTATGCTGTTTACACCTTCTGCCGCAACCTCGGCCAGACAATTGCCGATGTTGGCGGAATGAAGCTTCTTGGCAGCGTTGCAGGCTATGACGGCGCGGTTCACGGCTCTGCAGGCTACGTTGAGGGCGTTGGCGAGGGAATACTTTTTGTTTGCACCGTTATCCCTGCAATAGTTTACACTCTTGTGTTTATTCTTTTCAAATTCGGTTATCCTCTTAATAAATCGAGGCTTGAAACTATGTATGCGAGCCTGAGAGAAACAAGAAGCGCAGGCGAAGAAAGCCTTGAAAGAAATCCTGTATGATTTTTTAGAAGCAGCGGGGGCAGCATTTGCTGCTCCCGCTTTAAAATTTATTTTTACTTTGACTTGATTTGCAGGCGCAGGTGTTATATAATAAATAAGTTAGTTCTACAAAATCCGCGGTGTTTGTGCCTTTTGCGGTGAAGGGGTGTTGAAATTGAAGAAAATCGGATTTGATAATGCTGCCTATATCAGCAAGCAGTCTGAGCAGATAAGCAAGCGAATCAATGAATTCGGCGGCAAGCTTTATCTCGAATTCGGCGGCAAGCTTTTTGACGATTTTCATGCTTCAAGGGTTCTTCCCGGTTTTGCGCCGGACAGCAAGCTTCAAATGCTTAAGAGTATTGCTGATGATGTTGAGGTTGTTATTGTTATAAATTCCGGCGATATTGAAAGCAACAAGATGCGCCGTGACCTCGGGATAACCTATGATGCGGATGTTTTGCGCCTTATTGATGCCTACAGGGGAGCAGGTCTTTTTGTCGGCAGCGTTGTTCTTGCGCAATATAAAGAGCAGCCTGCAGCAGAGGCTTTCAAAACCAAGCTTCAGCAGCTTGGCATCAAGGTTTTCACTCACCGCAATATTGACGGATATCCTTATAATGTTTCTCATATCGTCAGCGATGAGGGCTTTGGCAAAAACGAGTTTATCGAAACCGAAAGACCTCTTGTTGTTATCACAGCTCCCGGCCCCGGCAGCGGAAAAATGGCAACCTGCCTTTCTCAGCTTTATCACGAGAATCAGCGCGGCAACAAGGCGGGATATGCCAAGTTTGAAACCTTCCCCGTTTGGAATCTGCCTTTGAAGCACCCTGTAAACCTTGCTTATGAGGCAGCAACAGCAGACCTTAACGACGTTAACATGATTGACCCCTATCATCTTGACGCTTACGGAGTAACAACTGTTAACTATAACAGGGACGTTGAGGTTTTTCCTGTATTAAATGCAATATTTGAAAGAATTGAGGGCGTCAGCCCCTATAAATCTCCCACGGATATGGGCGTTAATATGGCAGGTTATGCTATATGTGATGACGAAGCAACAAGAGAGGCTTCAAAGCAGGAAATCCTTCGCCGCTATTTTGCCGCTCTTTGTGATTTTAAAATGGGCAGAGGCAAGCAGGAGGCCGTTGATAAAATAGTCAGCCTGATGAATCAGGCAGGCATCAGCGTTGAGGACAGAAAGGTAATCAAGGCCGCTGTTGACAGAAGCAATGAGACCGATGGCCAGCCTGCGGTTGCAATTGAGCTGCCTGACGGCAGAATTGTTACGGGCAAAACCTCCAATCTCCTCGGAGCTTCGAGCGCCGCTCTTCTCAATGCGGCAAAGCATCTTGCAGGGCTTCCCGATGATTTGCTGATGATTTCACCGTCAATAATAGAGCCTATCCAGAAGCTTAAAACAGGAATTCTCAAGGGCCACAATCCCAGGCTTCATTCAGATGAAACTCTCATAGCTCTTTCAATGAGCGCCAACACAAATCCTGTTGCAAACAAAGCGCTTGAGGCAATTGAGGGCCTTAAGGACTGCGAGGCTCATTCAACGGTTATCCTCTCTCAGGTTGACATGGATGTTTACAGAAAACTCGGCATAAATCTTACCTGTGAGCCGAGATATCAAACCAAAAAGCTCTATCATAAATAAATTTTTTGCCGCGCTTAATGCGCGGCATTTTTATGTTGCTCAATGTTACATTTGTAACATTGATATTGTTTTTGTAATATAATAAAATAATTATGAAATATTCCTTGAAAGGATATAAACACATGGGTAAAAAGATAATTGTTGCAGGCCTCGGCCACGGCGGAATTGCGGCTGCGGCGCTTATTGCAAAAGCCGGCTTTGATGTTACCGTTTATGAACAGAAAAAGGAAGGCACTCTCGGCTACGACTGGACCGATATTTTTGCTCCGGGTGCGCTTGCTGTTGCGGGCATGGAAATGCCGCCGGAGGATAAGTTTGAGTATAAAGAAGATATGACTTTCTTCGGCCCTTCAATGAACAAGGGTCTGCGCCAGCATGTTCCTGAGGATAAGCTTGAAATAAAAATGGAACGCCGCGATATTTACGAGCATTTTATTAACCATGCTCTGAAATGCGGTGTAAAAATCGAATATGAATGTGAGGTTCTCGGCCCGATTGTTCTCGGCAGCAGAGTTGTAGGAATAAAAACAAGCAAGGGCGAGTTTTACGGCGACCTTGTTATTGATGCCTGCGGCATGAATTCTCCCGTTCGCTGCAATTTGCCTGATTCGTTCGGTATCGAAAAAGAGATTGACAGAAAAGAAAAGATTTCGATTTACAGAGCTTTTTATAACGTTGCGAGCGATGAAGAAGTTCAGGCAAAATTCAAGGTTATTCTTTTTGCCGACGGCAAACTGGGCGTAAGCTGGATTGCATCTGAGGAAGACCATACGGATTTGCTTATCGGCAGATTTGAGGCTTTTGATATGGACGAGGTTGAGCGTTTCTCGGATTATCTTCGCCAAACAAATCCCAGGCTCGGCGAAAAGGTTCTCAGAGGAGGACAGTTTGTTGAAATTCCCGTGCGTCAGCCGCTTTCGGTGATGATTGCCGACGGTTATGCCGCTATAGGTGACAGCGCGTTTATGACTGTTCCGCTCATCGGTTCTGGCATTGCTAACAGCCTTAAAGCTGCAAGAATTCTTGCCGATACGGTAATAGCAGATAAGAATTGCTCTTTTACTGCCGAAAATCTTTGGAAATATCAAATGGGATATTATAAGGAACTCGGAGCAGGGCTTGCTCCGCTTGCATGCGGCAAGTTGCTTTTGCTAAGCCTCACCCCCGAGGAAGTTGACTATGTTTTCGAAAAAGGAATCATGACTGAGGATTTGATGACCATCGGTGCGGATTTCACGGGCATAGGAAACATGAATATTGACCCCAAAGCGTTAATCAATCAGGCAAAGCAGGTTTGCCACGACCCCGAACTGCTCAAAAAGCTTATCGCCTGCGGTGTTAATATGGGTAAGGCTGCCGCAACCTGTGCAATGATGCCGAAACGCTGGAATGAAAAAAGAGTTCGTTCATGGTCAAAGGTCTATGAGTTTGTATTTAAATAAAAAGATACCGCCGAAGTTCAAAGAACTTCGGCGGCTTTTTGTTGTTTTAGATAACTCTGAACGTTTTAACCTCAAAGGGTTTGATATCAAACTCAAATCCGTTTTCGGAGCATTCGATTTCGCATTTATCTTCTTCTATCATGTTGCACTCATAAACCTTTTCAAAACCGAAATTAAGTTTTACGCAATGAGTGCCTCTTCTTTGCTCTTCTTCAACAAAGCGGATAATATATCCTCTGCCGTCCTGAGCTTTTTTGATTGCATCAACAGCAATGTTTTCGCCCGTTCCTTCAACAAATTTGATTTCGCAGGGAATGTTGCCGCTGACAGCTTCTGCATTATAGACCGCAACGGGAGCAACGTTGAAGGCAATTGCGTGCTGAACCGTGCCGTTTCTCCAGTCGCCGTCATGAGGATAAAAGGCATATTTGAAGGTGTTTATGCCGTGGTCACCTGTTCTGTCGGGGCAGGTGGGGGCGCGCATGAGCGTTATTCTTACATGACTGTTATGTATGTCATAGCCGTATTTGCAGTCATTGATAATGCTGCAGCCGTAACCGCCTTCGGAAAGGTCAGCCCACTTGTGCGCGGCAACCTCAAATCTTGTGAGGTCATAGAGGGTGTTCCAATGGGTGGGACGCTTTGTTGCACCGTGAGCAATATCATAGGTCGCATCTGTGTCAATAACTGCTGCGTCAAAGCCTGCCTTAAGAACTTTGTCGCTTTCATGCCAGTCAACTGTTGTGTCAAAAACAACTGTTTCACCGTTTTGATAAAGAATAACATCCTGTGTTATTGTTGACTTGTTGAAGCTGTATTTAACTCTTACAACACCCCTGACTGCGTTGCTTTCAAGAACCTCAATGCTGTCTGCCTTAAGCTCCCACATCTTCTTCTGATAGTTAAGCTCAAGGTTCCATGCGGTTTCATGAACGCATTTATCGAGCGAAATTGTGAGAATATTGCCCCTGCCGTCAAGAGCTTCTCTTTGGTTGACTTTATCATATATGCTTGTGATTATTCCGTTTTCGTCAAAAGTAACAGCAAGATTTGCGTTTTCGAGATAGGTGGCATCTGCCTCAACGGGAGCGTAGATGCATTCACCCTCCTGCAGCTTAAATGTCTTGCAGCTCATTGGCTCAAGGCAATCGGGAATGAACACAAATTTGCCGTTAATATATGCGCAGGGGAGCGATAAACCGTCTGAGGTGGCAACATACATTCCATCGGGAACACCTTCAACCTCAACAGGCTCATAGCTGCTTGCGTTTGTGAGGTTCCAAACGGTGATGCTGTTTTTATCAGCGGTAACAGCTCCCGAAAGAGCCTTTAAAGCGCCGTTATAGATATCCTCGCCGATTTTGTTCATAACGGCATAATCCTTGCGGCAATCCTCAAAAACTTCGTGGATTGACGAACCGGGAAGAATATCGTGGAACTGGTTTGTCATGAGGATTCTCCAGCCCTTTTCAATTTCTTCCTTGGGGTATTCTTTGCCGAGCAGTTTTTCTGCAAAAACGCTGAGCATTTCTGCTCTGGTGAAGAGGAATTCGCCTTTTCTGTTA
>JAZRIG010000037.1:0-6673 GCA_045645145.1 Acutalibacteraceae bacterium
GTCAAACATATTCTCGCCCTTAACAGCATTGCTTTTTGCAATAGGTTTGCTGCAACGGTTTCCGCCTATGAAACTGCTGCCCGTTGAGAATGTGTTGACGGTAAGGCGGCAATTGTTACTGCACTTTCCGCAGGTAACCGCCTTAACCTTATGTTCAAACTTTTGAAGCTGTTCGGGAGTGATAATTGAACTCTTTTCAGGCGCTCTTTCCATTGAATAAAGTGCTGCACCGTAAGCGCCCATAAGGCCCGAAATCGTCGGTCTGACAACATTTCTGCCGATTTCCTGCTCAAACGCACGGAGAACGGCATCATTAAGGAATGTACCGCCCTGAACAACGATGTTCTTGCCCAGTTCGTCCGCGTTTGCGGCACGGATAACTTTATAGATTGCATTCTTTCCATTGCGAAAAGTGCTGCACCGTAAGCTCCCATAAGGCCTGAAATATTGGGTCTTACAACATTTCTGTTAATTTCCTGTTCAAAAGCGCGAAGAACCGCATCGTTAAGGAAGGTTCCGCCCTGAACAACGATGTTTTTGCCGAGCTCATCGGCGTTTGCAGCTCTGATAACCTTATAAATTGCGTTTTTAACAACGCTGATTGAAAGACCGGCCGAAATGTTTTCAATTGATGCGCCGTCCTTCTGAGCCTGCTTAACGGAAGAGTTCATAAATACCGTGCAGCGTGAGCCGAGGTCAACGGGCTTATCTGCAAAAAGGCCGAGCTTTGAGAAATCTGCGATGTTATATCCCCATGCGGCAGCGAATGTTTGCAGGAACGAGCCGCAGCCTGAGGAGCAGGCTTCGTTGAGGAAAATATTGTCGATTGCGTTGTTTCTGATTTTAAAGCATTTAATGTCCTGGCCGCCGATGTCAATAATGAAATCAACGTCGGGCTTAAATCTCTTTGCGGCGGTGAAGTGGGCAACTGTTTCAACAAGGCCGATATCAACGGCAAAAGCATTTTTGATAATGTCTTCACCGTAGCCTGTTACTGCACTTGATGCGATAACGGCTGAGGGATATTCATTATAGAAATCAGCAAGGAAATCTCTGATAAGAGAAACGGGGTCGCCGTTGTTGGGTATGTATCTGCTGTAAACGATTTTTCCGTTCATATTGATAACTGCGGCTTTAACGGTGGTTGAGCCTGCGTCAATGCCTATGCAGACCTTTTCACCGTCGGCAATTTTGCAATTATCTTCAACGGAATTTTTGGCGTGACGTGCCGAAAATTCTTTGTATTCTTCTTCTGATTTAAAAAGCGGAGCTGCGCCGAGGTATTCACCGCTTTCTTTTGAGTTTTTGATTTTTTCGGTAATATCTTTAATATCAAGTTCTTCTCCGCTCGCTGAATATGCTGCGCCGAGAGCAACGAAATACAGTCCGTTTTCAGGGCATCTGCCTTTAACTCCCAAGCCTGAGTCGAATGCTTCTCTCAGCTCAGAGAGGAAGTATAAAGGACCGCCCAGATAAACAACGTTGCCTTCGATTTTTCTGCCCTGTGAAAGGCCTGAAACCGTTTGGTTAACAACTGCGGTAAAGATGCTGGCAGCAATGTCGTTCTTTCTTGCGCCCTGGTTGAGCAGGGGCTGGATATCCGATTTTGCGAAAACGCCGCATCTTGAAGCAACAGAATAAATTTTTTCGTGACTTTTTGAAAGCTCATTCATTTCTGTCGGGCTGACATTAAGAAGCGATGCCATCTGGTCGATGAATGCGCCTGTGCCGCCTGCACAGGAGCCGTTCATTCTAACCTCAACTCCGTTTGTGAAAAAGAGAATTTTAGCATCCTCGCCGCCAAGCTCAATAACGGCGTCAGTTCCGGGCAAAAGACGGGAAACGCTGATTCTTGTTGCGTAAACTTCCTGAATGAAGTCCAGACCGAGTGCGTTTGCAAAGCCCATGCCTGCAGAGCCGGAAACAACAAGAGCAGCTTTGGAAAATTCGGGGTTTTCTTTAATGATTTCCGAAAGCATTGCTGCGCTTTTTTCGGCGATTTTTGAATAATGGCGTTCATACGCCTTATAAACAATTTTATCGTTATTGTCGATTGCAACGCATTTGAGCGTTGTTGAACCGACGTCCATACCTATTCTCATAATTCTTCTCCTGTTTTTTCCGTTATGCGTCTTTGCGGATTTCATCTGCCTGAACCCCGAGGCTTTCAAGCATAAGCTTTTCTATTTCGTCATGAAGTTTTTTGTTGGCTTCTTCAACGGTCATATCGCCCACCTTGAAGGGATTGCCGAATATAACCTGCAAATCCTTGCTGCGGAATTTATATTCTCCTGTAAGACCGAACGGAACAATGTAAGCATCAGTTTTTTTGGCCATTGAAACAGCGCCGTGTTTAAGAGGAAGAATGAAGGCATCTGTTTTGTTTCTTGTTCCTTCGGGAAAAATACCGATAGCACCGTCATCTTTAAGAACCGTGAGCGCGGATTTTGCGCTTGAAAAGTCCTTTCTTGAACGGTCAACGGGAATGCAGCCTACAAGTCTGAAGAAGGGTGCAAGCGCACCTTCAAAATATTCCTTTTTTGCCATATAGTGGATAACTCTTTTTGTTGCCATAATGGTGAGGCACTGGTCAAAAATATGCTTGTGGTTGCCCGCAATGATGATTGCGCCGTCTTTAGGGATTTTTTCTGCACCGATAATTTTGGGGCTATAATAAAACTTGAACAGGGGGCGCATGATGGGAGTCAGCAATTTATATCCCAGTTCTCTGTTTTCGGGTTTTTTCATTTTTTGATACCTTCCTTAATAAGTTCGTTTGAAACAATGCTCATAAGCTTTTCATTTGTTTCTTCCAAATTGTCGGATGCCCTTAAAGGCTCCATAAACTGTATTTTAATGCTTCTTTCAAAGGGCTTGTATTTTCCTGTTATAACAAACGGAACAATGTCCGATTTTGCATCGCGTGACATTTTGACGGCACCGTATTTGAAAGGCATGATAACATCCTGGGTGCGGTTGATTGTGCCTTCGGGGAAAATGCCTATAACCTTTTCGTCATTGAGAGTTTCAATGGCAGTCTGCAATGCTGCCTTGTCCTTTGTTCTGCGGTTAACGGGAATAATGCCGAGCGGCTTAAAGATATATTTAAGTGGCCCCTTCATCAACTCATCTTTAGCAAGATAGTGAACGCATCTGTTTGTGGCGCAGCCGATAAGAATGCAGTCAAAATAGTGAGTGTGATTGCCTGCAAGAATAATGCGCCCGCTTTGCGGTATGTAGCGTTTGCCTGTAATTGTCGGCTTATAAACAGCCTTGAACAGCGCTGCCAGCGGTCTTCTGATTACCTTGTAAAAAACAGGTTCTTTCATTTTTTTGTCCTCCGTTTGGTAAAAATATACAAATTTAAGGTTTTGTTTTTGTAACGATAGTCCCCATAATAAAAATAGCGGAGCTGAAAAGCTCCGCTTAATTGATGGTGTTTATCAGATTTTGTCAGTCGTTGTTTCTTTTATAACGGCAATCAGTCTGAACTTGCCGGATTTGATTTTTTTGAGTGTGCTGTATCGGGCACAGTTTCTTATGATTCGCTGTTTTGCCTCATCTTCGATGTACATATTACCCATAACTCTTGTATATTCATTAAGATGTTGGTTATTAGTCTTCATTCAAATCAATCCTTTCGAGTTCAAGCTTCAGTAATTTTCGCCCGTATTGCAACTGCTTTCTTACTGTGACCGGTGATGTGTTTGTTATTTGCGCAATTTCGTTGGCTTTGTAGCCTTCGATATAATATAAATCAAGAGCGATTTTGTATTTTGTCGGCAGGTGCATTATAAGCTCAAAAATATCGCGGTCATCATTGCTAATTCCGATGTGACGAAGCTCATCAAGGTTTTCCGCAGCATGGCGGTTGTTGAATCTGCTTATATTTTTGCTGATGTTGGTTGCAACCTTGATTAACCATGCTTTTTCATGGTCAGAATCTCTGAAAAGCGGGGCTTTGGTCATGTATTTCAGGAAGGTTTCCTGAACAGCGTCCTCAGCATCATGCTTGTTATTTAAAATGCTGTAACTTATTCTGAAAAGCATCTGGCTGTATTTTTCGACCGCATATTCAATATGGCGAAGCTCATCGTTATATTGGGCAGTAACGGCGCACACAGTCATACCACCTTTCATTTGGACATAATTATACCTTTATATAATTAAAACACCGCAAAACGCCAAAATGTGATATTTATTTTATGAACAATTTGTAAACTTATTCTAACACATCTAAAAATACTTTTTCAAGTTGAATTTGCAAAAAAACTATGATATAATCCGAATTATGGAAAAGATGACAAATAAAGAAATTTTAAAACAAATCGAAGGCGGACTTATTGTTTCCTGCCAAGCCTTGTCAACAGAGCCGTTATATGACAGCTACATAATGAGCAAAATGGCTTATGCCGCAGCCCTCGGCGGTGCCGTGGGCATAAGAGCAAATACTGTTGTTGATATTTTGGCTATCAGGGAGAGAGTCAGCTTGCCGATTATCGGAATTATCAAGCAAGAGTATGATGACAGCGATGTTTATATTACTCCAACCATGAAAGAGGTTGACGCTCTTGTTGAAATCGGCTGCGATATAATTGCGGTTGATGCAACAAACAGATTGAGGCCTAACGGAGTAACCTTTGAAGAGTTCTTCAAAGAAGTGCGTGCAAAATATCCTGACCAGCTCTTTATGGCGGATACCTCCTGTTTTGAGGAGGGCAAAAAGGCGCAGGAACTCGGCTTTGACCTGCTCGGAACAACCATGAGCGGCTATACGCCTTATACCAAAGGCACATCTTTGCCCGATTTCACGCTTATGAAGCGTTATAAGGAAGAGCTTGGTGCAACTGTTATTGCCGAGGGCGGCATCTGGGCGCCCGATGAGCTTGTTAAAGCCTTTGAATGCGGTGCGCATGCTGCTGTGGTAGGCACGGCTATCACAAGACCCATGGATATCACCAAACGCTTTGTTAAGGCGCTTGAGGAGTCAAAAAAATAACTCAGCAGGGGACGATGCCCGCATCGTCCCTTATGTTTTATCGGAGGAGTTTTAATGAAAATTCTTGCTTTCGATATCGGCGGCACGGAGATTAAATATGCGTTTTGCGACGAAAATTTTAACCTGACAGAAAAAAAGTCTGTGCCAACCAACGCTCATGAGGGCGGCAGAAAAATTATTGACCGTGTTGTTGAAATTATAAAAAGCTGTGACGGAATTGACCGCATCGGTATTTCAACTGCGGGGCAGGTTGACAGCATAAAAGGCGAGATAGTTTATGCCACAGACAGCATTCCGGGCTACACAGGCACAAAAATCAAGGAGATAATCGAAGCCGAAACAGGCATTCCGACCGCTGTTGAAAACGATGTTAATTCCGCCGCTATCGGCGAGGCTGTTTTTGGCGCAGCAAAGGGATATTCCGATTTTATTTGCCTTACTTACGGCACAGGCATAGGCGGTGCAATTTATCTTAACAACAAGCTGTTTACGGGCAATTCGTTTTCTGCAGGTGAATTTGGTCATATTGTTACCCATGCAGGCGGCAGAGAATGCACTTGCGGCGGCTGCGGCTGTTACGAAGCTTATGCTTCGGCCGGTGCATTGGTTCGAAATGTTTCTGAAAAGCTCGGTAAAGAAATGAACGGCAGGGAAATTTTTGAGAATTTTGATAATCCTGAAATTAAAAAGCTTATTGATGAATGGGTTGATGAAATAGTTCTCGGCTTAAAAGGACTTGTTTATATTTTCAATCCTGCGCTTGTTGTTGCCGGTGGGGGAATAATGAACGAATCCTATATAACAGACCAAGTTAATGCAAGGCTTCAAAAAGAACTTATGGCAAGTTTCAGAAAAGTCAGGGTTGTTAAGGCTTTGATGGGGAACGATGCCAATAAGCTTGGAGCGGCATACCTTGCGTCACAGCTGTAATTTTTAAAAAATAAAAGGTGGCTTGCAGAATTATCTGCAGGCCACCTTATTTGTTTATCTGATGCCGTAGTTTTCGATTACATAGTCCATATCCTTGTCGCCTCTGCCGGAGAGGTTGATAAGGACGGAGCCGTGCTCCATTGTTTTTGCCAGCTTCATGCCGTATGCAACTGCGTGTGAGCTTTCGATTGCAGGAATAATTCCTTCAAGGCGTGAAAGTTTATAGAATGCATCAATTGTTTCTTCGTCATCAATTACATCATATTTAACTCTGCCGATTTCCTGCAGGAATGCGTGCTCAGGGCCGGATGAGGGGTAGTCAAGACCGCTTGCAACGGAATATACGGGAGCAGGTTCGCCGTTTTCGTCCTTGAGCATGATGCTGTTGAAGCCGTGCATGATGCCTTCTGTGCCGTATTTAAGGCTGGCAGCGTGGTCGCCGAGCTTGGGGCCTCTGCCGAGAGGCTCAATGCCGTAAATATCAACAGGGTCGTTGAGGAAGCCTGCAAAAAGACCTGCCGCATTTGAGCCGCCGCCTACGCATGCAACGATTGCGCTGGGAAGATGACCTGTCATTTCAATGAACTGGTCTCTTGCTTCAACGCCTACGATGCTCTGGAAATCACGCACCATCATTGGGAACGGATGAGGACCCAAAACAGAACCGATACAGTAAATACAATCTTTGTATTCCTTGCTGTAAGCATCAAATGCTGCGTCAACTGCTTCTTTAAGGGTTGCAAG
>JAZRIG010000038.1:0-9367 GCA_045645145.1 Acutalibacteraceae bacterium
GAGTGCGGGTATACCGCCCTAACGCATTCACTATTACTTATTACCTTCCAAAGCCTCAAGGAATTTTTGAGGTAAAAATGAAAAGATAATAGGGTAAGAAGTAAGCCCCAAGAACGAAAGTTCTTGGGGCTTTGGAGGTGACACCCGGATTTGAACCGGGGAGTGAGGGTTTTGCAGACCCTTGCCTTACCACTTGGCTATGTCACCATGTAAATAACAGGAGCAGATGCTCCTGTTATCATTTGTGGAGCGGGCGACGGGGCTCGAACCCGCTACCTCCACCTTGGCAAGGTGGCGCTCTACCAGATGAGCTACGCCCGCGAATGGTGCCTCCGGTCGGAATCGAACCAACGACACGCGGATTTTCAATCCGCTGCTCTACCAACTGAGCTACAGAGGCATATACCGAATTGCTTCGGTATATTAATGGCGACCGAGAAGGGGCTCGAACCCTCGACCTCTAGCGTGACAGGCTAGCGTTCTAACCAGCTGAACTACCGGGCCAAATGGTGGGAACAACAGGGCTCGAACCTGTGACCCTCTGCTTGTAAGGCAGATGCTCTCCCAGCTGAGCTATGCTCCCACGTTGGCGTCGCTTTGGTCAAGCGACGTGTTGTATAATACACTACTTTTGAGAAAATGTCAACCCTTTTTTTAAAAAAATTTCAAAAATTTTTTGTTTATTTTTTTAGTTGTTTTTTCGAACAATTTTTGGGCATTTTTCAGTTATGCTCTTCGCAATTCAAAACATTGCAAATTAAAACTCTGCATCATGGAGCCAGACATATTTTTCATCCTCATTACGGGTTGTCTGAAGCCAAGGGTCACCGTCGAGATGGCGAATCATCCAGCAGGTATACATCTGAAAACCGGGAGCGACCGACTGAGGATGCAATGCGCCTCCGGGAATTGCCGAAAAGCTGTTGTCAATGCTTTTAAATACCTCATCACCGACAAAGCTTGCTCCGAAGCCTTCGGGACGGTCAAATTTGAAATAATAGCACTCGGGCTGCGGATGCCTGTGAGGAAGATATCCCGACCAGTTGCCTTTGTCATTAAGCACTTCGCCGAGAACCATGTTTGAATGGGGCGCAATTTCTTTATCTATAATAGTATTTACTCTGCGTTTTGCAACATTGCCGAACTTGCCCACGCAGGAATAGCCCCACGGAGCATCCTCCGGTCTGTAAAGCTTGCCTGCGAATGTTTTGTTGTTCTTTGTGCATTGAACAAGGATTTCCGAATCTGTAACCGTTCTAACCGAAGCATTCATATCCGTGCATACATGAAGGGCATACGGTCCTTGCGTAAAAACGCTGTCGCGGCTCACGGATTCAGATTTTCCATCCCACTCAAACGTGATGTTACCGGAGAGAAGAAGAACAGCGATTTCCTCGCCGCTGCGGCAGAAACTTCTTGATTCACCGGCTTTCATGCGATAAACGCGCACATCCATCATCATCTCGCTGTAATCATTATCATAAGTGCAAAGAATTTCTTCGCCGTTAACATCGAATTCAGGATAACCGAACAATTTTCCCATAGCTCATCCGCCTTTCTCAGTTGCTTTCCGCAAGTTTTTTAATTTCAGCAGAAGTAAATCGGTATTTCTTTTCGCAGAAATGGCAGTCAACCTCGGTAAACGGGTCGTTCGCCATATCGGCAAGATCATCCCTGCCCATGCTCAAAAGAGCCTTTATCACTCTTTCCCTTGAACAGTTGCATCTGTATTCAGGAGATGAAGTGTCAAGTATTTCAAGCTCAAATGTTTTGAGAACATGGCGGCATATATCCTCAGGAGACATTCCGTTTGTCAGCATCTGCGTCACAGGTTCAATGTTCTTTATGCATTCCTCAACTTGGTCGATTGTATCTTCAAAAGCCGTAGGAAGCAGCTGAATAATAAATCCGCCGGCTGCCTTTATTGATAAATCGGGATTAACCAAAACGCCGAGAGCGCATACGCTCGGAATCTGTTCGCTTGTTGCAAAATAGTTTGTTATGTCCTCTGCTATTTCGCCCGAAACAATGGAAATCTGACCTATATACGGCTCTTTAAGACCGAGCTCTTTCATTACAGTCAGCGTGCCGTCCACACCGACTGCGCCTGCAACATCAAGCTTGCCCTTATCGTTAAGGGGTATCTCAACAACGGGATTTGCAACATATCCTCGCACATTGCCCTCGCTATCCGAAACGGCAATAAGCGAGCCGGCCGGACCGTTGCCGTTCATTCGCAGAGTTATGCTGTTATCCTTTCCTTTAAGCACGGCGCCCATCATTGAAGCCGCCGTCAAAAGCCTGCCCAATGCAGCAGAGGTTACGGCAGAAGTCTGATGAATCTGCTCCATGCGATTGATAATATCCGTGCTGTCAACGGCAATAACGGTTAAAGTTCCGTCAGCCGAAATCATTCTTACAAGTTCACTCATAATCTCACTTCTTCTTTGCTAAAAATACTGCCCTTTCACTATCGGGCTTAACATTGTCGGTTGTCATATCATCATAAATTCCGACAACCTCAAATCCGGCATCCTCAAGCCAAAATTTAATCTTGTCAAGTTCATACGCCTGTTCGGTGAAAGCTTCGTACGAACGGTAATATGCGCCGTCCTCTTCCTCAAAGAAATCAAGAGAAATATCAACGCTGTTATCCGCGCTGTTATAGTTATTTTGCCACACGCAAAACAAATTCTCGGGTTCATAAACAAAAACGTTATCAGCAAGAATGTTTTTATGCTTATATATTGTGTTTACATCAAACGCAAACACACCGCCCTTATTCATAAAAAGAGAAACCTTATCGAAAGTGCTTCTGACATCTTTTTCGCCTTCAAGATGGTTTATGCCGTCCAGAACGCAGATTGCGCAGTCAACCGTTCCGTAAAGATCGATTTCTTCCATGTTTTGATTGAGCAGAAGAATTTCCGCATTATTTTCATAAGCCTTCTGCCTTGCGGCATTGAGCATACCTACGCTGCTGTCAACACCGATAACATCAAAACCTCTTTCTGCCATAGCAAGCGACATACTGCCCGTTCCGCATCCGAGGTCAAGCAATATACCTTCGTTTATTCCGCACATTGAAAGAAGCCTGCAAAAATAATCTGCACGCTTCTCATACTCAACATTATCGGTCAGCAAATCATAGAATCCGGAAAAATTATCGTAAGACATTACTTTTCCATCCTCTTGAAAATCTCTTCATAGCCGTTGCAGCCATACTGAAGAGAGCGGTTAACGCGGCTGATGGTTGCCGTGCTTGCACCTGTTTCCGAAACAATATCACTGTAGACCTTTTTGTCTCTGAGCATTTTTGCAACAACAATTCTTTGAGAAATAGCTTTGATTTCTGTAACCGTGCAAAGATCCTCAAAGAAATCATAGCACTCCTCTAGAGTCTGCAAATTTAAAATTGCCTCAAACAAAAAGTCAACATTCTTATCCTTGATTTTTCCGCTCATGCAAGTTCTTCCTTTCTTGCGCTTTTATACTTTAATATTTTAACACACGAAACGCAAAAAGTAAATATCTAAATGCCAAAAATTTTCCATGATGCAAAAATAATAACGGCGCTTTGGATAACCAGGCAGGGATAAACCGTCGCAAACGATGTTTTCGCAATCACTTGAGCAACGCTTCTGCCCTTTCGGGACTTTTTGGAAAGTGCATGCAAAGGCTCTGCCACAAGATACGGAACCGTGCCTGCAATAACAAGCCAAAACGGAGCATAGCCGCCGATAACAACATCTCCCGCAAAAACGCCAATGCCAAGCAGCAAAGCAAGAATTTGCCATAACGGCAAAAACTTCAAATAATCAAAACGGTCAAAAACATTTTTTAATAAGCAAACAAAAACAAGCATAAAAACTGTCATCAGGCGAGCTGAAAATTCAGAACCGAGCAAAACAAACAGCATGGGAATTACATTGTAAAGCGGTCTTTCAATTTGGTCACAAAGAAAAGAATTGACCTTTTTATCTTTTTTATCGCAAACAAGCTGATACATATTTACTGCAATGATAAGTATTGCAAGCAAAGCAATCACATACGGCATTGCATTCTCAGCAGGCTCAATCGGATTCCACCTGCCGCCAGCCGCAATGATTTGATTGTATTTTTCCACAAAATCAAAGTTCAAGCAAAATGTGAGTGACACTCCAAAACCGCCGATCGCGCCGAGTGTGAACTCCATTATCTTCCAGCCGTCAATGAGATTTTTGTGAAACAGTTTTCCGAAAATATATTTTCCGTTTCTGAGCGGAAACACGGCCAGAACATAAAATTTCATTGCAACCAGCCAACCGACCGCGCCAAAAATCAATCCGCCCGCAACCATAGCAAGTGTAAAATTATCGCCTTTTATAACCGCCATCGCAGTCATCGCCATCAGCAAAGCAAGGTTGCTGCCCCATTCTTCCCGACGGGTAAGCGAATAAAACACTCGCGGATAAATCCCCTTTTCCTTATCATAAGGACAGTTAAAAATTTTATATCCGACTTTTTGAACAGCGGGAATCAGCAGACAAAATGCGATTATATCCGATATTGAATAAATGCTTCCGCTCATTGCCGCAAGCGATATTGCAACGAATCCGCCGAACAAAGAAAACCAGAAAGCTCCTTTAATTGCAAGACCCGTATATCCTTTAATCGGGCGGTAATCCGGTCTGCCGCGGTGAAGCACCATTCCTATGGTTTCGCCGTAAGGCTCCGTCCCTCCGAAAGTCATTCCCATGAGTCCGGCTGCGGCAACAAACCACCAGTTTTCGCGAATGGCGCCACCGGAAAACCAAGCAAGAATAAGACCGATAAACGCACCCGGCAACATAGCCCCTTTTTCTCCGCCGATAACTGTGCCACGCATTCCCCAAGCGTAGCTTGCGGCAAGGGTTGCAAACAAAACACATATCGCTGCATTAAAGGTATTCATAGACACAGCTCCTTTGCAATAGTTACTTCAATTATATATTAGCATAACTACGGATTATTTTACAATATTTTTATTTTGCTCTTGCACACACAAGCATTAATGTATATAATATATGTAACAAAATTTTAAAATAGAGGTTTATTATGGCAGATTCATGCATTAAAGCTCTGCTTTCTTATGCAGTTGCTCACGGTCTTATTGAAGAAAGTGACAGAGCTTATTGTACCAACTCGATTTTATATCTCCTCAAAAAAGACGCGTTCGACGATTGCTGCAAAGAAGCTGACGGCGAAATACACGAAATTCTTGATGCTCTCTGTAACTATGCTGCAGAAAAAGGCATCATAGAAGATTCAATTACATACAGAGATCTTTTCGACACCGCTCTCATGGGCGCACTCACTCCCCGCCCCTCCGCAGTTATCGGAGAATTCAATTCGCTTTATTCGGAATCTCCCGAAAAAGCAACAGATTTCTATTATACTTTCAGTTGCGACACAAATTATATTCGCCGTGACAGAATCAAAAAAGACCTTAAATGGCTCTACGAAAGCGATTACGGCGTTATGGATATAACCGTAAATCTTTCAAAGCCCGAGAAAGACCCCAAGGCAATCGCAGCGGCAAAAAATGCGCCTCAATCAGGCTATCCCAAATGCCAGCTTTGCAGAGAATGCGAGGGATACGCAGGCAGAGTTAATTTCCCTGCAAGACAAAATCATAGAATTATCCCCATAACAATTGACAATTCGGGCTGGTTTATGCAATATTCTCCTTATGTTTACTATAATGAACATTGCATTGTTTTTAACGGCAGCCACACTCCCATGAAGATTGACAAATCGGCATTTTCAAAGCTTCTTGAGTTTGTTTCTCTGTTCCCCCATTATTTTGTAGGTTCAAATGCAGACTTGCCGATTGTCGGAGGTTCGATTCTCAGCCACGAGCATTTCCAGGGCGGAAGATATGAATTTGCAATGGAACGCGCTCCGATTGAAAAAAAGGTTGCTTTTGAAGGTTTTGAAAATGTTGATGCAGGCATTGTTAAATGGCCCATGTCAACAATAAGGCTTCAGTCAGACAGCCGCGAAAGCATTGTTGAGCTTGCCGATAAGATTCTCACAAAATGGCGTGCATATACCGATGAAAGCGCATTTATTTTTGCCGAAACAAACGGCACTCCCCACAACACAATAACTCCCATTGCAAGGCGCAGAGGAGAAAAATACGAGCTCGACCTTGTTCTTCGCAACAACATAACAACGGATGAACATCCCATGGGCGTTTATCATCCTCATTCGGAGCTTCACCATATCAAGAAAGAAAACATCGGCCTTATTGAGGTTATGGGTCTTGCCGTATTGCCTGCAAGGCTCAAAGCCGAGTTTGAAGCTCTTGCCGATGCAATTGTTAACGGCAAAGACTTGCGCTCAAACGAGTTAACTGCGCTTCATGCAGATTGGGTTGAAGAATTTCTTCCTTCATACAGCAATGTGAATGCAGAAAATGTTATGAGCATTATTCAGGTCGAAGTCGGCAAGGTTTTTGCAACCGTTCTTGAGCACGCAGGCGTTTTCAAAAGAAATGATGCAGGTATTGATGCATTCATGAGATTCATAGAAAGCATTTAAACGGTAACCAATGCCGAAAGGCATAATATAAAATAAGGAGATATCACCAATGAAAAAAATTCTCGCATTAATTCTTGCCGCTGCCCTTGTTTTCAGCTTTGCAGCATGCGGTAAGGATGACACCACAGGCGAAATCACAACAACCACCACAGCTGCCGCAGATGTAACAGAAGATGTTGCTGCAAATTCAGACGAAACCGTTGCAAACACCGAGGCTTCCGCAGAAACAACAGCAGCCGCTGCTACGGATGACACCACCGCTGCCGAGGATGTTTCCTCAGCAGAAAGCACAGCAGCAGACACAACAGTTGCCGCCATCACAGCCGCCCCCACTTCAACAGCAGACATCCTTGCGCTTTATAACAACGCTGTCAATTCAGCTTACAGCGCAAAGGCAGGCTTCTACAAGGAGCGCATGACCGATAACGAAAAGCTTGATGCAAGCGCAGTTCTCAACGCATTCAAGAGCCTTGTTTACCAGTTCATGGGCGTTGGCGCAGAAAACAAATACACAGAAACCGTCACAAAGGGCAATTGGGACAGCGAAACAAACAGACATTATCTTCGCAAGAGCACTCTTGCAGCTGCTGACATAACAAAGGCAACATGCACCGCAAACGGTAACCAGTATACTGTTGTTCTTAATGTTAAGGGCGGTTCCAGCAAGGGCTCCTCAGATTCAAAATTCACAAACGCTCCCATTGACAAGTGCGGCATTTGCGTAGGCAACGAAGACAAGGGTTATTATGACCACAAGACAGGCGAAGTTATCTACGACGCAATCGCAGGCACCTATGCAGGCGCATCTATTGAAGAAAGCTACGATAACGCAAAGGTAACAGCTGTTATTGATGGTGCAACAGGCAACCTTGTTAAGCTTGCCGTTGAATTTGACATTGACGTTGCAATTGATATCGGCATCGGTTCAGGCACAGCAACAGCAACGACTCACATTAATTACAGCAATTTCAAATATTAAGGATATACAAACGGGCTGTCTCACCAACAAGGTGAGACAGCCCGTTTTCTTTTCATAAAAGTTATTTTATAAGCTCAATTATTTATTTGCGCTATCTGAGGGTTTCTTTTTCTTGCCGGTGCCGATGCGGTTAAGACCGCCTACGCAAAGAATTATTATTCCCATAACAATAAAAATGCCGAGCATACCGGTTCCCATAATGGGGAGCGCATCTATAAACTTTTCAGGTGTGAAGGCAAATTCATACTGCATTGCCTGCTCTGTGGTTTCAACAATCTGTTCCATAATCTGTGTTGTCTGTTCCATTAATATTACCTCCTATCAGTTAACAAGTGCGCCTACAAGTGTAAGGATAAGACCACCGGCGATAACCGAAGCAACCTGACCCGAAACATTAACGCCGACTGAATGCATGAGCAGGAAGTTCTGGTTATCCTCTGCAAGACCCATCTTATGAACAACTCTTGCGGACATGGGGAACGCAGAAATACCTGCAGCACCAATCATGGGATTAATCTTATTCTTTGTGAAGAGGTTCATGAGCTTTGCAATCATAATGCCGCCGAAGGTGTCAACGATAAAGGCAACAAGACCGAGGCCCATAATAAGAATCGTTTCAAATCTGAGGAAATCCTCTGCAACCATTTTTGAAGCAATGGTAAAGCCAAGGAAAATTGTGATAAGGTTTGCAAGAACATTCTGTGCGGTTTCCGAAAGCGAGTTGAGAACACCGCATTCTCTGATGAGGTTACCGAACATAAGGAAACCGATAAGTGCTGTTGCATCAGGTGCAACAAGGCCAACGATGATTGTAACAACGATGGGGAAAAGAATCTTTGTGAGCTTTGAAACCTTCTTGCCTGTATTCTTCATGCGGATAAGGCGTTCCTTCTTTGTTGTGCAAAGCTTAATAATGGGAGGCTGCACAATGGGAACAAGAGCCATGTATGAATAGGCTGCAACCATAATCGCTGCCGTATAATTGGAATCAAGCATGTTTGCAACGAAGATTGAAGTGGGTCCGTCAGCAGCGCCGATGATGGCGATTGATGCGGCATCCTTAAGATCAAATCCGAAGAGTGAAGCAAGGCAAAGGGTAAAGAATATACCGAACTGTGCTGCTGCGCCGAAAATCATGAGTTTCGGATTTGTGAGAACAGGTTCAAAGTCAATCATTGCACCGATACCGATGAAAAGAATGAGAGGAAAAAGCTCGTGGCTGTCAATACCGATTTCAAACAGGAAATCAATAACTGCTCTTACGCCGGTAATCTCGCCTGTTAACTCAGGCAAAGGAATGGGCAGGTTAACCAGAATAGCGCCGAAGCCCATGGGGAGCAGAAGAGTAGGTTCCATTTCTTTTTTGATGGCAAGAAAAATCAACAATCCACCGATTGCCCACATTACAACCTGCTGCCACTGCAGATTGAACAGGTTTTCAAAAATAACTTCCATGCAAAATCTCCTTTTTAAAAAATTCCGATATATAATACCACTATTTCTGCAAAATTTCAAGCATATATTGCAAAATACTGCATTTTATCTTCTGCAAGCCACAATTCTGTGATTGACATTCCATAATAAATGTTATAAATTATATTGGCAGATAAAATATGCGGGCATAGTTCATCGGTAGAATGTCAGCTTCCCAAGCTGAACAGGCGGGTTCGACTCCCGTTGCCCGCTCCATTTTCTGATATTATGAGCAGTTCTCGCGCTGTTTTATCGCTTAAAATAAATTTTATCGGTTGACTTTAAAAAGACAAAATGTTATAATTTGCAACAGCTTTCGACGTTTCTCTATCAAACGTCGAAGGCTGCTTT
>JAZRIG010000039.1:0-6887 GCA_045645145.1 Acutalibacteraceae bacterium
CTGCATTCCTTCGGGCGTTACCGAGGTTGAAAGAAAAGCTGTTTATGACGCCGCAAAGAGCGCAGGCGCAAAATATGTCAGCCTTATCGAAGAGCCCATGGCAGCCGCAATCGGCGCAGGCCTTCCCGTCAGCGAAGCAACGGGCAGCATGGTTGTTGATATCGGCGGCGGCACCTCCGAGGTTGCCGTTATCTCCCTTGGCGACGTTGTTACCGCAAACTCCGCAAGGGTTGCAGGCGATAATTTTGACGAAGCCATCATTTCTTACATCAAGAAAAAATATAATCTTCTTATCGGTGAAAGAACCGCTGAGGATATCAAAATCAAAATCGGCTCCGCTTATCCCTACGAAGGCGAGGGCACAATGAACATCAAGGGCAGAAACCTCATGGACGGCCTTCCCAAGAATGTTGACATCACCAGCGAAGAAATCCGCGAAGCAATGGCGGACACCGTTTCGCAAATCGTTGATGCCGTTAAGTCCACTCTTGAAAAGACTCCCCCCGAGCTTGCTGCGGATATTATTGACCACGGCATTATGCTCACAGGCGGCGGCGCTCTTCTCAGAGGCCTTGACCAGCTTATCTCTGCAGAAACAAAAATCCCCGTTATCATTGCAACAAATCCGCTTGACTGCGTTGCAGACGGCACAGGCATCTGCCTTGAAAACAACACTCTCAACGTAATCGGCAACAAGAAATACATCTGATTTAAGGAGCAATTAACCGATGATCCGCTTTTTGAAAAGCACGGCATTTAAAATATTTGCAGTTATTGCTGCGGCTCTGCTTGCAGGCTCGGTCTTTGCCCTTGCCTCAAGAAGCGGTTCTTCGCCGCTCACAAGCGTGACAAGCGTGGTTTTCGGCCCGCTGTCGCGCCTGTCCTCTTATATCGCATCGGAGTTTTCAAACCTTCCGATTTCTTTCAAATCCGCCTCAACGCTCGCAAAAGAGGTTGAAGGCCTTCAAAAACAGATTGATTCGCTCACGGAGCAGCTTGTTGACTATGAGGAAATCAAGCATAAAAACGATTTTTATCAGGAATTCCTTGAAATCAAAGAGGAGCATTCCGACTATGTTTTTGCGGAAGCTGCAATAATCGGCAGAGATGCCGCAAACCAGTTTGGCTCTTTCACTCTCAACAAAGGCTCTGCAAACGATATCAGCGTTAACGACCCTGTTATATACGGCAAATATCTTGTTGGCGTTGTTGCTTCGGTCACTCCGACCCGCTGCACGGTCAACACAATTCTCAATCCCAAGGTTAATGTGAGCGCTTATGAAATAAGAACGCGCGACCTCGGCTTTGTTACTTCAACTCTTGAGCTTGCGCAAAACGGCTATTGCCAGATGCCGGGCCTCTCCGCCTCAACGGCGGTAACCTCGGGCGGCATTGTCTGCACCTCGGGCGTGGGCGGAATTTTCCCGCGCGATTTAATCGTCGGCAAGGTTGTTGATATTGTTGACGGCACGGTTGACATTTCCGCAAGCGCAATAATCGAGCCGGGCGTTAATTTTGACGAAATAACCGATGTTTTCATCATCACTTCATTCAACGGCCAGAATGCTGATTAAGCGAAACCTATCCGAAATTTTTACTGACAATAATAACCTATGACTCTTGAATCACAAAACAAAAAGCTCATATTACGCAGGTTATGCCTTGCCCTGATTCTTCTGCTGATTTCCGTTTTGCAAAGCACGGACGGATTTTTTCCGCAGATTTTCGGCGTCAGGGCTTTGTTGCTTATACCCGCGGTGGTCTGCGTTGCAATGTTTGAGCGCGATATATTCGGCATGCTTTTCGGGCTTTTTGCAGGCGCGCTGTGGGATGTTTTCTCTTCCGGCGCAAGCTACAACGCGCTGTTTCTGCTTGCCGTCGGCTTTTTGTGCGGCACTTTAATTAACACAATTATGAGAAACAACGTTGTAACCGCCTCCCTGCTTTCCGTCACTTCAATAACTCTTTATGTTATTATTTACTGGCTGTTCAATTTTGTTTTCAGCGGCTTTGATTCAGCCTTTTATATGCTCTGGCGCTACTATCTGCCGAGCATTGTTTACACTGCGGTATTCATACCGTTTATGTTCGCTGCCGTAAGAGGCATCGAAAAGCACTTTTCCATTGAATAAATTCAGAAAATAATCAGAAGGAGGCTTGAATATGCACGCAAAAATAACGGGCGCAAGGCGCGTTGCTGCGGTTTGCATTCTTCTTGCCTTCTTTGTTTTTTTTGCATTTGACCTGGTTAAAATTCAGATAATCGACGCTGAAAAATATGACGCCGCAAGCTCCGCAGTTTCTGAACAAACTGCAAGAATTGCCGCCGCAAGAGGCGAAATTGTTGACTGCTACGGCAAAAAGCTTGTTTATAACGACCAGGGCTATTCCATAATTTTTGACTATGCTTATTTTCCTCCTTCATCCGCGCAGGCGCAGCGAAATCAGATTATTCTGAGCCTTATCAATCTTTTTGAGCAAAATTCGCTTGAGTGGATTGACAATCTGCCGCTTGTTTTTGATGCAAACGGCAACATCGCTTTTAAAGAGGACAGCGACAGCCTCATTTCGCAGATGAAAAGCGAGGATATGCTCAATCTCAACGAATACGCAACCGCTCAGAACTGCTTTGACGCTCTTATAGAGGACTATGATTTGCAGCAATATCCGCCTGAGCAGGCGCGCAAAATCGCCTCTGTCTGCTATGAAATGAAGCGCCTTTTCTTCAGCATCGGCTATCCCTACACATTCGCAACCGATGTGCCCGACGAAATTGTTTCTCTTATCAAAGAAAACAGCGGTTTCTATCAGGGCGTTGACGTTGAGGTTGTTCCCGTCAGGCAGTATGCCGACGGAACACTTGCTCCGCATTTGCTTGGCAGAATCGGCGCAATAGATGCCGACGAATACAAGGAGCTTAAGTCCGAGGGCTATAAAATCACGGATTTTATCGGCAAAAGCGGAATCGAATCCGCAATGGAAAAATATCTTAAAGGCTCAGACGGCGAAGAAACCGTTTATCGCGACAGCGAGGGAAACCGTTCAACAAAGGTTACCGTTAAGCCGATTCCGGGCAACACCGTTGTTTTAACCATTGATGCAGGCCTTCAAAAGGTTACTCAGGATGCCCTCAGAAAAACTCTGCTTGACTTTGCAGGCTCCAAAGAGGGTAATATGGTTGACGATGCGGGCGCCGCCGTTGTTATTGACTGCAAAAACGGCGATGTTCTTGCCAGCGTTTCCTATCCGAACTATGATATTTCAACCTACAGCGAAAACGTTAAGGCTCTCAATGAGGACCCTGCCGCTCCGCTCTGGAACCGCGCGCTGCTTTCAACCTATGCAACAGGCTCAACAATGAAGCCCTCCGTTGCCATTGCGGCGCTGGAGGAGGGGCTCATTGAAGAGGACACAACAATTTATTGCTCCGGCTCCTATGAATATCTGGGTCAGCACTTCAAGTGCGAGCAGAGCCACGACACACGCTTTGTTAACGTTGTTAACGCTCTTGATGAATCCTGCAACACCTTCTTTTATGAAACCGGCAAAAACCTCGGCATTGAAAAGATGAACGAATACAGAACTCTTTTCGGCCTCGGCTCAAAAACCGGCTGTGAGCTTGGCGAAGCAACCGGTGTTCTGGACAGCCCCGAATACCGTGCATCACTGAGCCAGAAATGGCTCCCCGGCTACACCGTTCAGTCCGCCATCGGCCAGGCAGGCAATCTTTTCTCTCCCATTCAGCTTGCCAACTACTGCGCAACCCTTGCAAACGGCGGCACAAGATACAAAACCCGTTTTGTTAAAAGCATTAAAAGCTACGATTATTCTCAAACCATTCTTGAAAACGATGCTGAAATCGTTGCTCAGATGGATATTTCGGATTCAACGCTTGATATCGTCACCCGAGGCATGGCTGCGGTTGGCGCAAGATACAAAACCTCTTATTTTTCGGGTCTCAACGTTAACGTTGCCTGCAAAACAGGCACTTCGCAGGAAATCAGAAAGCTCAACGGCATTTCGGTTAAAATCAACAACGGCTTTTTGATTGCCTTTGCGCCTTATGAAAATCCCGAAATCGCCATTGCCGTTGTCGGCGAAGGCTTCACCGCGGGCGGCAGGCTTGCCCCCGTTGTTGCCGAAGTTGTTGATTATTACTTCGGCCAGAGCGACACCATGCAAAACTATCAGCAGGAAAATGTTTTAATACCTTAAAATATAAAGAAAGGAGCGCACCATGGCTGAAATTATTGTTGTTGCCTCAGGTAAGGGCGGCTCGGGCAAATCCTCTTTTGTTGCGGGAGTCGGCAGGGTGCTTGCCGAACAGGGCAAAAAAATTCTTGCAATCGACTGTGACATCGGTCTGCGCTCGCTCGACCTTCTTTTCGGTGTTTCCGAAAAAGTTGTTTTTGACTGGGGCGACCTTCTTCTTGAAAGATGCTCTGCAGAGCAGGCTGTTATCAAATCCGATATTGACCTGCTTTCCGCACCCCGCAGTTTTTATGACAGCTTCACCCCCGAAGCTACGGCAAAGCTTTTCAAATCTTTTTCGGAAGATTATGACTATATTTTTCTTGATTCTCCTGCGGGAATTGACCGCGGATTTCAGCTTGCCGCAAGCGGAGCGGACAGGGCAATTGTTGTTACCACGCCGGATAACGTGTGCGTTCGCAGCTGCGCAAGAGCTTTTGACGAGCTTCGCAGGCTCGGCATTGAGGATGCCCGCCTTGTTATAAATATGTTTGAGGTTAAGCCCGTCTGCAAAAGAAAGCTGCTCAATATCGACCAATGCATCGACGAAACCGGAGTTCAGCTTCTCGGTGTTGTTCCGAGAGACATCAACGTCGGCTTTTCTTCGGTAACAGGCTCTCTGCCGGGCGAATTTTCGCCTGCATCACTCGCCTACAAGCGGATTGCAAAGCGCATTGCAGGCCAACGCATTCCCTTGGTCTGCGAATAAACCCGAAAAAAGGAAGAAACTTATGGATAACCGTACCATTGCCGCCATTGCAACTCCGAATGCACCCGGCGGAATCGGAATTGTGCGCATTTCGGGCGAAAATGCCGTTCAAATCGCGGCAAAAATCTTCAAGCCCATCAGCGGAAAGCCCCTTAACGAAAGCAAGGGGTATTGCGCCCATTTCGGCAATGTTTATGATAATAATGAAAAAATAGACGAGGCTGTATGCCTCGTTTTTCGTGCGCCCAAAAGCTATACGGGCGAGGACACCGCGGAAATTTCGTGCCACGGCGGTCTTTATATAACAAAACGCGTGCTTCGCGCCGCGCTTGATGCGGGCGCAATGCCTGCCGAGGCAGGGGAGTTCACCAAACGCGCATTTCTCAACGGCAAGCTTGACCTTGCCGCCGCTGAGAGCGTTATGTCGCTCATCGGTGCGTCGGGCAAACAGGCGGCAACTGCCGCCCTCAACACTCTCGACGGCAACCTTAGCCGCGAAATCCGAAAATGTGCCGATGATATTATCGGCGTATGCGCTTCGCTTGCCGCATGGGTTGACTATCCCGATGAGGATATTGAGGAAACAGGCGCGGCGGATATGCTCCCGATTTTTGAAAAAACCCGCGCAGCCCTTGCGGATATAATTCGCCGCTATGACTGCGGCAGGGCAGTCACCGACGGAGTTGACGCCGTTATCGTCGGCAGACCCAACGTCGGCAAATCCACGCTCATGAATATGCTCACAGGCTTTGAAAGGTCCATCGTGACCGATATCGCAGGCACAACGCGCGACGTTGTTGAGGAAAGAATAGTACTCGGCGAAATTGTTATGCGTGTTGCGGACACGGCAGGCATACGCGAAACCGAGAATGTTGTTGAAAACATCGGCGTTAATCTTGCAAAGCGCCGCCTTGAGCGCGCGGAATTGGTTCTTGCTGTTTTTGACGGCAGCGAGCCTTTAACCGCAGATGATTGTGATGTTATGGAACAATGCCGTGATAAACGCGCCATCGCCCTTCTCAATAAATCCGACCTGCCCCTTGCGGCGGACAGAAAAATCATTGACGGTGCGTTCCCGCACACCGTTGAGCTTTCGGCATCAACGGGCGAGGGGAGAGACCAGCTTGAAAAGGTTGTGCGTGCAATTTTCAAAACAAACGAGTTTGACCCCAACGCCGCCTGCCTGACCAGCGAGCGCCAGCGCCAATGCTGCGTCAATGCGCTCGGTCATATCGACGAAGCGATAGCCGCCCTCCGAATGGGAGTAACTCTTGATGCCGTTAACGTCTGCGCCGACTGCGCAATTGATGCCCTGCTTGAACTCACAGGCGATAAAGCCACATCGGCAGTTGTTGACGAGGTGTTCTCAAGATTTTGCGTCGGAAAGTAATTTATTTTTCTTTTTATTAAATAAAACAGCCGTTTTTAGTTCTTATTTCGCATCATAACGCTGATTTTCATTTACAGCCAATGGAAATTTTTCAAACGATGCCGAGTTAGATTTGCTTGGCGCAATCGGCTGTAAACGAGAGGTTTATTTTTGATTTTGCATTACGAATCCCTGATTATAAAGTGGTGTTACTATGGAATACTTTTCTGAAAATTATGATGTTGCCGTTATCGGCGCAGGCCATGCCGGAATTGAGGCAGGGCTCGCCGCGGCGCGCCTCGGCTGCAAAACAGCCGTTTTCACAATAAATCTGGACTGGGTGGGCAACATGCCCTGCAACCCCTCCATCGGCGGCACAACAAAGGGTCACCTTGTTCGCGAAATTGATGCGCTCGGCGGCGAAATGGGAATTGCGGCAGACCGCAACACACTCCAGAGCCGTATGCTCAACCCCGGCGAAGGGCCTGGCGTCCACAGCCTGCGCGCTCAGATTGACCGCCGCGGCTACTGCGACTATATGAAATTTGCTCTCGAAAA
>JAZRIG010000040.1:0-69859 GCA_045645145.1 Acutalibacteraceae bacterium
ATGTTATCGATTGCGTTGTAAAGATGTTCTCTGTTGCTGTTAAGAGTTTTAATATACTCAACATAGCTCTTATACATCTGCATCTGGAGCTCCTGAGCATAGGTGGTTGTGTCGTTAAGCATTGACATGCTGTTTTTCAATGTTGTATTCTGAGCATCAGTTATGGGAGCAGATGTTGTAACGTAATTACCGAGGCTGAAATCAGTACCAATCTGTCTGAAAGCAACTCTTTCAATGAAATGACCTGTTGTTCCATCTTCAAGAACTTCAGTTACATATCTGAATTCATCATTATTTGCGAGCCAAGTGTTGAGCTTGGTTAAATCTGCAGCCGGAAGATTATCCCACTGAACAGAGCCTTCGTTATAATAGATATTGCCTTCCTCATCGGAGTGCGGAGTGATGTCGAATTTAATGCTTTGAATAGCAAGTCTTACAACTGCTTCAGCATCCTCATCTGAAAGGCGAACGTAGTTTTCTTCGCCATGTTCAAGAGCCAAAGCAATCTGTTCATACTGATCGGGAGAAAAGTCCTTAACAGTAGCTTTGGTGGCTGCTGAAGACCAAGTCTTCTTATAAGAATACTGCGTTGTGCTTGAAGCGTTATAATAGGGATACATTGCTTCGGGGATTCCGGGATCGCCGTCAGCATAACGAAGAATTTTAGTTGAATCAGCAGGATCAGGAACATCCGCTGTTTCATAATAACCGTCATCATTTTCATCATACCAGCCATTTGCTTTAAGCTGAGCATTAACTGAATACATGAGCCAGTCACCATAGGCAGATGAAAGATCATTTTCTGCAAAGCTTCTGTAGGAAGATGCATATTCTGCGCCATCCTTCAGTGCAGTATTAACTGCAGCGTAATAGTAGCCAACATTGCCGAAGTCTTCATAAGCAAAGAAGCGATGAGCACCGTCTTCATAGGTTACGAAGGGATCGTTTGCGGTACGTTTCTTGGAAAGGTCTGCAAACTGGAAGCCGCCATAGGTTATCTTGTCGCCGCCGGCATGCTTTTTGCCGTTTGCATCGGTAAATTCATCCTTTGCATCATTTTCAATCACCTTGGAAGTTGCGGTGTCAAGATATGACCAGCGAGTCATAACTGTGTAGGACTTTGTTTCTTCTCCATTTTCGGAAAGAATTGAAATTGAGTTGCCGGTGTTTTCTCTTACATAAGCATCCGAAAGAAGCTCAACAATCTCTTCAGCTTCCTCTGTTGTGTCATAAACACCGTAGATTGTGTTATTATTCAGGGTTACCTGATAGGTTACCGAAGAAATTGCACCTGTATCATCAACCGTTGCAACACGGATAACTGCTGCATCGCCAGCAACTGCCGCTTCAGCATCTTCGATGTTATCAAAGGTTTTCATTTCTGTGGCATTGGTATCTTTCTCAAAATAATCAATATAGGTTTCAAGATCATCAACCTTCCAGGTCGACATGCCGCTTGTTCCGCCGGTGAGATATTCCTCGTCAAAGGGTCTTACATAATCTGTTGATGCAAGAAGCGGAAGAAGAGTTCCAAGAATCAGCGACTTATATGTGTTGATGCCTGTAAGAAGACTGTTCAGGAAGAAGGGAAGCGAAGCACTTTCACTTGCTGCGCCGTTAACCTTACATGAAAGAAGCTCATCAAAGCTTGCGATTGATGTTAAGTTCTGATTTGCAAGAACGTCGGTTCTTCCTGCAGGCAGAAGCATGCCCTTATCATTGAAAACAACTGCAAGAACGCGGTCAATAATATTGAAGAGAACATTGATGAGAGGATATTTATTAAGCTCTGCATCAGGATTATTGTTAGTCTTAAGGAGACCGATAATTGCCTGAATATCAAACTTAACAAGGTTTGAAAGAAGCCACTCATTTATAAACTGAGTTGAGCTGTTTATATCGGGAAGCCATGATGTGGGAATGAGTGAGAAAAGAGTTGCATCAAGCAAATCATAGATTGCATCATAGTTCTCATTCTCGCCAACAACATTGTTGAGATAGTTTTGGTAGCTGCCGTAAACAGCGATGATATAGGTGTTGAACTCATCCGTCCAAACTGCTGCGGTATCCATTGAGCCGTTGTTATCGGAGTCCTTACCTGCAAGCATGGGAACATATTCAGATGCACCCCAAAGGAGGAATTCGCCTGCAAACTTTTCAACAGTTGTGTCTGTGTCAAGGTTTCTGTCAAGCTTAAGGATTGTGTTGAGATATGCTGCAAGATATGAGCAGCCGATGTTAAGAGCACCGGTGGGAACCTCAACGCTCTTTGTGCCGGTAACATTACCGTCGGCATCCTTAATGGGAATTGTTTTGAATGTTGAATAAGGAATGGGGTCAACGGCGCTGCCGTCTGTGCCGATAACAACGCTTGCGTTGTTAACCGTCATCTCATGATAAGCATCAAGACGCTCATAATAGTTATTTTGCGGAGTTGCGGGAGCAGCAAGAGCAGCAAGACCGTAAGCAAGAACGCTGCACATATCTGTTGTCCACTCGGGGAAATAGCAACCGTCGATCAAATCATTAAGAGCCATCTTAACAACTGTTGCATAAACCTGCTCAGTTTTGATTACGAAGTTGGATCTGATGAAATCGGGGTTAACATAGTCTGCTGCTGTGGGGTTAGTAATGTTAACAACAGCATCATTTTCGTCAACAGCACCGTCAATATATTTATAGCTGACGGGAACCCTTACGTCATCTTCAACAACATATTCGGTTGCATAAAGAACCTGTCTTGTTTCATAAGTGATGTAAGTTTCATCAATGGCATCTGCTGCGGTTTCGTCAACAAGCTGACCGTTGGCATTATAGTACCAAACAGCATTCATTTCATCTGCCGAATAGGAAAGATGAGCAGAATCTTTGAAAAGACCAAGGCTGGGAAGCATGTTAACGAGAAGGCGGATAAGGTCATTGAGAAGGGACATGAAGTTATCCTTAATCTCGATTCCCTGATAGTTGATGCCAATGAAAACATCGAGAGCGCCGTCATTGAAGAGCCAGTCAATCAAAGCGTTAATCTTGGCGGCGGGATATGTGTTTTCTTCCGTAGTATAAACGGGAGGATTAGCGCCGTTCTGAGTAAGAAGCGATTCAACAAGACCAACAATCAAAGCGAACATCTGGTCTGTCATAAGAGCGGGATCGCCCATGGGGAATTCATCAGTGATTTCAACACCGACTGCATCGCAAAGAATTTCGCTGAGCATGGGGCCAAGCATACCGTCAAGAAGGCCGCTGATAAGGTTTGAAACGAACTGATAGGTGTTCATTGTTAAGGCTTTTTCATTATCGTCGATAACGCCGTTGCAGTTACGGTCTGCCTCGAAGGTTTCGCCTGTAGCGATGATATTAGCACCGCCGGGCATTTCGCCAAGCTTTTTGCCGATGAGAGGCTCGAAGTCTGCACCGAGAAGTGAACTTGCGCCTGTTTCGGGGGTGGAGCCTGTGCCGGTGATAAGAGCCATGTTAACAACGTCCTGAATTGCGCTGTCGAGAGTTTTTCCTTCAGGAAGTGCGGTTGCACTATCATCTATAAGAAGTGAGTAGAGCAAGTTTTTAAGGAAAACATCAATGTTATCAAGGTCAAGACCATCTACCATATCTTCGATAAGATCGGGAAGCATGTCGCCCCAATAGAATGTGCCGGCAACAACCTTAGTGAGGAACGGAGTGAGATTGCCGATCCAGTTAACAAGCATTTCAAGAACTTCTTTGTCGTTGGAGTTAACTCTTGTTATCTGATTGTTGAGAACACCGTAGGTCTTAACATAATCAAGGAGATCGCCGAACAAATTAAAGCTGAAAAGCTTTGTAATGTTATTAATGTTTTTTGGTGTGTCGTCATCCTGGAGACAGGTGAGAACACCGTAAAGGCTGGTAATCAAGCCGTCAACACTTCTGAGGTCGATATCGCCATTGGGTGAACCGGCTTCGTCCAAATATTCATCCATGTTCAAGCCGGCTATAAATCCCAAAACACCGTCGGTAAAAATATTAAGCTTCATACCGCTGACGATAGGAACATCTTTAAGAAGGTCGTTTACCAAGTTGTTGAGTTCATCAATGGTAATTTTGATGTTGAGGTCTGCAAGAAGATCCTCGAGCATATCAAGAAGCCAGCCGCAACCCTGTTCATACGTGAAGTAATAGAGTGTTCTGGTTTCTGTGGGAGTGTGGTAGTCGTTACTGGGCGTTCTGTAAGCATAAGTAGGAACGCAGGCAGCGGAGAAAATCATCACTGCGGCCAGCAAAACCGCCAAAAGTCGTTTTGCCTTTTTCATATTTGCACCTCCATAAAAATAAAACGCTTTCGCGCCGAGGCTTTTGCGGAGCCTCTGTTACGGGCATTAAATATCAAATACCCTAATTTACAATAGTTACTTTATAAGGGAGATGTTGCATTCTCCCTGCAACTTTTTGAACATTTAGTAAATATTTTGTGAACAAATTATGAACGCAGCAACTTTTTGTGTAAGTTTTACAAACATTTTGCAATGCTATTGTGCATTTTTGACAACAGAAATCAGTTCCTTCAAGTTATCAATCAACGGCACATTTGCCGCTTTCAGCCTGTCCGGATGCTCATGTCCGCTTGTTAAAAGCACGCAATCGGCGCCTAATTCGGCAGCCATTTCGGCATCATGCATAAGGTCACCCACAACGAGAACTCTGCCCTTTTCGGCACCGTTTTTTTGAAGATATTCTGCAGCTCTTTCAATTTTGGAACCTGCGAAATAATCCCCTGCGCCAAGCACGGCATCAAAGTAATCAAACACCCCGTATTTTTTTGCATTAAGGCAAAGTTGCTCATTATTTGATGAAGAAACAATAGCCTGTTTCAGCCCGTTGTTCCCGAAAAATTCCAGAGCATCAACCGCGCCTTCGGTCAGCGAGCAGCTCTCAAGATGGCGAAGATAGCCCTCATTATATTGTTTTATAATCACAGAATAGTCTTCTTTATCCATATCAAAAACTTTTTCATAAAATTTTATAATCGGAACTCCGATGCATTCTTTATAATAAACATTATTAATATGTGTTTTTCCGCGCAATTCGAGCATATCATTAACGCTTGCCAGCGAGGCTCCGATATCATTAAGCAAAGTGCCGTTCCAATCCCAAATAATATGTGTATATTTCAGCATTCGGACTCCTTTATATTGATATTTATTAATGTTTTTGTTAATATTATAATGGTGATTATATGAGTACTTTCGAAAAAATATATGAAGCTGTTAAAAAAATTCCGCGCGGAAAAGTCTGCACATACGGCCATATAGCCGCAATGGCAGGGAATCCGCGCTGGTCACGGGTTGTAGGCTATGCCCTGCATGTTAATCCTGAACCGGGCACTATCCCCTGTCACCGAGTTGTTACAAGAAACGGAGAGGTTTCAAAAGCATTCGCATTTGGCGGCGAAAACATGCAGCGTTTACTGCTTACCGAAGAGGGCGTCGAGTTCCTTGAAGACGGCAGGGTTGACCTGAAACGCTTCATCTGGCTTGGGGAATAATATCACAAGCCCAGCTTTTGTTGAAGCTCAATAATCTCCATAAGTTCAAGGCTGACCGCTTTCATATATTCCAACATTTTTTTATCACGCGCAAGATAACGGGCCGTTTTTCTGACTTCTCTTATAAAGGAAGGGTCGAGCGGCTCGTTTTTTCGCGCCAAAGGACACATATTTGCACGCGGGTCATAAACTACCTCAAATTTCAGTTCGCCGTCCGCTTCATAAACCAACGGGAACAGCGGAAATATGCGGCATGCAAGCGGTCTTTCCGCTCTGTTGCATTCGCCTGAACAAATAACCATGGGATAGCCGTAGTTTCCCTCGGTTTCACAAACCTCAAATCCCTCTTTTCCCTCAAACAATTCTTCTTCATGAGGGTAAAGCCACATGCCTTGACAGTCGCCACGGCAGCAAAGGCCGTCACAGAGTCTGCCGCAGTTATAAAATCCGAGCGGTGTTTTGTGATAAAGCCGCTCATAAGCATTCTTTAAAAGTTCATTCATAATGTCAGCATCCTTTCAGCAAACGCCTGAAGCGAGAAATCACACAAAGTTTTTGGATGATTAAGATATTTTTGCAAAACATTTCTTGCATTCTCTTTGTTTTTTTCGGAATTATCTCCGAGAAGCGAAAGAGAAGTTTTGATTACATCAAGCGCAATAAACTGCTTTTCCGCCCAAGGGCGAAGCTCCGAAATCAAAGCTGTGTCAAGGGTTTTAAGCTGTTCACAGCATTTTTCAAGCTTCTCAGTATATTCTGCCATTGTCAAAAAGGCTCCGTTCATGTCACCTGCAAACAGCCTTTGCTGTGCATCGTTAAGCGCGGTATTAAGCATAGGCGAATTTTCCACCTTAAGGCAAGAGGTCAGCAAATTATCAAAAAACGGCATTAAAAGCTCTTTTTCCTCTTTTCCGAGAACAATTTCACAGGCTTTATTCCATGACTCAAAGCCTTTATACGCAAGAGGATTCCACAAATAGTCACAAACTGTAAGTAAAGGTATAACACTTGACATCGCATATTCCATAACATTGGAAATAACACCTTCGGAATAGCGGAACAAATCCTTATCTCTGCCGTTGATATAGCCCAAATGCATCTCATTATACATTTCCGCATCGTTTACTGGGAAGTTATCCCAGTAAAGCGGCTTATGATTGGTTGAATTCTCAAAAACGATTGCTTCTTTGACAGTCAGTTCCTGAGAACAGATATTTTTGCCGGTCCAGAAAAGGCTGACATCTGAGGGGATTCCTTTGCCGAGCTTTGAAACATAATATTCCTCACCCGTTCCGTGATAAACAAGCGGGCAGACTGTAAGTGAGCAAGTCTTATCAATGTTTTTCAAAAAAGCATAAAATTTATTGATAAGATATATATGTGCATTGACCGCCTCGCCGTCAAAAGCAGCTTTGTCCTCTTCAAAATACAGATTTTCAGGAATATCGTCAACCAACAAACCAAAGTTTCTGATTCCGATATCGTAAAGTTGTTTCGCTTTACAAGCAAGTTTGTCAAAATGTGTTTCAGAAGAATATTTCATGCTCAGACCGGGCGCAATACAGAAATGAAAATCCACAAAATTTTTGCGGCAAATTTCTGCAATTTCAGTAAGCTGTGAAAGCTCCTTTTCAGGATATAATTCATCCCATTTATCCCTGTGATAAGGGTCATCTTTCGGGGCATAATAGTATGTGTTCATACCGTTAAACGCCATTTTTTCTATCATAAATCTGCGCACATCATGAGGCCACGGTTTGCCGTAAAACCCTTCTATATAGCCTCTTTTGGCAAACAAAGGATAGTCCTCGACCGTGCCGACGGGAAAGCTTTCATCCAAACTCATCGCTATGATTCTGTTAAGCGCTCTGAAAAGAGACTTTTTGCCCGACACGGTAACGGTGAGCTGCATTCCGCCGTCGCATTTTTCACCGCTAATAAAGTATTTTTCATCGGTCAGACGATATGCCTCATCAATATATTCTGTTCTGATTGTGTTTTCTTTAACAACATTTATGTAAAGTGTTTCGCCTTTACTGTTAAGCTGTATTTTTTTGCTGCAGATATCTCGAGTATATTCACTTGCATATCCGCAGGAAACGATTTCAGATGGCAAAAACTCAACCCATTCGCTTATATTAACCTTTTGAAAAGCAGGATAAATCATAACGATTTGATTTCCTTTCTGTATTTTGCGATATACGCATTGTTAATCTCATCGCCGCCGTCAACATTGCTGCTGGAGAACACCTCGGGCGTATAGCCGTCCGCAACCATCAGTTCAACCGCTCTTGCTTCAATTGCATTAAGAATTGCCGCACCCGCAGCGGTTGATGTAGGAGCAACGCTCCTGTTAATTTCTTCAACTCTGATTGAAGCATCTCCGTAGCAGCCGCAGTTATCAATAACTATTGTGCCAAGCTCAAACAGCTTTTTGCCGCTTGAATGCCTTGATGCACCCTGCATCGTATGCTCCATATTGGTTATAACAACCGTTTTTACTCCTCTGTCCTTTGCAATCAGAGCAAAATCAATGGCAACGCCGTTTCTGCCTGAATTGGAAAACAGAAAAAGAATATCGTTTTGTTTGATTGAATGATGGTCAAAAAGAATTTCGCCGTAGCCTTCAAGGCGTTCCAGCTCCGTGCTTTTTGCAGCGCTTTCATGAAGCATCAGCGAAGATTCAAGAATCGGGTTAACATTAACCAGACCGCCCGCACGGTAAAATATCTCCTCCGCAAGGATATGGGAATGTCCAGTGCCGAAGGTGTGAACTCTGCCGCCGTTTTTGAGGGTATCCGCAACGGCTCTTGCGGCCTTTTCTATATTTTCGAGCTGCTCCGACATAATGCGGGCAAGTATTTTTTGCAGATTTTCAAAATATTCAATAGATTTAGACATATTACCCTCCAAAACAATTATTTTATTTTATTCTAAACGTTATGAGCGCAAATATCAAGTTTTTTTGAAAATAACTTTATTTTTATTACCTTGTATGTTATACTTTTATAAATTGGAAGAAAGGTGTAATTTATGAAACGAAGAAGCGGAATTTTGATGCATATTTCCTCTCTCTACGGAGAGTATTCCATCGGTACATTCGGAAAAAATGCATTTGAATTTATAGATTTTCTTGTTGATTCGGGTTTTTCGGTGTGGCAGGTTTTGCCTTTCACCGTTACCGATGAATACAATTCCCCTTACAAATCATTTTCAGCATTCGGCGGTAACCCTTATTTCATAGATCCAGAAAAGCTGTTTGATGACGGGCTCATCACGGCAGAAGATTTAAAAGAATGCAAGCAAAAAACTCCGTATTCCTGTGAATTCGAAAGACTTGCAAAAGAGCGAATGCCCCTGTTGAAAAAAGCATATAAAAATTTTAAAAATCATCAAGCTGTTGAAGAATTCATTGCTTCGCATCCCAGAATTGAGGCATTCTGCAGATTCATGACCCTCAGAGAACAAAACAACTGCAAACCGTGGCAGGAATGGGAAAATGAAGAAATAACAGATTCAGAAACACTCGGCACTTGGCAATTCATTCAATATGAATTTTTCACTCAATGGGCAAAAATCAAGGAATATGCCAACTCCAAGGGAATCAGCATAATCGGTGATATTCCCATTTATGTTTCGGACGACAGCTGCGACGTTTGGGAGAATCGCGGACTTTTTGACATTGATGAAAAAGGCTATCCTTCAATGGTAGCAGGAGTTCCGCCCGATTATTTTGCCGAGGACGGCCAGCTTTGGGGAAATCCTCTCTATGCATGGGACGAAATGAAAAAGGATGGCTTTGCATGGTGGAAAGAGAGAATCGACCACGCGCTTAACATGTTTGACGGTGTGAGAATTGACCATTTCAGGGCAATTGAATCCTATTGGGCAGTTGACGCAAACGAAACAACAGCAAGAAACGGCAAATGGCTCAAAGGCCCCGGTATTGAATTCATAAATACAATAAAAGCAGGCCATGAAGATAAGCTGATTATAGCCGAAGATTTGGGCGACATTACAGACGAAGTGCGTGCGCTGGTTGAAGAAAGCGGTTTCCCCGGAATGCGCGTTTTCCAATTCGGATTTCTTGACAGCGGCAACAGCATTCACATGCCTCACAACTATATTCAAAACTCGGTTGCATATTCGGGAACACACGATAACAACACTCTTTTCGGCTTTCTGTGGGAAAGCAGCGATGAGGTTCGCAACAGAGCGTTGGAATACTGCGGCTTTGGCGGCGGTGACTGGGGCAGCGCAAGTCCGCTGTTTTTAAGAGCAATATTCGCAAGTGTAAGCAACCTTGCAATAATACCGATTCAGGATTTCCTGATGTATGGCTCCGACACAAGAATAAACACACCCGGCGTTGCTAAAGGTAATTGGAGCTACAGAGTAACAAAAGAACAGCTCTTGAATGCAGACAAAGAATTTTTTAAATCATTAAACAGAATTTATAAAAGGTAACGAAAATGAAGAATTTTTTTGAAATAAGTGAAAAAGTACAGATTGCAAGCAACTTCGCTCTGGAAAAAGCGAGAGAAAAGTTTGCAGAAATTGAAGATATAACCGAATACAATCAGCAAAAGGTGCTTGCGGCATTTATCAACAACAGAGTCAGCGAAGCTGATTTTGCGGGCTCAACGGGTTACGGCTACGGCGACACAGGCAGAGAAAAGCTTGACAGAATCTATGCCGATATTTTCGGCGCAGAGGATGCAATAGTACGCCACAGCTTCACCTGCGGCACTCATACCCTTGCCGTTGCTCTTTTCGGCATTTTACGTCCCGGCGACACAATGCTCTGCGTCACGGGAACTCCCTATGACACGATTCACAGCGTTATCGGTATCAGCGGCGAGGGCATGGGTTCCCTTAAAGACTTTGGGGTAAAATATGCGCAGGTTGACCTTGATAAAAACGGCAGACCTGACCTTGCGGCGATTGAAGAGGCTCTTAAAACAAATCCGAAGATGGTTTATATCCAGCGTTCGAGAGGCTACAGCCTGCGCCCGAGCCTTTCCGTTGAGGAAATCGGCGAAATAGCACAGCTTGTGCATTCAAAAAGTGATGCGGTTGTTATGGTTGACAATTGCTACGGCGAGCTTGTTGAAAAAGCAGAGCCTACCGATGTCGGTGCAGACCTTATGGCAGGTTCTCTCATTAAAAACGCCGGCGGTTCAATTGCAAGAACCGGCGGCTACATAGCAGGAAAAAAAGAGCTTGTTGAGCTTTGCGCTTACAGAGCAACCACTCCCGGCCTGGGCAAAGAGGTTGGCTGCACACTCGGCGAAAACAGAAACATGTTTATGGGCATTTTCCATGCTCCTCATGTTGTTGGTGAATCGCTCAAAGCAGCGGTTTTTGCCGCTGCGCTGTTTGAAAACTTCGGTTTTGAGGTTACGCCTTCAAGCAGCGAAAGCCGCCACGACATTATTCAGGCTCTCTGTCTTGAGAATTCAGACAGGCTTGTTGAATTCTGCCGAGGAATTCAAAGCGGCGCTCCCGTTGATTCTTATGTTTCGCCCGAGCCGTGGGATATGCCGGGATATGACAGCAAGGTTATCATGGCGGCAGGCGCATTCATACTCGGCTCATCAATTGAGCTTTCCGCAGACGCGCCTCTGCGCGAACCTTATGCAGTCTGGATGCAGGGTGGCATCAACTTCCATTCGGCCAAAACGGCAATAATGCTGGCGGCTGAAAAACTCTGCCAAAAGGGGCTGATTTGACATGGAATATAAAGGCATTACCCGTGACGATTTATTTCGCCTTGCGGATAACCGTTTCAGAAACTCCAAAGCATACTACGAAGAAAACAAAGAAATCATAAAAAGCACGGTAACGGTTCCCATGCGGCAGCTTGCGGGAATAATCGGAGAAGAGCTTCTTACCGTTGACCCTATGCTTAACACAATACCTACAAAGATGGTTTCGCGCGTTCGCCGCGACACAAGATACACCAAGGATAAATCGCTTTATCGCGAAAACATGTGGATAATGTTCATGCGTCCGAAGCATGAATGGCACGGATATCCCTGCTTTTGGTTTGAGGTTACTCCCGTTAATTATTCATTAGGTATCGGTTTTTACGGAGATGAACCTGGTCTGTTGGAAACATTCAGAAAAGCCCTGCGGAAAAGACCTGATGAATTCAAAAAAGCTGCTCAGAAATGCGAAAAAACAGGCTCTGTCATGTTTAAAAACAGTTATAAAAGGCCATTCCCGGACTGCCCCGAAGGGCTTGAAAAATATTATAATCTCAAAGATGTCGGTTTTATAAAATTTTCAGATAATCTTGATGACCTTGCCGATGAAACCATTATCGGCATTCTGAGAGAAACTTATAAAGCATATACACCGATGTATAAATTCCTGCTCAGCGTTTCCGATGAATATTTCTCAAAGGAGGAATAATATGGACTATTCAAAGTTCAAAAGCGGCAGCGACATAAGAGGCTATGCGCTCGGAGATGAATCAAATCCGCTCTATATGAGCGATGAAATGGTTATGAGAGTTTCTGCGGCCTTTCTTTTGTGGCTTAAGAAAAAAACAGGCAAAGAAAAGCTTTATGTTTCGGTTGGACATGACAGCCGTCTTTCAGCTGAAAGAATCAAAAATGCGGTTATAAAGACTCTTGTTTCAAACGGGGCAAGCGTTGCAGACTGCGGCCTTTCTTCAACACCCGCCATGTTTATGACAACCGTTGAGATGGGCTGTGATGCTGCGGTGCAAATCACGGCAAGCCACCATCCCAAAGACAGAAACGGCCTTAAGTTTTTCACCCGTGAGGGCGGACTTGACGGCATCGATATTGCCGATATTCTTGCAGCCGCATCAGAAACAAAAAATCCTGTCGGCAACGAAAACGGAGAATGCGTACCCTGCAGCTTTATGAAACGCTATTCGGAAATTCTTCGCGAAATGATAATCGCAGGCGTTGATGACAAAGCAGACAAACCTCACCCTCTCAAAGGAATGAAAATAGTTGTGGATGCAGGTAACGGCGTTGGCGGATTCTATGCCCGAGATGTACTTGCACCTCTCGGTGCCGATATAAGCGGCAGCCTTTATCTTGACCCTGACGGTAACTTCCCTAATCACGCACCGAATCCCGAAAACGCAGAAGCCATGGACTGCATTTCCAAAGCAACAATTGCGGCAAATGCAGACTTCGGAATAATATTTGATACAGATGTTGACAGAGCGGCATGTGTTGGCAGAGGCGGACTTGAAATTAACCGCAACAGGCTGGTTGCTCTTGCCTCAAAAATTGCTTTGAATGCCTGCCCCGGCGGAACAATCGTTACAGACAGCGTAACCTCCGACGGGCTTGCGGAATTCATTGCAGAAAACGGCGGAACTCACCTGCGGTTTAAGCGCGGCTACCGCAACGTCATCAACAAGCAAATTGAGCTTGAAAAAAGCGGCATCAAATGCCCTCTCGCTATGGAAACCTCGGGGCATGCAGCGTTTGCGGAAAACTATTATCTTGATGACGGCGCATACCTTATCACAAAACTGATAATCGAAGCTGCCGCCCTTGCAAAGAGCGGAAATAGCCTTGATAATCTGATTGAAACTCTTCGCGAACCTGTTGAAGAAAAAGAGCTTCGTTTTAAAATACTTTGCGATGATTTTCGCCCCGAGGGAGAAAAAATCATTTCGCTTTTTGAAAACGCAGCAAGAGAAAAATGCGGTTGGAATGCCGCAACTGATAATCATGAGGGAATCAGAATCAAAACAGATAACTCCTGCGGAAACGGCTGGTTTCTTATCCGCCTGAGCGTTCATGACCCCATAATTGTTCTCAATTCCGAAAGCGACGAGACGGGCGGAATAATGAAAATGTGCAAAGATATTTTCGGCATCATTTCTGCTGCGGAAAATCTTGATAAGCTCGATATATCGGCACTAACCGATTATATAAAATAAGGAGGAATAAAAATGATTGACAAAATAATCAGCGCTTTTTTTGCGTTGGTAACGGCAATTCTTTCGCTGTTCTACACCCCGACACCCGTAACTCCGGTGAACCCCGCAAAAATTCCCGAAGCTGGCAAATCGCAGGCTGTTACCATCATGAGTTACAACGTTTATATTAAGGGTACGGGTGAAAAATCACCTGAAAACAGAACTGATGAAGTTGTTGCAAACATTAAAAAATACAGTCCCGATTCTTTTGGCCTGCAGGAAGCAGACGAAGGCTGGATGGAGCGTCTGCCTGCCGAACTTTCGGAATATGCTTATGTGGGAATAGGCAGAAATTCAAACAATGGCGGCGGAGAAGCAAGTCCTGTTTTCTATAAGAAAGATAAATATGAGTTGCTTGATTTCGGCACATTCTGGCTGTCAAAAACTCCCGAAAAAGCCTCAAAGGCATGGGATGCAATGTTCAAGAGAATCTGCACTTATGCCATACTTAAAGATAAACAAACAGGATTCACTTACGCTCATTTTAATGCCCATTTTGACCACATGGGAGTTATTGCAAGAAGCGAATCTGTTGCTGTTGTAACCAAAAAAATCGCAGAAATCGCGCCGAATATCCCTGTTATTTTCTCAGGTGACTTCAATGACGAAGAAGGCGGAGACGCTTATAACCGCGTGCTTGAAAGCGGTTTCAAGGACACAAAGAAGCTCGCTCAGACTGCCGATAATTGCGCAACATATCACGGATATTCCGAAATGCTTGAAAAAACACTTCCCATCGACTATATTTTTGTTAATGCTTTTGTTTCAGATGTTAAAAGCTACACGGTTGACACAACAAAAATCAACGGTATTTATCCCTCAGACCATCATCCGGTTATTTCAAATCTGACACTTATTAACAGTTAAATAAAAGGAGAGTTTAATTATGTACTTCAAAATAATGCAAAAAATCGTTGCATTTTTCATTTCTGTTATCGCAATGTTCGGCACTCAAACCCCCGCAGAAGAAATCAAGCCCACCCTGCCCCTTGTCAATGTTAATCCCAACGCCATTGCGCAGCAAGCCTCAACGCAGGATGTCAGAATTATTACATACAATGTTAAAATAAGCGGCGACAGCTTAAGAGCGGTTGAAAAGAGAATTCCGCTCATTGCCGACGAAATCAAAGAATACATGCCCGACTCCTTCGGCTTGCAGGAAGCCGACAAAACATGGGTTGAGGGTGTTGCGGCAGAGCTTGCCGACTATGCTCACGTTGAAAAATACCGAGAGGACGGCATCGAAAAAGGCGAATCCAGCGCAATTTTCTACCTTAAAGATAAGTATGACCTTGTTGCCAGCGGCCATTTCTGGCTTTCTGAAACTCCCGACAAGCCCTCTTTCGGATGGGATGCAGCTTGCGAGAGAGTAACTTCATGGGCAATTCTCAAAAACAAAGAAACGGGCTTTACATACGCTCATTTCAACACACACCTTGACCATGTGGGCGGCACGGCACAGGCAGAATCTGTCGCCCTTATCACAGCAAAAATCGCTGAAATCGCTCCCGATATTCCTGTTGTTCTCACAGGTGATTTCAACTTCAGCGAAGGCTGCAGCAACTATAACAATCTGATTTCCTGCGGGCTTAAGGACACAAAATATCTTGCAGAGGAATATGATGACCACGCAACATATCACGGCTATCATGTTATTTATCCCTCAACAAAGCCAATTGACTATGTTTTTGTTAACGGTTATGTTTCCACGGTTAAATCCAGCCGCATTGATTCCGATGCTGTAAGGCACCTTTTGGCATCAGACCACTTCCCCATCATTGTTGAAATGACTCTTTTTAACGGAGGAAACAAATAATGTACCGCGTAATGTCCTTTAACCTGCTGTGTGCAGGCAGAAAACACAGAAAATGGCAAAAAAGAGCTCCGCTTGTTTATCAAATCATCCGCGAAAACAACCCCGATTCGTTCGGTGTTCAGGAAGCTCACTGGGAATGGATGAAAAAGCTTATCAAGAATCTGCCTGAATATGCCTATGTCGGTGTTGGCAGAGATGACGGAAAAAAGAAAGGCGAATTCTCCGCTGTATTCTATAAAAAAGACAAATTCACCGCAAGCGAAAGCGGCAATTTCTGGCTTTCTGAAACACCCGAAAAACCCGGCAAGGGTTGGGACGCAGCCTGCATCAGAGTTGCAACCTTTGTTAAGCTGACCGATAAAGAAAACGGCAAATCCTATGTTCATTTCAACACTCACCTTGATCATGTCGGCAGGCAGGCTCAAATCAACGGAGTTAAAATGATTCAGAAAAAGGCAGCCTCCTTTGGCGGTGTTCCCGTTGTATGCACAGGTGATTTTAATGTTTTTCAGGATTCGGATTGCTATAACACAATGGTCAGCGGCAATATGTCTGACGCCAGAAAGCTTGCCCCTGATACTGATGACTGCTTCACCTTCCACGGCTTCAGACCTGAAGAAATCCATGAAATCATTGACTTTGTTTTTGTTGACGAAGCGACCGTTAAACCTGCTAAATTTAAAGTTATCAACAAAATGATAAACGGAGAATACTATTCGGACCATTTCGCTGTATATTCCGATATTGAAATAGTTTAATTTTTACCATTTTTCACTTTTTGTAACACAATGTGTAACATTTACAACCAATTTTATTGACACTCTTTAATCTAAATGTTAAAATTTTGTTAATATAATGGCAGGAGGAGAAGTAAATGGAACTTAAAAAGATTATCAATCAAAAAGACAAAGCCGCAAAATACATAATCGATGAAATTACTCACGTTATCAAAACCTGCGGCAAAAGAGACCCCGGCTCAGAGGGCGAAAAAAAATCTTGCGAATACATGGCAGAGGTTCTTAAAAATGACTGTGGCTGCGAGGATGTTAAAATCGAGGGCTACGAGGTAGCTCCCCGCGCTTTCTACGGTTGGATTTATTTTACTGTAACCTTTGCAATCCTTGGCGCAATTCTGTTCCCCTTTGCTCCGATTATTTCAATCCCGTTGCTTATTGCGGGTTTTGCAATTGTTCTTATTCAGTTCGGTGTATACAAAAAACTTCTCGACCCGATTTTCCCCAAGAAAACAAGCCACAATGTGACAGCCATCAAAAAATGCAAGGGTGAAGTTAAAAGAAGAATCATCTTTAACGGCCATCCCGATGCAACATGGGAGTGGCCTGTCAACTATGCACTCGGAGGAGTCGGCTTTGAAGGCCATGCAATTATTGTTATCGGTGCTGCACTTTTTTATCTCGTTCTTTCGATTATTTATGTTGCAAAGAACGGAATAACTTTCGGTATGCCTGATACCTCTGATCCGCTTGTTAAGGCAGGTCTTTGGGGACTTGTAACCCTCCCCTTCTCAATCGGCCTTTATTTCATGGTCAACTATCGCAGAGTTGTTGACGGCGCAAACGATAATCTTTCCGGTTGCTATATGGGTATTGCCGTTCTTAAGTTCCTTAAAGATGAAGGCATTGAGCTTGAAAACACCGAAGTCGGTGTTGTTCTCACCGGTTCTGAAGAAATCGGTCTTCGCGGAGCAAAAGCTTGGGCAGAAACACACAAGGGTGAATTTGAGGATGTTCCCACCTTCATCTACTCATACGACACTATCAACGAGCCTAAATATCTTATGGTAAACTACCGTGACCTCAACGGCACAGTCAAAGCCGATAAAGATGCCTGTGATTTGTTTATGGAAGCGGCAAAAGAAATCGGAATACCCTGCCAAAAAGGCATGGTTCCTCCCCTCGGAGGCGCAACCGATTCCGCAGGTTTTGCTCAGGGCGGCTTCCGCGCTGCCGGCATTACAGGCCTTAACCACAAGCTTGAACGTTATTACCACACAAGACTTGATACATACACAAACATGAACGAACAGGGCCTTGCAAACTGCTTTGCTGCAAGCATTAAAACTCTCGAAATGTTTGATAACGGCGCAAAACAATAACAAACTATTGGGCAAAGATTACAAATCTTTGCCCTTTATTTTTACAAAACAAGCAATTGATTTCAAAATTTTATATTGTTATAATTATTTTAATATTATCAAGGAGATGATGTTATGAAAAAAGTTAAAAAGCTCGTTGCTTTGCTGCTTGCAGTCATCATGGCATTCGGCGCTTCCCCCGCCTTTGCTGCTGAAAATGCCGTCACCGCAGCAAAAAAGAATTACATTATTGACAGCCCCTATGAAGATATTGACTGGGATGCTTGGGAGGATTACAAAACCCAGCTTCATTGCCACACAACCGCCAGCGACGGCTTCCTCACAATTGAGGAATTCTGTGAAATGCACTACGCTCTTGATTTTGAAATTGTTGCTCTTACTGACCACGGCACTCTCAACAGAGGCTGGAATGTTGTGCCTGAAACAGTTCCTCTTATGCGTTTAATCAAAAAAGAGCGCACAAAGATGGCTGATATCGTTCCTATCCCTGAAGATGAATATAAGGCTTATCTCAACGGCACACACACAGGCAGAAGCTTTCTTACTTCTGCAGGCGATACCCTCACACGCACAACTGAAAACGGTATGCTTGACGTTCCCCTCGGCATTGAGCTTAACATGGCAACACCCGTTGCTGACTGCCATCTGACAGGCTATTGGGCTGAATACGGTCAGGGCCTTGCAGGCGTTTTCGGCGACTACGAAACCCCTTCTAAAGGTGTTAAGGAAGCCGGCGGAATATCGTTCCTTTCACACGTTGGTGAATATGTTTATACCGACAAGGATTCGGAAAAATACGTCGGACAAAAAGTTGATGAATATTATGTTAACAAGTTCGCACGTCTTTTCCTTGACAATGCAGGTTCTTCTCTTGGAATGGGTATCAACAGTGCAACTGATGCACATACCCGCTGCGACAGAATCCTTTATGACCAGATTCTTCAAAAAACCATTCCCTACGGCGTTGTTCCCTGGGGCAACACTTTCGCGGATTCCCACAGCGAAACCTCTATTAACGATGCCTATACCATGAGCTGGATGCCCAAACTCACTATTGACGATTTCCGTAAATGCCTTGAAAAAGGTCAATTCTTCTCAATCTCTCATTTCTCCAACGGCGTTGAGCTTAACGGAATGAAAGAAATGCCCGGATTTGTTGAGCAGGATGTTTATGATACCAAAGCTTACTGGCTTGACAATACTCCCAATGTTACAAGAATGGACATTGACCAGGATGCCGACACCATCACCGTTGAAGGTATAAATGCAAATATTATCACATGGGTTTCAAACGGCGAAGTTATCAAGAGAGAAAGCTTTGAAAACGGCAAAGCAACACTTGACCTTCACAATGACGAATTCCTTGCCGAACCTTATATGTATGTCAGATTCTATCTCTCCGGAGATAACGGCATCTGCTATTCACAGCCCCTTGTTCTCAACGTTGAAGGTGAAACCTTTGAAAAGGTTGAAGTTCCTGAAACTCACGATATTTCAACATTCCTTCGCGGACTTGTAACCGTTGTTGACGCATTTTTCTTCAGAATTAATCCGATTATCTGGATATTCAAATACTTTGCTTTGGGTTATAACCCCATCACTTTAGAACGTCTTTTCAAGCCGTTCTAAATTTTAAGAAAAACGGGTGTGCCGCTTGGCACACCCGTTAATTTCATGTTAAATATTATACACTTTCTCTGTATTTTTTTCTTGCATATCTGAAAACGATGTAAGCAACGCAGATTGCAGCAAAAATGCCGATATAAAGCGCATATTTTCTGGCTTCCGGAGTCATTTCCTCTCCGTCATCAGAAACCGCCTGTGAGTCCTCTCCGCCAAAGAAAAACGCATAATTGCTTGAGCCGGAAGAGGGAACATGGTTCTTGACATCATCCCAGAGAGAACTCATAAGAGAAAGAATCTCGGGGTCAAGATTAAGGAAAAGCTGGGTTTTGAATTTACCTTCTTCGGGATAAAGAATTTCATCCTGATAGAAAGAATATTCGGGATTCTGATAAACTTCGGTATGCGGGCTTGCGTAGCAGATATATTCCGCATTTGCAAGAGCCACATCAGGCTCCAGAAGGAAATCGATATAAAGCTCTGCCGCCAGCTTATTCTTTGCGCCCTTAAGAATGCACGCACCGTCAACAAAGAAGTTAACGCCTTCCTTGGGATAAACAAAAGCAAGGTCAGGATTGTTTTCCTGCATGGTAAGGAAATCGCCTGCATAATAAGGGGCAAGGGCTGCTTCACCCGATTCCATTTTAAGGAATATTTCGTCATTTACATAAGCCGGATTAACATTTTTCTGCTCCTTAAGAAGCTCGGAAGCAACTCTCCATGAAGCCGGCGACTCATTGTTGAAGTCCATACCGAGAACGCTTTGAGCAATCGCAAAAGCATCTCTCGGATTGTTAATCATAAGAATGCTTCCCTTATAATTCTCATCCCAGAGTGCAGTCCAGCTGTCGGGAGTCTTATCAACCATTTTTGTGTTGTAAATAAGGCCTACCATACCGACTGTATAAGGCACGGAATATATATTTTGAGGGTCATGGGCAAGATTCTTATACTGATTCGGAATATATTTATAATTCGGAATGTTTGAAAAATCAATGGGCTGAAGCATATCTTCCGCAATCATGCGCTCAATCATATAATCCGACGGAATAACAACATCATAGGAAACTCCGCCGCTCTTTAATTTTGAATACATTACCTCGTTATTATCATAGGTGTCATAAACAACATCTATGCCGTATTTTTCCTCAAATGCGGCATTAACATCCAGAGTGCCGTCAGCGCCGTCAGAAATGTATTCGCCCCAGTTATAAACATAGAGTGTTGTTCCTCTGAGGGCATCTGTCTCACTCTGCTCTGCGGCAAAAGCAAAGGCACAGGGCATAAGAGCGATTGCGAGCGCCAAAAGCGCACAAACTGTTTTTTTCAATAAAAGTCACTCCTTGTGGAAAAACTTTTCATTTTTTCTTTGACTTTTGTTCGCTCTTAACCTGAGCAATATTATAGAGAATAAGCAGCAAAAGAATGCTTACAAAAATCAAAGCCGAAAGTGCATACATATCAGGCTTGACCCTCTTTTTAGTCATTGAAAAAATAGCAATGGGAAGAGTCTGGAAGCCGGGTCCGCTGGTAAAATAGCTGATAATAAAATCATCCAGCGAAAGAGTGAACGCCGTAATCATACCCGTTATTATGCCGGGCATAATGGATGGCAAAACCACCTTGAAGAACGCCATGGCCGGCTTGCAGCCGAGATCCTGCGCCGCTTCGGCAAGGTTTCTGTCCGTTTGGCGAAGCTTGGGTAAAACATTAAGAATTATATAAGGCAAATTGAATGTAACATGAGCGATAAGCAAGGTGCCAAAGCCCAGAACCGCATCAATATTAACAAGCCTGCCGACGAAAACGAACAAGAGCATCATGGAAATACCGGTAACAATTTCGGGGTTCATCATCGGGATATTCGTAACCGCCATAATGCTTGAACGGGCAATGCCTTTTTTGTATCTGTCAATTCCGACTGCCGCTGCTGTGCCGAGCACAGTTGCAATCAGCGAAGAACTGACCGCAAGGATAAGCGTATTATAAAGCGCTCTGAGAGTGGCTTCATCTTCAAGCAAAACCTTATACCACTCAAGCGAAAAGCCCGAAAAAACGCTTGTGCTGCTGGTTGAATTGAACGAAAAAACTATCATGACGATAATCGGCGCATAGAGGAACGCAAAAACAAGGGCGGTATAGATTTTTGAAGCAATTTTCATATAACCATACCCTCCTCATCGCCCGAAAAGCGGTTCATAACCGCCATGCAGATAAGAATAAGAACCATCAAAACAAGCGAAAGAGATGCACCGAGATTATAGTTATAGCTCTGCTGGAACTGCCTCTCAATAACATCACCTATCAAATCGAAGGAACCGCCGCCAAGCTTCTGGGAAATATAAAATGTGCTTACTGACGGAACAAAAACCATTGTGATACCCGAAACGATGCCCGGCATGCTCATGGGGATTATGCATTTTCTGATAACGGTCAGCCTGTTGCCGCCTAAATCCTGGCAAGCTTCAACCATGCTGCGGTCAAGCTTTGCCATAACGGAATAAATTGGCATAATCATATAGGGCAAAAAGTTATAAACCATGCCCAGAATAACCGCGCCCGAAGTGTTTATCATGTGAATCGGGTCAATTCCGAGCTTGCCGAGAAAGCTGTTGATAATGCCTGTGTCCTGCAAAAGCGCCATCCATGAATAAGTTCGGATAAGAAAGCTCATCCACATCGGCAGCATAACAAGCATAACAAGCGTTCGCTGAACCTTTTCTGTTTTCTGCGAAATAATATACGCAATCGGAAAAGCAATCAAAAGGCATATAACCGTTGCAACAATTCCGAACCATATTGAACGCAGAAAAGTGGGGGTATATTTGCTCAGAGCCTCAATATTTTCAAAAGTGAAGCTGCCCGAAGCATCAGTGAACGAATAATAAACAACAAAAATCAGCGGCGCAACAATAAAAAGCACCGACCAAACAACATAAGGTGAGGCAACGAGCTTTGATTTTAAAGAAGAACGGCTGCTCATTCCTCCACCTCCTCCTCGGCATTGGAAAGTTCATCAAACTCCTCGCTGAAAGAGCTGTAGTCTCCGTAAATACCCGAATACTCGGATTTTTTCATTATGTGAATAGCATCGGGTTCAATAAACAGGCCGATTTTGGCACCTTCCGGCTGATAATCGGTTGTTTGAATCATCCATTTGAATCCGCCGATGTCAACAATAATTTCAAAGTGAACACCCTTAAAGGTCACGGAAGTAACAACGCCGCAAAGCATGCCGTTTTCAGGCGCAACAACGTCAACGTCCTCAGGGCGCACAACAACATCAACCGCCTCATTTTTGCCGAAGCCCTTATCAAGGCACTCAAAACGGTGGCCTGAAAAATCAACAAGGCAGTCATCAATCATAATGCCGTCAAGAATATTGCTTTCACCAATAAAATCGGCAACAAAAGCGTTTTTAGGCTCATTATATATATCAAGAGGTGTTCCGATTTGCTGAATAACGCCGCCGTCCATAACAACAACGGTGTCAGACATTGAAAGAGCCTCTTCCTGGTCATGGGTAACATATATAAACGTTATTCCGAGCCTTTGCTGAATATTTTTAAGCTCAATCTGCATATCCTTGCGAAGCTTTAAATCAAGAGCGCCGAGAGGCTCATCAAGCAACAAAACTCTGGGTTTAACAGCCAAAGCCCTTGCAATTGCAACGCGCTGCTGCTGACCGCCTGAAAGAGAATTTATGTTGCGTTTATTAAAGCCCGTCAGATTAACAAGAGCGAGCATTTCTTCAACAGTTTCTTTTATCTGCTTTTCGGGAACCTTTTTAATTCTTAATCCGAAAGCAACGTTCTCATAAACGTTGAGATGAGGAAAAAGTGCATAACGCTGAAAAATAGTGTTAACCTGCCTTTTATGAGGAGGAACACTATTAATCTTCTTTCCCTCAAAAATAACCTCACCTTCGTCGGGTTCAATAAAGCCGGCGATGATTCTGAGCGTTGTGGTTTTGCCGCAGCCCGAGGGACCGAGAAAGGTTATGAACTCCTTATCGCGAATGTAGAGGTTTAGATTTTTAAGAACCTGATTATTTCCGAAAGCAACGGAAATATTTTTTAAATCAATTATCGCATTTTTTTCCAATTATGCAGCCCCTCTCTGCCTTTAACGCAGTAACCTGCGAAACGGCTTATTATATAAGATAAAATATAGAGCAAAAACTTGCAAATGTCAACAATTTTTTTAACAAATTCGTGAAAATCCTGTTTCGGTCAGGATTTTTCAAATAATTTGCTTTGATTTTCTCTCGAATGCTCTGATTTACTCTGATTTCCTCATTTTTTTATTTTTTGTTCCAAGTTGATGAATTTATAATAAAAAACAGGATAACCCCGTTTCTTTCAGGCAATACTGTTATTGCCATTAAATGTATCGGGGTGATTTTTTGCAATTCAACAAGGTTGAAATCTGCGGAGTTAACACATCGAAATTAAAAATTCTTAAAGAAAGCGAAAAAATGGAGCTGCTTAAAAAGGCGCGTGCAGGCGATAAAAAAGCCCGCGATGAGCTTGTGACGGGTAATTTGCGGCTTGTTTTGAGCGTTATCCAGCGTTTTTCAAACAGAGGTGAAAATCCTGACGACCTTTTTCAGGTTGGCTGCATAGGGCTTATAAAAGCCATTGACAACTTTGATTTGAGCCTTGACGTGCGGTTCAGCACCTATGCCTGCCCTATGATTATAGGCGAAGTAAGGCGGCACCTGCGCGACAATAATCCGGTCAGGGTCAGCCGTTCCGTAAGGGACACGGCATATCATGCAATGCAGGTAAGAGAACGGCTCATAAACGAGCTTGAGCGAGACCCTACTCCCGAAGAAATTGCTCAAGAGCTTGGAATTGACAAAGAAAGCGTAGTTATAGCGCTTGATGCAATTGTTGAGCCAATTTCGTTGAACGATCCGGTTTATTCCGACGGCGGTGACACAATTTATGTTATGGACCAAATCGGCGACGCAGAAACGGATGAAAGCTGGCTTGAAGAAATACTTTTGAAACAAGCAATAAAAGACCTGAATCCGAGAGAGAAAAAAATCCTGTTTCTTCGTTTTATGCAGGGCAAAACGCAAATGGAAGTTGCGAACGAGATCGGAATTTCTCAAGCTCAAGTTTCAAGGCTTGAAAAAGGAGCAATAAAGCGCATAAAAGAGAATAACAAAGCATAAAAAAAGCGGAGCGACCTGTGATCGCTCCGTTTTCATTATTTTTCAATAACATAGGTTGCGTAAGCAAGCATCTCTCCGCGAAGGAAATCAACTGCATTGAAAACAATTTTATCTTCATAAACGGTAACTATCATTCCCTCTGAGGAACGCATGTAATGCTCGGTTTTATCATCCAAATTTGCCTGTGTTCTTCTGGGAGATGATACGCTTGAAATATGAATCATGGTTGCGTATTCGCCGCCGTAATTTGCAATGTTAAGGTTTGGATTAAGTTCCTGCATATCATAAGCCCAATGAGAATGACCGTTGAAATAAACAACGTTTTCATATTTATCCATCATTCCTCTGAAACGGACTTCATCAGCACATCCGGATGTAAATGCCAGGTCATAGTGATGACCCTTATTGTTCAGAAGATTGCCCTCGCCCATCTTGGGTTCTTCGCCTTCAACGGGATTATCGAGGAAGGTGTGGAAGAAAAGATAAACTGTTTTATCCTTATATTTTTCAAACTGAACCTCAAGCCAGTCAAGCTGCTCATCCTGCAAAATACGACTGTTTGCTTCGCCATAATCCCAGGCATACTGTGAAAGGAAAATGAACACATCACCGTTTGCAGCTTCGGGAGCATAAACAAAATCCATTCCGTTTGCAGCAACATCCGCAACACCGTCAGCCTTTTTCTCGCCGTAAACACCGGCATTCATAAGCTCCTGCCAGTTTTCTTTTGTGAAGTACTTGCTGACATCGTGGTTGCCCGTGCAGGTATAAACAGGGAAATCATAGTTTGAAACTATGCTGTTATATTTTTCAAAGGCATCTCTTTCACCGTCAGCAGAAATATCGCCCGAAATTCCGACAATCTCAACACCAAACTGCTCAATAAAATTAAGAGCATTGGGGAATGTCAGGCAAGCATCATCGCCGCTGAGAGAGCCGTTGTATCTGTTAAAATGAACATCGCTGAGAGCACCAAACGAGTATGCCTTTTCACCGTAATCAGCAAGCTTTTCATCGGGGATTTCCGTTTCGCCAACAAGAACCTTGAATCTATAGGCAAGAATGGTTTCAGCACCCTCGGGGATAGCTGTGAACTCCTGAATTTCCAAGCTGCCCTCGCCGCCCGAAACGCTGACAGTCGCAAACTCACTGTAATAAGCCGTATAATCGCCAACATCAACAGAAAGCTTTTCGCCGTCCTCATTGCCCCAATAAAGGTCATATTCACCGTTCATTGAAGCAGTAACGGTAACTTCACCGGCCGCAGAACCGGCCTCATTATTTGCAAAAGCATACTCAATCTGCGCCGAGTTATCCACAAACGGAAGCGAAACTGAAATGCTGTTGAATGCAATAACAATCGGCATAACCATTGTAAAAAACATTGCTGAAATTTTTGTAAGAATACCGAGCATTTTCATTTCTCCTTTAGATTTAAATTACATCAACGCAACCGACATTGCAAGCAATATCTGCGCCGGATAATATGTTGAAAGTTCAATTGTAACCAAAACATTTTTTCTTTTGACCGGAGTAAAATAGAGGAAGGCAAGGCATGTGTCGCTGATAAAGAACAGGCAAGAACCAATGAACGAAAGCCACCATGCAGGGTTTGGGTCAGACACAAGCAATACCGCAGAAGCTGAAATCTTATAAGCCAAAGCTCCATAATAAACACTCATAATTATCCAAAGCTTTGCATCCACCTTCATTTTCAAAACCTTTATCACGACAAGCGCAAACAAAAAGCCTGCAATGCCAAAAAGCAATGCCGCCAAATTGAAACCACTAATCGAAAGAAAGGCTGACAAAAAGAAAATATGGCCAATCAAAAAATAAAGGGTTCCCAGCGGAATAAGCTTCCCTCTGAAAGAGGGAGCAACCTCTTTTATACCAAGCAAAACATCGCCGAAAAAGCCGAAAAACAATGCAAAGCATACGAGGCAGAAATAATATGTATTTTGCGGATTCATGCAATATCCGACAATGGCAACCGAAATGAAACCGAAGCTTGCCATAAATTTGCACATCATGCCCTCAAAAGCTTTTCCCTTTCGGCGAAAAGCAACGCAGCCGACGGCAAAAACAACAGTAATCAAAGCCAAAGCGTAGCAAATCGGTGACATAAAATTCCTCCCTATTCTTTTTCAAATATCGCCCATTTGCCTACAGCGGAAAATCCGATTTGATTATAGAATGCAAGAAGTCCGTCATTTCTGCAAAAAAGAAAAACTTCCTTTTCGGATTTTTTCTCTGCAAGCATTCCGACAAGTCCGGAAGCATAACCCTTGCCCCTTGAATCGGGCGACGTTGCAACTGCGCCAAGCAAAACACTTTTTGTTCCTTCAAACAAAGCAAATGCGCACGCTTTCAGAGCACCGTTTTCTTCAACGGCCGCAAATGAAGCTGTTCCTTTGTTAAGCCTTGCGCAAACATCGGCAAGAAATGAGCCGTAATCGCCAAGCTCAAAACCGCACAAACAAAGCAAATCATATATTGGGCGTTTGTCGCAGTCATCAACAAAATCGGTTTTTTTTATCCTTACACCACCGTTGTATTTAACTGTGTAAGATGTTTTTTGAGGCTTAAAACCAAGTTTTGTCATGCATTGTTCCGAACAGGTCAGGCTGTTAAAGCCCGCTGCATTAATAAAAGCTGAAAGCTCCTCAAAATCGGCATTTTCGCAAGCGCAGACAGTCATATTGCCGTCAACTCTGCTTATGGCGGCAGTATACAGGCCGTCCGATTTTTGAACCCAAAACAGCGCAAAGCTCTGCTCTGCGCCGTAGGTATTAAAAAACGCGGTTATCCTTGCCGCATAAGGGTCTGCAGGCAAGAATTCAAGCTCCGAAGCGCATTTGCAAAGGCTTACCATGCGGCAAATTCCTCCGCCATCGCTTTAATCAAACGAAAGCTTTCCTGCGCATCGCTGTATTTTATAACACAGCCGGGAGAATGAAGATAACGGCAGGGAATCGAAACCGTCAGCACCTTAACGCCGCCACGGCTTTTATGAATAGCACCTGCATCATTGCCGCCCGCAACCATGGTTTTGGGCTGGCATGCTATCCCCTCTCTCTCAGCAACCTCAAAAGCCTTATCAAAAAGCTCGCGGTTATAAAGTGTGCTTCGGTCCATAAAAGAAACCGCGCCGCCGCTGCCGCAAAGGCAAACTCTTTTTTCATCCTTCACGCCTGAAATATCTGCCGCAGTTGTTGTTTCAACAACAATTGCATAATCGGGCGCAACGGTGAATGCCGATGTCTGCGCCCCTCTTGTGCCGATTTCTTCCTGCACGCTGAAAGAAAACCATGTATCATATTCAAGGTCGCTTTTTATCATTTCAATCAATATTGCACAGCCTGCTCTGTCATCAAGAGCTTTTGCCTTGACAAAGCCGTCGCCAAACTCAACAAAATCGCTTGCAAACCATGCGGAATCGCCAAGCTTAACATATTCTTGCGCTTCTTCTTTGCTTTTTGCGCCGATATCAATATAAAGGTCATCAATCTTTGGTATATCAGCCTCCGCGCCCTTATCAACAAGATGAACGGGCTTGATACCGATAACGCCGTTAACCGCCTTATCGCCAACCTTAACGGTTCTGCCAAGCATAACGCGGCTGTCAATGCCGCCAACCTTAACAAATTTCAAATACCCCTCGGAAGTGATTGCCGTTATAATAAGACCCACTTCGTCCATGTGCGCATCAAGCATAACTTTGTTTTTGGCAGGCTTTTTTCCTTTTTTGAACACAATAAGATTGCCGAGCGGGTCAATGCTGTATTCGGCATAATCTTTGATTTGAGAAACTATATATTCACGAACGGCATTTTCTCTGCCTGAAATTCCGGAAAGGGTGCAAAGTTCTTTAATTAATTCAAGCATTCGAACCGCTCCTTTCAACTATATACTCAGCCATCAGTCTTGCCGTATTTTCAATATCCTCAAGGTCACACACCTCTACTGCGGTGTGCATATTTCTCAGCGGAACTGACAAAAGCGCGGTTTTAACACCTTTACCCGCAACCTGTATCTGGTCACAGTTGGTTCCTGTTTTGCCTCCCATTACCTCGGCTTGGTTCTTAATGTTTCTATTCTCTGCAATCTCGGAAAGCTTTATGCTCATTCCGTAATCAAGCGAAGGGCCGTAACCGATCATTGTTCCGCCGCCGAGCTCTGCATATTTTTCGCTGCTTACTCCAGGTGCGGATGCAAAACTGACATCAACAGCAATTGCTTCATCGGCATCAGCAGCAAAAGCGCCCGCCTGAGCACCGCTGCCGCCCGTTTCCTCCTGAACGGAGAACATAACGCTGATTTTGCAGTTAAGCTCCCTGCCTCTCAATATTTCGAGGCATCTGAGAACAGCCGCAACACCCGCCCTGTTATCAACAGAAGGCGAGCTTATACGGTTGCCGAGCAATCTTGTAAAATTGCCGTTAAAGGTGATTCTGTCGCCCGGTGACACAAGTTTTTTTGCATTTTCGCTGCTTAAGCCTATATCAACGGCAATATCATCAAAGCCCTTGGCTTTGTTTGCTTCCTCGGGCTTTGAAAGGTGAGGCGGCGTTGAAGTGATAACTCCGAAAAGCTTTTCTTTGCCGTGAACCGTAACCTCTGCCGCAGCAAGAACGCGGATATCCGCACCGCCGCATTTGGTAACTTTTAAAAAACCGACGTCATCTATCGCAGTCACAACAAGACCAATCTGGTCAAGGTGGGCATCAAGCAAAATATGAACATCGCCGCTTCCGATTGAGCCCGTTACACTTCCGAGTGCGTCAATCTGAACAGGCATATATTTTCCAAGCAGCTCAGCCGCAACTTTTGCGGCTTCATTCTCTGCGCCCGAAACTCCGCTTGCGGCACAAAGCCTTTCAAGCAGGGCAGAAACTTCGGAATAATCTGTCATAATTCAATACCTCACGGTTATCAGATAACTTTGATTCCGCCTTCGGGACGGATATTAAGAACATAGCAGGATTTCTCACCGAATACGGCGCAAATTCTTGACTTGAACTCTTCAAGAAGCTCCATGGGAACAAAAGCCTGAATCGTTCCTGCAAAGCCGCCGCCGTGAACTCTCCATGCGCCTTTGCCAAGCAAAACATCCTGGCAGATTGCAAGTGCTACGCTCACGGGCTGATTTTCGGGAGCGCGGCATGTGTAAACATTCTGATTATACATATAAGAAGAAAATCCGCTTTCAATCACGAGTGCCTTGAACGCATTGAAATCGCCGCTCTTGAGTGCTGCAGCCTGCTTGGCAACTCTGTCATTCTCATTATAAAAATGCATTGCACGAAGAACCGCTCTGTCGCCTGCCACATCGCGGATAACGGAAATATTCTTTTCAAATTCGCTTCTGTCAACATCGCGGAGAACGCCTTTGCCGAACTTTGCGGCAACCGCTTCCATCTCGCCGCGTACAGCAGCGTATTCATCGGTCAAATCGGAGTGGTCTCCGCCTGTATCAACTATGCAGAGAGCATGGCTGCTTGAACCGAAATCAAAATCAAGCTTTTCAATAACGGGAACCGAGGGGTCATTGAAATCAATCTTTACAAAACCGCCTACGGAGCATGCCATCTGGTCCATGAGTCCGCAGGGCTTGCCGAAATATTCATTTTCAGCAAACTGAGCTATCTGAGCAATTTCAACTGCGCTGATTCTGCCGTCATTATAAAGGTGGTTAAGCATTGTTCCGAGAAGAACTTCAAATGCGGCAGACGAAGAAAGGCCCGAGCCTGAAAGGACGTCCGAAGCTGTTGCGGCATCGAATCCGCCGATATTGTATCCTCTGTTTTTAAAGCCTGCGCAAACGCCTCTTACAAGAGCGGCGGACTTACCTCTTTCGGCAGGCATAACACCAAGGTCACTCAAATCAACAACATCCATTTTGTAGCCCTCGGACTTAACTCTGACAATATTTTCGCTATTAACGCTTGCTGCGGCAACCGCATCAAGATTAACGCTTGCCGCAAGAACGCAGCCATGATTGTGGTCGGTATGATTACCGCCGACCTCTGTTCTTCCCGGTGCGCTGAACATGGCAACCTCTCTGTCAGCACCGAAAAGCTCTTCGAAATTAGAAACAATTCTGATATAACGCTCTTTTTGAGCTGCTATATCCTCACTTTTATAGTTTTTTGCAAAAACGCCTTCATATTCGGCGCCTGCAAGCTTCTCTTTTAAAGCTGTTGTCTTAATCATTTTCGGCAATTCCTTTCTTTTGAAGTTTATTTATTTTTCTTTTCTTTGCATATTGAATTGTTTTTTCAACCGTTGTCCAAACTCCGTTAACGGACAAAACAGAAACACCTGAGAAAAACAGCAACACGGCTATCGGCAACAGGAACCCTGATGACAGCGGGTCAAAAACATTGCGTCCGACAAAAGTGAACGATATCAGCTTTGGCATGAATCCTATCACCGAAAGCAAAATGAATTTTTTATAGCCAAAGTTAAACGAACCGTAGATTCCGGATATGCTGTTAATCGGCATGCATGGAATCAGCCTCAGGGCAATAAGCAAAGCCGGATTTCCCTTTCCGTCCTGACAAATAAGATTTCTGAGTTTTTCGGTTTTGGATATAACCTTCCATGCATTGCCTGCGCCAAAACGCCTGCCCCAAAAATACCGAATTGTCAGCAAAACGGCAAATCCAAGAATATTAACGGGAATGGCAAGATACATAGGCAGCACTACGCCTGTTAAAAAGCAAACCGTGGATGTTGCATATATCGGAAAAAAGCTTTTAACCGCAAAAAGCAGCAATATTGCGGCAATGAACTGCCACGCTTTGTCAAGATGAGCAATAAATTCTTCAAGCTCAGCAAGCCTGACCTTGGCATGCGAATACCATCGCCACAATTCGTCAAACTGAAGCGAAAACAAAAGCACCGCAACGGCAAGCGACAGCGCTATCAATATTAATCCGCTGAAAAGCAGGAGTTTTTTTTGTTTTTTTCTTGTTTCCAAAAACTCACCGTTTCCCATGTTATTTTTCCTAACATCTTATTTTATATTATTATTCTTTTCGGGTCAATAAGAAAACCAAATATTTTGCTGTTTTATTTTTTGTGTTTTATGCTATAATATTAAATATATTTGCAGAATACGGAGGAAATCAGATGAAAATATGCGTGCTTGACGGTTTCACAACCAACCCCGGTGACCTTTCGTGGGATTGGCTCAAAGAGCTTGGAGACTGCAATATTTATGACCGCACTCCCGAAGAACTTGTTGCGCAGCGTACGGAAGGCTGCGAAATCGTTATAACCAACAAAACTCCGCTCAGAAAAGAGCTTCTTGAATCTCTGACAAATCTGAAATATATCGGCCTGCTCAGCACAGGATACAACATTGTTGACTGGGAGTTCTGCCGCGAAAAAGGCATCCCCGTTTGCAATATTCCGTCCTACAGCACATCGGCAGTTGCTCAGCTTGTTTTTGCACTTATTCTTGAACATACAAACGCAGTTGCCGTTCACAGTCACTCCGTTCATTCGGGCGAATGGAGCGCATGCAAGGATTTTTGCTATTGGAAAACAAATCTCACCGAGCTTGACGGCAAAACACTCGGAATAATAGGCTTTGGCAAAATCGGCAAAGCTGTTGCAAAAATTGCAAGCGCCTTTGGAATGAACGTTGTTGCCAACACAAACCATCCGTCGGAATATGAAAATGTTGAATTCTGCGAAAAGGACGAATTGCTTAGAAGAAGCGATTTCGTCAGCCTGCATTGTCCTCTTACCCCTGCAACACAAGGCATGGTCAATGCTGAATTCCTTGCAAAAATGAAAAAATCCGCTGTTCTTATCAACACTTCAAGAGGTCAGGTTGTTGACGAAAATGCGCTTGCCGATGCACTCAAAAACGGTGTGATTTCAGGAGCAGGTCTTGATGTGCTTGAAACCGAGCCTCCGAAATCCGACTGTCCCCTTTTCGGCCTTAAAAACTGCTATATCACCCCTCATATCGCATGGGCAGGCTTTGAAACAAGGGAAAGACTTATGAGAATTTGCCGAGAAAACATAAACGCTTTTCTGAACGGCTCTCCTATTAATATTGTCTATTAAAAGGGTTGATATAATAAATACTGTATGATATAATATAGGTTAGTCCAAAATGGAGGAAGTATAAAATGATAATATCTCAAACTCCCGTGAGAATGTCATTTTTCGGCGGCGGAACTGATTTTCCCGAATTTTTTAATGAGCATTCAGGCGCGGTTATTTCAACAACCTTCAATAAATACTGCCATGTTAATGTCCGCCCATTGCCGCCTTCAATGTTTGACTACAAAACATATCTTTCCTATGCACAAATCGAAAAAGTTAATTCCGTTGATGAAATACAGCATCCTGCAATCAGAAACGCCATGAAATGGCTTGGGCTTGACAACGTTTGCCTAAACTATGATGCTGACCTTCCCGCCAAAACAGGGCTGGGAACAAGCAGCGCTTTTTCCGTTGGCATGCTCAACGCTTTATACACCATGCAGGGAATAACCAAAACCAAGCATGAGCTTGCCGATGATGCAATACATCTTGAACGAGTGCTCTGCAATGAGGCAGGCGGAATTCAGGACCAGATAGCCACAGCTTTCGGCGGCTTTAACCGTATCGACTTTGGCGAAAAAGGATATTCGGTCAAGCCTCTTGAAATTGAACCGATGAAAAAGCAGGAGCTTAACGAAAATCTTTTGCTTTTCTTTACGGGTCTTTCCCGTTTTTCTTTTCAAATCCAAAAAACCACCAAGCTCATGCTTCCAAAAAAGACTGCAGAGCTTCTTGAAATATTAAAAATGGTTGACGAGGCAGAAAAAATTCTTGTTGAACCTTCACGCTCTCTCGATGATTTCGGGTTGATGCTCAACGAAACATGGAAACTCAAACGCAGCATCAGCCATGAAATATCAACAGATTTGATTGATGAACTGTATTGTAAAGCACTAAAAGCGGGGGCTCTCGGCGGCAAGCTTCTCGGAGCCGGCGGTGGTGGATGCCTTTTGTTCTATGTTCCCAAAGAGAAGCAACAGTCCGTCAGGGCAGCGCTTTCAGGAATGCTTGAAGTCGAATTCAAGTTTGAAAATGAAGGAACAAAAATTATTTGCAACAACTGACAATGGGGTAAAAAATGATAAAAATTATCAAACCGGATTTTATTTTTGAAGATGAACGCGGCACTCTTGTTCAGCTTATACATGAAGGCTACCGCCAGATAAACGTTGTAACCTCAAAAGCAGGTTTTGAACGAGGAAATCATTTTCACAGGCTCAACCGTGAGGGGTTCTATGTTGTTGACGGAGCATTCACTCTTGAAGCAAGCCTTAACGGTCAAAAAGAAACTTATGAGTTTAAAAAAGGTGATATGTTCATTATTGAGCCTAATGTTCTGCACAGCTTTATCTATCATGAGGATTCAATCCTTGTGGCTTTTTATGACAAAGGCGTTGAACTGCCCGACGGCACAAAAGATATCATTGCGGAGGCACAGAAATAATGGAAGCAATAGTTCTTGCAGGCGGTTTCGGCACAAGGCTCAAAGGCTGCGTTAACAATCTTCCGAAACCTTTGGCTCCAATAGGCGAAAAACCCTTTTTGCATTATCTTCTTGACTATCTTTATGTTAACGGAGTTCACCGCGTAATTATATCAACCGGATTTATGGCCCAAACCGTTGAAAACACAATCGGAAGGGCTTACCGCGGCATGGTTGTTGACTACTGCAAGGAAGAAACCCCTCTCGGAACGGGCGGAGCAATAAAAAAAGCCCTCGGAATGTGCAGAAGTGAAAATGCCGTTGTTGTTAACGGGGACAGCTTCTTTGACGTTGATTTGTTTGAAATGAAAAAATTTCATGACAATTCCGATAACCCGATAACTCTAGCGGCAAGAAACGTTGTTAATGCCGAAAATTCAGGTTTTATCAAAGCCGAAAACGGAAGGCTTTGCGGCTTTCGCGAAAAAGGAGTTAAGGCTTCGGGTCTTATCAACGGCGGAATATATTTTATAAAAAAAAATACTCTTGACGGCATAACAGAAGAAAAATTTTCATTTGAAAAACAGGTTCTTGAAAGCGATTACTGCTCCGTCGGAGTTTTTGAGAGCAACGGATATTTTATTGATATCGGCATTCCCGAAAACTACCGAAAAGCTCAGGCTGAAAAAGAACACCTTACTGCCAAAAGAATCAGAAAAGCCGTTTTTCTTGACAGAGACGGCACAATAAATATTGACAAATGTCACCTTTTCCGCGCTGATGATTTTGAATTTCTTCCAAATGCGGACAAGGCCATTGCAACCATCAAAGAAAACGGATATCTTGCAATTGTTGTCACAAACCAGGCAGGAATTGCCAAGAATCTCTATAAAATCAGTGATGCGGAAGCGCTTCATGAATTCATCAACAGCGAGCTTCACAGCATGCACGGCATTATTGCCGACGGATATTACTATTGCCCTCATCATCCGCAAGCAATTATTGATGAATACCGCGCGGAATGCACATGCCGCAAACCACAGCCGGGGCTTATTTTAAAGGCCGTTTCTGATTTTGCCGATATAGGAATAGAAATCGACCTTAAAAATTCGTTTATGCTCGGAAACAGAATATCCGACATCCTGGCAGGCACAAATGCAGGTGTCGGCCAAAACATACTTATTGGTTCAGACGAGCCTGAGGCGGCCGAATCAGCCTCGGCGCACTATGATACTCTTTTTAAATTTTCGCAAGAATTAAAGCAGGTGTTTTAGTTTGAAAAACGTTTATTTTGTTCAGGTTGGATTTGCTTTTGACAAATCCGTTTATCTGCCTTATGCAACAGGAACAATTGTTGCTTATTGCAGAAAACAGCCTGACATCGCAGCTGAATATGATTTTAAGGAGATTATTTTCCGCAGAGACAGCATTGAAAACATTGTCAGCGGCATGGAATCCCCTTATATTGCTGCGTTTTCAACTTATGTATGGAACGTTGAATTCAACAAAGCTCTTGCGAAAGCGGTTAAAGAAAAATATCCCGAATGCATCATCGTTTTCGGCGGTCACAGCGTATCCGAACGCATGGAATTTCTTCAAAATGAATACATTGACATTCTTACTCTCGGCGAGGGTGAAGAAGTGACGGCAGCTCTTTTGAGGGCATTAAGAGACGGCACAGACCTCAACGAATGCCGAGGCATTGCTTTTAAGGATGATTGCGGAAACAAAATTCTCACCGCAGCCAACTGCCCCGAATCCGTCGAAAACTATCCTTCGCCTTATTTAGAAGGTGTTTTTGATTCAATCATAGAAAAAAATCCCGACACGATGTTTGACACAATCATCGAAACCAACCGCGGCTGCCCCTACAACTGCGCTTATTGCGACTGGAGCAACCATAAAAAGCTCAGGCTTTTCCCGATGGAAAAGGTTAAGGGAGAAATCAAGTGGCTCTCCGAACACAAAATAGAATACTGCTTCTGCGCCGACTCAAACTTCGGAATGTTTGAACGCGACGAAGAGATTGCCGAATATATAGTTGAGCTTAACAAAAAGAACGGATTCCCGAAAGTTTTCAGACCGTGTTATGAAAAAAACAGCGCGGAAAGAGTTTTCAGAATTTCTCAAAAGCTCAACTCCAGGGGCCTGGATAAAGGCGCAACCATGGCTTACCAGACACTTTGCGATGATGCTTTGAAAAATATCAACCGCAAGAATCTGACCATGGAGCATTTCTCGGGACTTATGTCCGATTATACCAACGCAAATATCCCCACATACTCCGAGCTTATCCTCGGCCTGCCCGGCGAAACCGCGGAAAGCTTTTGCCAGGGCCTCTGCAAGCTTCTGCGCGCAGGTCAGCATAATTCCATCAGCGTTTATTACTGCGAGCTGCTGCCCAATGCCCCTATGTGCAAACCCGAATACATGGAAAAATATAAAATTGAGCCCATGAAGGTTCAGTTCAATCATATTCATTCTGCAAGCGGCAAAAAGGATTCAATTCCCGAGTATTCATATCTTGTCCGCTCAACCAGCACCCTTTCACGTGACGGCTGGGTTTATGCAAATCTGTTTTCAATTTGCCTGCAGTGCTTCCACAGCCTTGGGCTTCTCAGATATTTTGCAATATATGCTTATCATTCACTCGGCATCGATTATTATGATTTTTACACCGGTTTGCTGAATTTCTGCATTGAAGATACAGGGCTTATCGGAAAGCTTTTCCGCGAAATCAAGAAAAAGCTTGACGGCTCACTTGAAGGCGAATGGAATCACAGCAATCCCGTTTTCGGCAATGTCACCTGGTTTTTTGAAGAGGGACTTTTCCTTGAAATTCTCTATAATTTCGAGAAACTTGAAGAACTTATCAAATCCTATGTTAAGCCATTGGGAATTGAAAAAGATATTTATGAGCAGCTTCTTAAATTCCAACTCAACGCAATCAAACGCCCCTTTGAAAGCGTCAGAGAGTTTGAGTGCGATTACGATTTTCTTGATTATTTTCAAAAGGTTGCTTCAGGCAAAAAAACGGTTCTTGAAAAGCAAAAGGTTTTATATTCCTTCACTTCAGGAATTAAATATGACGAATGGCCTAAATTTGCAAAAGAAACCGTTTGGTACGGCCGCCGCAAAGGTGCAACACTTTATACAAACAATCTTAAAAATATTGAAACCAAGAAAATTTGAAAGGTCAGTGTTTTTTTGAAAAAGAAACTTTTTTTCTTTCAAGTGAATTATTCTTATGGCAAAGCCGCACACATTCCTTATACGGCAGGCCAGCTTTGCGCTTATGCCTTTGCCGATAATGCTGTGGCCGAAAATTACAGCCTTGAAAATATATTTTTCATTCGCGAGCCTGTTGAAAGCGTGTTGAAAAAAATCGATAATCCTGCAATTGTTGCATTTTCAACCTACATCTGGAACTGCAATTATAACAAGGCTGTTGCAAAAAGAATAAAAGAAAAATATCCTGATTGTGTTATCGTTTTCGGAGGCCATCACGTTGCTCCCGGCGGCGAAATGCTTGAGGAATGCCCTTACATCGATTATCTTCTTCATGGCGAGGGTGAGGTTATTTTTCGAAGGCTGATGCGCTCTTTAATCGGTCTGGACAAAGACGAAAATATCCCGGGAATTTCAATGAGAACAGGTTCAGGCATCTTAACAAACCCTGAAATGGTATCAACCGAATGCGATTTCCCCTCTCCTTACACTAACGGTTATTTTGATAAGATACTCGAAGAATATCCCGATAAGGATTTCATGGCATTGATTGAAACCTCAAGAGGCTGCCCAAACACCTGCGCTTATTGCGACTGGAGCTGCATGAAATCCAAAATCCGCAAATTCCCTCTCGAGAGAATTTATCAAGATATTGATTGGGTAAAAAACAACCGCATTTACGGTCTCGGCTCAGCGGATTCCAATTTCGGAATGTTCAAACGTGACGAAGAGATAACCGACAGAATTATCGCCTCTAAAAAAGAAACGGGGAGACCTGTTGGTTTTCAGACATCTTATGCAAAAAACAGCACCCAGACTGTTTTTAACATCGGCCTCAAGCTTGAAAAAAGCGGAATGAACAAAGGCATAACACTTTCATTTCAATCAATGAGCAAGGATACTTTAAAAAACATCGGCAGAGAAAACATAAGCATCGATTACTATGCAGAATTAATGAACCTGTACAACAATGCAGGTATTGCCACCTATACTGAGTTGATTCTCGGCTTGCCCGGTGAAACCTACGAAAGCTTTACCGACGGAATTGACAAACTGCTGAATCTCGGGCAACACAATTCAATTTATATACACAACTGTGAATGGCTTCCCTGCTCAACGATGGGCAAAAAAGAATATATTGAGCGTTATAAGATCGGCACTTCGTGCATTCCGCTCAATCAGCCTCACCGCGATTTTGATGATGAAGATGAAATTCCTGAGCAATCCCGCATCGTCACCTCAACTTGCTCAATGACAGAACAGGATTGGAAAAAAATGAACCTGTTTTCAGCAGTTGTTCAAGGCTGCCATCACATGGGTCCGCTTCAGTTTTTTGCAATATATCTTTATTATGAGAATCTGAGTTCCTATAAAAACTTCTATTCATCATTGCTTGAATACTTCCTCTCAAATCCTGAAACAGTTGCAGGAAAAGCTATCAAAAAAATCAATGAATGCCTTGACAATGTAATTGCCGAAAAGGAAATGCTGTGCTGCTGCGACAGCCGCTTCGGAAAAATACTTTGGACTTTCGAAGAATATCTTTATCTTTGCATTATTCATGATGTGGATTCGTTCTATAAAGAAACACGAGAATTCCTCAAAGGTTTCGGAATGAAAAACGAAATTTTTGAAAGTCTTGAAAGCTTCCAGCGTTCAATTCTCAGAAAACCTTATGATGAACGTGTTGAAATCACAACGACCTATGATTTCTTGGATTATTTTGATAAAGCTGTCGACGGCAAAAAAACAGATCTTAAAAAGATTAAAACAACCGTAAGCATTGAATCCGCTCCATTTAATTCATGGGAAGAATTTGCAAAGGTTGTTGCATGGTTCGGCAAAAAAGACGGAAAAGGAACTTACATAAAACAAGCCCTTTTGAAACGGAGATCTTCTGAAAATGAACAGTAAAAAAGTTTATCTTGTTCAGATTAATGTAACCTACAGCGAATATATCGCTTACCTGCCCTATGCGGCGGGTTGCCTTGCTGCATACGCTTGGAATGACAGCGAAATAAAAAACGCCTTTGAGCTTGCGGATATACTGTGCATCCGCCACAAAATTGAAGATTCGGTTAAAAGAATCATCGATCCTGCTGTTATCGGTTTTTCCTGCTATATCTGGAACATGGAATATAACCTCATGCTGGCACGAATAATTAAAGAAAAATATCCGAACTGTCTTGTGGTCTTTGGCGGCCATAATGTCCCTGATAACACCGAATTACTTGAAAAGCATTCATTTATCGACGTTTTGATGCACTCGGAGGGGGAAGAACCCTTTGCAATGCTTCTTAAGGCACTTAACAAAGACAAAGATTTTTCTGATATTCCTGATATTTCTTACAGAAAAAACGGCCAATGTGTTTCCAACGCCCCAAAAAGGATATATGATATAACAAATTATCCGTCGCCCTATGCGGCCGGTATTTTTGATAATCTACTCAAACAATATCCGGATATAGCTTTTCATGCAACGCTTGAAACCAATCGCGGCTGCCCTTATTCCTGCGCATTCTGCGACTGGTGCTTCACAAAAAAAATCAGGCTTTTTCCCATGGAAAGGATTAAACAGGATATTGATTGGATATCGGAGCATAAAATCCAATATTGCTACTGTGCCGATGCGAACTTCGGCATTGAAAAAAGAGACATCGAAACAGCCGAATATATTCTTGAGGTTAACCGAAGAAACGGCTATCCTCAGGTTTTTAAACCGTGCTATGCCAAAAACAGCGATGAAACCGTTTTTGAAATCGGCAAAATCCTTAATCACAGCGGAATAGATAAAGGTGTTACCCTTGCATATCAATCGCTTGACTCGCAAACGCTTGAAAACATCGGCAGAAAAAACCTGACCCTTGAGCATTATTCAGGACTCACCGCAAAATATGCCGAAGAAAGCATTCCGACATATACGGAACTTATACTCGGACTTCCGGGCGAGACCTACGACAGCTTTTGCCACGGCCTTTGCCGTCTTCTTGATAATGGTCAGCATAACTCAATGACGGTTTACACATGCCAAGTCTATTGTAATTCGCCGCTTGCAAATAAAGAATTTAAAGAGAAATACAATATCCGCTGGGAGCGTCAACCCCTCCACGGCATTCATTATCCCGCAAACTTCAACGGTGTGCAGGAATACTATGATGTTGTTGTTGAAACAAAAGATATGAGCAAAGAAATGTGGGTAAAGGCAAACATGTTTTCAGTCTGTCTCCAAAGCTTCCATCATCTCGGTTTGCTCCGCTGCTTTGCTATTTACGCTCGCTATGAGTTAGGGATAAGCTATTATGATTTCTACAACCGACTGCTGGACTATATTTTCAGCGACCCATCAAAATATATTTATAAACTTTTTGAAGAAATCCGATGGAAAACCGAAAACACCGAGGTGTCAGATTGGTGCTATCAAAAAGATATTTTCAGTAAAGTCGGATGGTATTTTGAAGAGGGCATATTCCTTGACCTGATTTATAACCGCGATAAATTCTGGCAAGACATTTCATGCTTCATAGAAAGCCTGGGAATTGAGAAAAACATTTTCGATGAAATGCTGAAATATCAGAAAGCAATCCTCAGGCTCCCCAACACCGATGTTATTGAAATCAACACCAAATATGATTTTTATGCTTATTTTCGCAATATATATGATGACACATACAAAAATCTTGAACAGGTTGACACTAAGCTGACAATAACACTCGAAAAACAAATAAACAGTTGGGCTGACTATGCAAGAGAAATTATCTGGTTCGGAAAACGAAGAAGCGCCACACTTTGCACAAATGCAAGGGAAAAAATTAAAATCGAGCATTTTTAGTCTCTTGTGTTTATTGTTTTCAAGCAGCTTGATATGAGTAATTTATTATGCTATAGCAGAAAAAACATTGTGTGCAGAAAATGTTTTGTGTTCTTTATATATAAAATTATTTAGGGGGAAAAAAATGAAAAACGTCTACATGGTTCAGGCTTCAAACACCTACTCCGGCAGAGGTTTTAAGGCTGCTTATCTGCCTTATGCGGCAGGTTTGCTTGTCGCTTATGCTTTCTGCGATGAAAACATAAAGAAAGAGTATGAATTCAAGCGTTTTATTTTCACTCGCGAAAACACAGACCAAGCAGTTGAAAGCCTTGATAATCCCGCATTCATCGGCTTTTCCAATTATATCTGGAACACTCAGTATAATCTCGTTCTTGCAAAAAAGATCAAGAAAAAGTTTCCCGAATGTATAATTGTTTTCGGCGGTCACAATGTTCCTCCCAACAACTCTTTTCTTGAAAAATATCCGTTTATCAATTTTCTGGTTCACGCCGAAGGTGAAGAAGCATTTCGCAGTCTGATGCTCGAAGTCTGCAAAAGCAGCCCCGATTTTTCTTCAATCCCCAATATTTCTTATCGAGCAAGTGAAACAGAATGCAAAAAAAATCCCACCGAAACACTTTGCAAAACAGATTATCCTTCACCCTACCTTGACGGATTTTTTGAGAGCATTTTTGAAGAAAATCCCGATATGCAGCTTGATGCCATACTTGAAACCTCAAGAGGATGCCCCAGAAGCTGTGCTTATTGCGATTGGGGCTGTAATAACTCCAAAATAAAGCTTTTCCCGATTGAAAGAATCCTTGCAGAAATCGACTGGATGGCTGATCACAAGGTCAAATTCATCTGGGGTGCAGATTCCAACTTCGGTGCCTTTGAAAGAGACATGGAAATCGTGGACTATCTTATCGACAAAAGAGAAAAAACAGGCTACCCGGAAAGACTGCGCACAAATTATGCGATGAACAATCCCAAAACAGTTTTTGAAATCAACAGTAAGTTTGAAAAATACGGTCTGAGCAAGGAAGGCGCAACGCTTTCTTTCCAGAGCCTTGACCCTACAGTTTTGAAAAATATAGGCCGCCGCAATATGAGCATGGACAAGTTCAGCGAACTTCTGTCACTCTATAAAGCGAACGGAACAACCACATATTCCGAGCTGATTGCAGGCCTTCCCGGCGAAACTTATGAAAGCTTTTGCCGAGGCTTTGGGCAACTTCTTTCGGCAGGCCAGCACAGGATGATTACGGTCTATAACTGCGAGCTTTTGCCTAATTCTCCGATGGCTGATCCCGAATACATGAAAAAGCACGGAATAATTACCGCTGAAATAGAGGCCCTCACCGCCCACATCGAAACTGACAGTGAGGTTAAAGAAAAAACCGTTTATGTTATCGGCACAAACACGCTGAGTATCGAGGATTGGATTGCCTGCAACATTTTTGCCTGCTTTGAAGAATCCTTCCATCACAACGGAATTCTTAAATATATCGCCGTATATCTCCATTATGATAAAGGCATTCCTTATGAGGACATCTATAATATGGTTATCAGATACGCAAAAAAGCATAAGGATTCCGTATTAAGACCGGCTTATGATTATCTTTACAGATTTTATAAGTCTATCTCAGAGGAGGCTCCTATTGAACTTTATTCTAACGAAATTTTCGGAAAAATAACCTGGGTTCCAAAAAAAGTTCCTCACCTTGCAACCATCTATCGCCTTGATGAATTCTATTCAGAAATAAAGCCGCACCTCCGTTATCTCGGCGTTCAGGATGATATCATTGAGGAGCTTATCGAATTCCAGAAAGCCGCCCTCAAGCTTCCTTACAGAAACAACTACTCGGTTGAATTTAAAAAAGACTGGGCTCGCTATTTCCGCGATGCTCTGTCAGGCAATTATAAACCGCTTGAAGACAAACCCATTCGTATCAGCATCAATAACGAAATTCACGCTTCAAACTGGAAAGACTATGCTTTAGAGGCTGTTTGGTTCGGCAAAAACGGAATAACCTTCAATCCCGGCATGACCTCAGAATATATTTAAGCAGAAAGTGTGTAGAAATGAGCGAATTTAAAGGAGTAACCATAATAACCGGAGCTGTAACGGAGACTCAGGCTCTCCGCCGCACTGTCAGTTGCATTCTCAGCTCCTGCAATCCTTGCGATTTAACAGAAATTATTATCGGTTATCCGGACAGAGTAACCCCGCAATGCCTTGATGTAATAAATGAGCTTGCCGGTGCAAATCTCGGTGTGCCAATTAAAGCGTTTCGGCAGACAAAGCCTTTCATGGGTTTCTTAATTGAAGCTTTTGATATGGCGAACGGGTCCCATTGCATAACCGTTGATTCAGACCTTGCTCTTAATATAGATTTAATCCCCCTCATGATTGAAGGGGCAAAGCATGAGCCTGACACCATATTTTCCGCCTCAAGATGGTTAGAAAGTTGCAGTTTTAACGGCTATAACAAATTTAAAAAAATTTGGAATTATTGCTCACAAAAATTTCTATCCGTTCTTTTTCAAAGCAATCTTACAGACTATACAATTCCATTTCAGATTGCGCCTACTTCACTTTATCGCTCAATTAATTTTGAAGAAACCGGGTTTCCGATTTTTCTCGAAATGATACTTAAGCCGCTGAGACTTGGCTGCAAATTCAAAGAACTTCCAACCAATTGCTCAGCGCGTACCGAAGGAAAATCCAGCAATTCCACCATGCAAACCCTGGCATATTTAAAAACAGCCATTCATATTCGTATGATGCCTAAAAACAAAATACTTAAATAGCAAATATCAAAGCGGCTTGCATTGGGTAATCCCCTGCAAGCCGCTTTAAATTTGTTTTATAAACAATATATTCTATTTCTCTTTTTCTACTATAACATTATCTTTATATGATTTGCTGCCCATTTTGCCGTACCACACAACGTATTTACCAAAATCCTCCCAGCTGTGAACCGGACTGCTGTCAGTAAATACGGTTTTAAACACACCTTTTTCGAGTGCGGAATATTTATTGACATAGATATTCTTGAAATATTCGTAGAAATTATATTCCGTCACGCATTCGCTTGTTTCTTCCGAAGGTTTTCTGATAATTGCCTTTTGGTAGCAAAGAAGCTGAGAAAGAACCGCCTCATCCTTAATAACAGTGTTCAGATACGGAAGCATTTCTTCATAAAACTTATCAACGCTGCCGCTGACATGCAAGAACATATACTCATAATGATCCCACACAAGATTTCCGACAAAAGGCACAAGAAACTTGGGGGTTTCACCATCGGCAAGCTTTGCAAACGAAGCTTTAACCGTGTTGTAAAACTCTTCGAAGAAGGGAGTGTTTCCGTTTTCGATATACTCCATGAGCCCTTCATAAAAGCTTCTGTAGCCTATCCCAAGCTCATAAAAAGCATATATTGCAAAGCAACGCAACAAACCGCAGGCATGCATCGCCTGGGTAAAACCTGCAAACAAAGAGCTTCTCTGCCACATATTGCACGGCATTGTATCCGTTTGCGTTATTATGTTGATTTTCTCCGGTATATAATATGCATCTGCCGTGCAATGAAAACGGACTATTTCGGAACAAGAGGTTTTTATTCCGTGTTTTTCAATATATTCTTTCTGACCAAGCTCGGAATTCGGGAGCACTATGCAATGATAAACTTCAAAAATAAAGTGCTGGCCTATCTCAAAAAGCTTGCAGATACCGTCCGCAAAGCTGTCATAGGTTTCACCCGGCAAGCCGAGAATGAGTTCGGAATATACCTGAAGCTTTTCCTCATGATACAGGCTGAAACTTTTCTGAAAGCTCTCGAGCGACATGTTTTTGCGCCCGATATTCTCAAGAACAACAGGAGAAAGACTCTGGAGCGATATTGTTGCCCCTTCTCTGTCTATCCCCTTTCGGTTAAATCTGCGAACTATTTCGCGCACGCGTTCGGAATTACCTTTTGAATAATTGATTCTTACCCTTTCGGGATAACTGTATTTTTCCTTAGCCGCAACAAGCGCATCAGCAATTATCAAATCGTTTTTGCCGATTCCGAAATTGGCATCCGCGCCCCAAACAAAGCGAATTTTATTTTTACCTATCCATTCAATCTCAGCTAAAACCTTTTCAATGGAAAAGAAACGCGTCTTTCCTTTGAGCGGACCCCAATCACAATATGCGCAGGAATTAGGGCATCCGCGGCTTGTTTCGAGAATAGTATTAAATTCATAATCGGGATATTTTTCAAAAAAGCCGTCAAACCACCCGTCAAGATAAGGTGAGGCATAGTCCTCGCTGCAAATTGACTTCCTTTCAGTCATTAAACAGCCGTTTTCCGTTCGGCAAGCAATATTTGCAACGTCTGCAGCATTGCCCGAAACAAGTGCTTCAAGCAGATTACCGAAGGTTATTTCTCCCTCGCCGAAGCATAGAAAATCAACCTGAGGATTGTCTGCAAGAAATGAAGTATCCTGCGGAATATTGTGGCCGCCAAAAACTGTTACGCATTCCGGAAACTTCTTTTTTATCGCAGCGGCAAGCGCAAGATGATATTCGGTATTCCAACAATAGTTTGAGAAGCCGACAACTGACGGATTTTCCATTTCTTCAACAGCTGTCTCTATCTCCTTGCGGATAAAGACAAAATCTTTGAATTCGTATGCAGAAGCAACTATATGATTTTTCCATGCATTTGCAATTATAACACCTGAAGTATAGGGCAGATAAACGACCTTGGCATTTTTACCTGAAGAAACATCAACCTGAACAAAGTAAACATTTCTTTTATTATGCAAAGAATTCATCTCCTTTTACTGACATGACTAAAGTCATTCTTCTGTTACGGCCTTTTTACTGATTTTTTGTCTGACTGCACCGTATACTTTTTCAACAAGCTCATTTATAAATGTTTTTTCTGAACAGCACATTATAAACATCATCAGCAAACCTGCAGTGACAGCCATGGGAATCATTCTGCTGCCCATCATAAGCGGAGGTACTAAGAGTACCGCAGGAACAAAATAACCCAGTACTTCAACCGCATTTTTTTTGTTTTTAAGCGACAAAGCAGCCAACACAACGAGAGCAACGAACAATACTGCTCCTGCAATGGAAAAAATCCAGAAAATCTTAAACGCTTCAAAAGAAATGGTGAAACGGCGCTCATATTCGGCATAAATAACAGAAGCAAGCATTACTGCCTCACAAACAGCAAAAACAACTTTTTCCTTTGTTTTGTTAACCTGAGGTTCTTCTTTTAATGCTTTCTTTTTAGAAAGTTTCTTTTCTTTTTCAAACAATCCGGCAAATATAACCATGGATACGCCCATTGAAGCGGGTATGCATGTGACCGCAGCAAATTCGAAAAACAAAGCCAAAATAACACTTATAACCGCAACTGCAATGATTAAATAAAAATTTTTAAACATCAAAAACATTATTGAAATTGCTATTGTGAATATCAAAGATTCATTATTCACAACGCCACCATTAACAAGAAACGCCAAAGCATAAAGCAATGCAATTATTCCGACTATATCGCGTCCTTCAAGATCCTTTGCGCCGTTGCTTGAAAAATATGCGCAAAAAAGCAATGAAAACGCTACAGCAGAAGCAACAGTAAGCAAAATAATATTCATTCCAACGGTTCCGATATCATATATCTCAAAAATTGTTTTTGCGCACACAAGAACAAAAACAACAACAGCCGTTATGACGGTGTTTTTATTTATTGACGGAAATTTTTTTAACATATTCATCCCTCTTTAATTAAATTTTGCACTTGAGGCTTATAACAATCGGAGGTGTAAAGGGCAGTTGCCTGATTTCTGCCGTACCACACAACCTTGCAGGCATACTCATAAAGATTGCCGCAGGGAATATTGTCCTCCAAAGATATAAGCGTTTCTTTTTTTTCAAGAGGAGCATAGTTGCCCTCATAAATGCGTCTGAAATAATTATAAAAATCATATTCACAGTGTATTTCATATCGGCCACCGGAATTAACTCTTTTTAATATCTGCCGCTGATAGTCAAACACCGCTTTCATTTCGTCGGTCATACCGAATTTATCTGCCGCAAAACACTCAAGCTCACTAAACACAGCATCTGCTTTTTCCAGACATTTCAGAAAATATATTTCATCAAACTGCCAGCATATATCTCCGAGAGATTCGCAGGCAACTGCCCATGCATTTTCTCCTCGCGCCATTCCTCGGGCAAACTCCGATATTAAAGAATAAATTTCTCCGCACACCGTGTTTGTGTTTTTTTGCGAAAACTCGGCAATGCCGGAATAAATATCAAAATAACTTATCCCCTTTTCGTTTCGCAAATAAAGAGCAACTGTTCTGAAAAAGCCGATATTATGAAAAGCCTGAACAATGCATGCAAAAGCAACGCAACAAATCCAGTCCTCCACGCTTAACGCATCGGTTTTTATAACGGTTGTATTATACTCTTGAATTTCATGCTTCTCCAAAGCGCTGCAATGCGCCTGAAAAAACGGAGTTTTAACCGTCTTTATACCAAACCTTTCAACAAATTCAGGCGCTCCCATTTCAGAATTCGGAAGCAAATCGCAGGTATAAACCTGAATCGCCTGATGCTGGCCGTATTCAAGCAAATCGCAAAGCCCGCGGGTAAAGCTTTCTTTTGTTTCACCCGGCAAACCGAGAATAAGCTCGGAGGAGGTTGAGATTCCGCAGCGGCTGTATTCATTCATAAGCTTACGGAAGTGCTCAAGTGATATGTTTTTTCTTCCTATATTTTCCAACACCTGCGGCGAAAGACTTTGAAAAGAAAGAGTTTGGGCCTTGTCTAAACCGTATTTGTGGAATCTTGTGCAGATTTTTTTAACAAAATCAGTTCTGTTTTTTGTAAAGCAAGCCCTGAAATTCTTGGGATATCCTGTTGCTTTTTTCAGAGATATGATATATTCCGCAATTTCTTCGTCTCTGTCAACAATTCCGAAATTGCCGTCAGCGCAATAAACATATTCTATTTTGTGAGCGGCAATCCAATCCAACTCGGCTTTTATACGCTCCATCGGAAAAAGACGCACTCTGCTGCCAAGAGTGCCCCAGTCGCAAAAAGCGCATTTAAAAGGACAGCCGCGGTTAGTTTCCAGAATGGCTGAAAAGCTTGTTCCCTCATTAAGAATATCGTCAAAAACTCCGCTGAGATAGGGCGACGGATATTCGCTTAAACAAAACGGCATTTCCTCCGTTTTGAAATATTCGTTTCCTTTGCGATAAGCAATGTTTGCTATGCCGTCCAGACTCCCGTTTTCCAGCAAGGCCAAGACCAACTGTCTGAAAGCTTCTTCTCCTTCACGGTATATAAGAACATCGGCATGAGGGCAATCGTCAAAAGTTTCAAAATCACGCAAAACACTGTGACCGCCAAAAACAATAATAACCTGCGGATAGGCCTTCTTGAGCGCTTGCGCAAGAGCTTTGTTATATTCATAATTCCATACTGAGCATGAAAAAGCAACAATAAACGGATCTTTTATTCTTTCAATTGCCGCGTTTATCGGCTCATGGGTGTAAATAAAACCTGACAACCTGCATGACACTTTAATTCTTTCGTCATCAAAAGCATAAGCGGCAATGCAGCCCGATGCGTACGGAATATAAACAGACCTTCGCTCATTGCCGTAAACATTATTAGCCTGAACGAAATAAATGTTTTTCATTGCCGCTCCTTTCAATATCAAGATATAATTAAATATATTATAATACCGAAAAGATATAATGTCAATAAAGTCAAAAATTTTAGCTTTATTGACTAACCGATAAAAATGTGGTAAAGTATCTGTCAAGGAAGTGAATTTTTATGCTTAATATTCTTGTTACCGGCGGCGCAGGCTATATCGGCTCCGTTCTCGTTCCCCTGCTTTTATCAAAGGGTTGCCGCGTTACGGTTCTTGACAATTTTTTCTATAATCAAAGCTCATTGCTTGAATGCTGCGCAAATCCCAATTTTGAAATAATAAACGCGGACGCACGCAACGAAAATGCGGTTAAAGATGCTATAAAAGGCAAAGATTATATTATTCCGCTTGCTGCGCTTGCAGGTTTTCCGATTTGCGATAAAGAAGCATGCTCGGCATACTCAATTAATCTTGATGCGATAAAGATGATTCTGCGTCTGAGAGATAAAGGTCAAAGAATAATATTTCCCTGCACAAACAGCGGATACGGCCTTGGCGAAGGCGAAAAATTCTGCACAGAAAAATCGCCGATTAAACCTATTTCCATTTACGGAAAAAGCAAAGTGGAAGCAGAAGCGGCCGTTCTCAGCGAAAGCGGAACAACAGCATTCAGATTTGCAACTCTTTTTGGCGCATCGCCGAGAATGAGAACCGATCTGCTCGTTAATGATTTTGTGTACAGAGCAGTTTTTGACCGAACACTTGTTATTTTTGAAGGAAATTTCAAAAGAAACTACCTTCATGTCAGAGATGCGGCAAATGCTTTTTGGTTTGCAATTGAAAACTTTGAAAAAATGGAGGGCGGAACTCACAACTGCGGCCTTTCTGACTCTAATCTTTCCAAAATTGAGCTTTGCGAAAAAATAAAAACCATTTTGCCGAAATTCATTTATATTGAAGCTCCTATAGGAGAGGACCCTGACAAACGCAACTACATTGTATCAAACGAAAAGCTTGAAGCTCTCGGCTGGAAGCCTCTTTATTCCCTGGACGACGGCATAAAAGAGCTTACAAAGACCTATCAGATAATAAAGAACAATCAATATTCCAACATATAAAAAGAACCGTCTCACTCTATTGAGACGGTTCTTCATTTTAAAATGTTCCGAGATTGTACCGTATACTGAAAGCATAGAACGCAAACATGAGCACAAGAACAAATTTATTGTTAGAAAAAAAGCTCTTCATTTTGTTCATAACAGCCTCAAACGGCTCGTCGTGCTTATAAAACATATAGAAACACAGTAAAAACTGATTAATTACTCCTGCTGCAATCCACCTTATCGGATCTGTGGAAAGAATTACAGAAATCGGTATAAAAAACGTTGAAAGCATAAAACAGGCATAAACAAACCTGCGACTTTTGTTTTTGGTATTTCTTATGCTCATTATCCATATTATCCAGAACATTGCAATTACCGGAAGTACTGCAATCGCAAGCGTAACCAAGCCGGACAAATTGTTTTCATAAACAAGCATATATTTGGCCATGGTAATAACAAAATCTATTGGAGAATATTCCGGCAGAGGCTTCTCAAAGGTTATTTTAGCGGCAACTGCATCATTATACAAATAAAGTTTAAAATATTCAACAAAATCATAACCTATTTTATAACCTGCTTTTTCATTAGCGCGCTGCCATAACTCATCAAAACTCACAACCATTGTTTCGTTGCCTATAAAAGCACAGTAAAAAGTCAGTGCAACGGTAACGATAACTGTTATGCAGAAAAGAATGATATCCGCCGCTTTCTTTTCCTTACTTTCGGCTAGATAAAGAATAACAAGAATAACTATCGGGAAATACGATATTGTGAACGAATAGTTAACAAACACTCCTGCGGCACACAAAAGTGGAGTAAGCCATCGCAAATATTTATTTTGAGCAAAAACAATCGCCAATAATGCAAAGATATACATATAAATATCCAGCATTCCGAAAAATTTTGAAAAACCGTACAAAGTAAAAGAACCCGAAACAAAAAACAAAATAAATGCATATACAGGCATCTTCATTTCATTCTTTGCAGCTTTAACAAAATGACCGATAACAACAGCTGTAAGCAACAGCGTCAGAAACAAAACAATGCGTGCAAAGCTGTTGATCCAAGCCTCTGTGGGTTTATCGGTAAACAAACTGACAATAGAACCGATTAGAAGCCTGGATGTTTTGCCCATTGAAAAATCAACAAGATAATAAACATAAAAGCTCCTTAACATTCCTTTAAGCTCTTCAATATTAAACAAAACCTGAATGCAAAGAAGCGCAAAAACACCTAATTCATATTTACAGCGTTCAAAAATATCAGCTGCCTTTGTTCTCATTAAATCACCGCCTTTGAGATATAATATTATCATTAAAAAAACGCCTTGTCAACCAACGACAAGGCGATTCGCTTAAATAAGAACCTTTGAAAGAAAATCCTTAAGTCTGGGGTTTTTAGGATTCGCAAAAAACTCTTCAGGGGTGTTTTCTTCCATGATAACACCCTCATCCATAAACACAACTCTTGAACCGACTTCTTTTGCAAAGCCCATTTCGTGGGTAACAACAACCATTGTCATGCCCGACTGTGCAAGCTCTTTCATAACATCAAGCACCTCGCCAACCATTTCCGGGTCAAGCGCTGACGTCGGTTCATCAAAAAGCATTACTTCAGGATTCATTGCGAGCGCACGCACAATTGCTACCCTCTGCTTTTGACCGCCGGAAAGCTGCGACGGGTATGCATTCGCCTTTTCTTCAAGTCCGACCCTTTTCAGAAGCTCTATAGCCCTTTGCTCTGCTTCTGCCTTCTTCATTATGCCAAGCTTAACAGGCGCAAGGGTAATATTTTTGAGAATTGTGTGGTTATTGAAAAGATTAAATTGCTGGAAAACCATGCCCATTTTTTCGCGGTGCTTATTGATATTAACCTTTTTATCGGTTATATCAACACCGTTAAGCTCGATTGTGCCGCCCGAAGGCTCTTCAAGGCGGTTAAGACAACGCAGAAAGGTTGACTTACCTGAACCGGAAGGACCGATAACAACAACAACCTCGCCTTTTTTAATCTCGGTATTGATGCCTTTGAGAACTTCTAAAGAGCCGAAATTTTTCTGAAGCCCCGTTACTCTTATCAGAACATTATCAGTGGTCACTGTTACGAAGCCTCCTTTCAAGCAGGCTGACACCTTTTTGAAGAACAAGAACCATAACAAGATAAATCAGCGCAACTGTTATATAGGGAATGTTCATGTTGTATGTGAAGCCGACAAGTGCATTTGCACCCTTCATCATATCCTTAACGGCAATGAAACTCGCAACCGATGTTTCCTTGAGCAAAACAATAAATTCGTTTGCTAATGTAGGAAGAACATTTTTAAGAGCCTGCGGAAGAATAATATAAACCATGGTTTGAACATAGTTGAAACCGAGGCTTCTGCCCGCTTCAAACTGACCGTTATCAATCGACATAATACCGGAGCGCACAATTTCCGCAACATAAGCACCGGAGTTAACACCGAATGCAATGACTGCAGCCATATTCTCATGAACTCCGGCCTTGCCGAGCCAAAGATAATATATTATCAAAAGCTGAACAATAACAGGTGTGCCTCTGAACACGGTTAAATATAACTTGCAAATCGAATTGAGAAATTTAAATTTGCCGGTTTTATCGTGAGTTGAACGTATAATTGCAACAACAAAGCCAAGTGCAAGACCAATAGCAAGCGCTGCAAGCGTTATTTCAATTGTAACAAGCAAGCCGTCGGTTATGTGCTTATAGTTATCGTTCTTGATAAGAACATTGTAAACATCATCCTTAAGCTCATTAAAAGCCTGAACGATATTATCTTTCAGTTCAATAAAGAAACTGCCTATGCCGCCCGTTTCCTGAGCGGTTTCCGCAGCGGAAGCAAATGCCGGGAAAGCAAAGCTTGCAACCAACACGGCGCAAACCGCTATAACCAAGGCTGCAAACGTTTTATTAGACATTTTGAAATCTCTCATGCCTTATTCTGCCTTTCAAAAGTATTCACAAATCAAAAATTAAGGGCAAGCGAAAGCCTGCCCTTAACGCTTTAACAAAATCAACTTATGCGGGGATATACTTGTTAACGATTGCATCGATTGAGCCGTCTGCGGTAAGCTCTGCAAGAGCGACATTAATCTTTTCAAGAAGCTCTGTGTTTTCTTTTGCAACTGCAATTGCATAATCTTCGTCAGCATAAGCTGTTTCGAGAATTGTAAGGCCTTCATTAGCTTCAACAAAAGCCTTTGCGGGCTCGTTGTCGATAATAACAGCGTTAACTATGCCGCTCTGGAGAGCTGCAACGGCAGCAGCACCGTTGGTATATCTCTTAACATTTTCTTCGCCGTAATCTTCGCTTGCATAAGCGTCGCCTGTTGTTGCTTCCTGAACGCCGATAAGCTTGCCTGCAAGGTCATCAAGAGTTGCAATGTCTGAGCCTTCCTTAACAATAACAACCTGAACGCCCTTTGCGTATGTTGTTGAGAAGTTAACATGCTCGAGTCTGTCTTCTCTTACTGTCATGCCTGCCATGCCGATGTCAACAACGCCGTTCTGAACTGCGCTGATGATGCCGTTGAAGTCCATATCAAGGATTTCAAAATCCATGTCAAGCTTTTCAGCGATAAGAGCGCCTACTTCTGCATCAATGCCGACAATCTTGTCACCCTCATAATATTCATAGGGAGGGAATGCCGCATTTGTGCCCATGATAAGCTTTTCTCTGCCTGTGTCTTCCTGACCGCCGCAAGCATAAAGAAGGGTTGCCGAAAGAGCAATTACCATAACAATTGCAAGAATTTTAACAAGTTTTTTCATTATGTTTACCTCCGTTGTTTTAACTGGATATTTTTATTATAACATATAAAAGAAAAAAGTAAAGTATTTTTGTATTTTTATAATAAAAAACTCAAATTCATCCGTTCTTTGACGGATATTTATTCAGTTTAGCTCGAGTTGCTGCATAACTTTCTTGAAATCCTCAGGATATGAAGCTTCAAACTCCATTTTTTCGCCCGTTACGGGGTGTTCAAAAAAGCATCTTCTGCAATGAAGAAGCTGATGCCCGATTTCGGGCATAAAATCGCCGTACATCGTGTCCCCTGCAAGCGGATGACCGGTAAATGCCATGTGAACTCTGATTTGATGAGTTCTTCCCGTTTCAAGTCTCAGACTCAGCAAAGTTGCCCCGTCAAAGCTTTTTTCTGCTCTCCAATTGGTAAAAGCCGGTTCAATGCCAAGCTCATGGGAACATGCGCGCAAAGTTTTCATCGGGTCAGGGCGATAAATAGGAACATCCACCCTGCCCTCACCCTTTAATTCGCCTTGAACAAGTGCCGAGTATTCTTTTTCAATTTTGCCCGAAAGCTTGCAGGCTGACAGCGGATTAACTGCGCAAACCACAAGCCCGGACGTTCCCTTATCAAGCCTGCCGACCGCTCTGAAAGCAACGCTCTTGCCTTTCTTGGTAAGATAAGCGGTGACGGCATTTGCAAGGGTATCACCCTGATGATTGTGGGTCGGATGCATCGCCATAAAAGGCGATTTGTTGATAACAAGAATGTCATCATCCTCATAGATGATATCAATTTCCGTTTCGGTAACCTCGGGCAAAGTGTCGTCATCCGGAATTATCACGCTGATTACATCATCGGTTTTTATTCTGTCAATAGTTCTGGTCGGTTCACCGTTGCATTTAATTGAATATTTGACCTTACGCATAAGTCGGGACGAAAAGCCGCAATAACCGCGCAGAAAATGAACGGTTTTTCTTCCGTCATATTCCGCAGGCACGGTGTAATCTATATTTCTCGGCATTTTTATCCCTCCTTTTACTGATGTTGAACAGTATAGCATGTTTTCGAGTTTTTGTATAGCAAAATATGTTTACAAACAAAAAAACTCATGGTAAAATAATGAAATCAAGGAGGTTTATTATGAGAAAACTTATTGCTCTTTTTATATCAGCATCAATGCTGTTCCTCTGCGCTTGTTCGGGCCAGAGCGAAAAAATTGAAGAAACAACAACACCAGTTACCGAAACCACTATAAAATACAGCACGGACTGGCGTTCTGCACCGCTGCCCGATAATTTTCCCTCTCCGCCCGAAAAAATGCATGATTTTTATTTTTCAACCGGCAAAGGCAATGAATCGGGTGCGGGATACCGCTCGGATTGGGTAAGGCTCGTTTTTACCTGCCCGGAAAGTGAATTTTATCTGTTCTCCAACAAATTCAGCGAAAACGGATATATCGGCGGATTTAAAGACATACCAAAAGATGCAACCTATTATCCCGTTGGCTTTAACGGCAGTTGGCAGGACGGTGAACATCTTGTGCATATAAATAAAGCTATTGAAAAAGAAAACGATGAGATAACTTTTACGATTGATATTTGCGAATGCACAGACAACTTTCCCGAAGAATTAACCGCAATTTTTCCGAAATTTGACGGATATTCAAGAAACGGCGGAAAATACGGTTATCTTGAAGCTGACGGCACAATATCCGAAACCTACTCAAAAGACTCAAACAAAGAAAAATGGTATTGGGATTTCGGATTTAGGGATGCCTTTGTCGGAGTCACTTTGGAAGAGTTTGAAGCATATCTTCAAACTCTTGTTGAAGCATATTTTGCAGGTGAAAGCTCTGCACATTACGTTGACGGTTGCACGGTTGTTTCTGCAAGTTTGGTTAAAGAAGTCGGTGAAGATGTTTACGGTGTTTTTATGGTATATAATCAAGTCACCAAAACTCTTGATATATTTTATACAAACTACATTGAATTTGTTGTAGGGATAGAAACAGAAGAATAATAAAATGCCGGCTCTTAAGTGAGCCGGCATTTGTTATTTAACAAGGTGTTATCTCATAGAATATAACTCCGTTTGCATTGAGCGAAGTGTCAATTTTAAGCACGGAATTTTCAACCGTACCTGTTACGACAACCGGCTCAAGGCGGGAGCATTCGGCATACTTCGAGCGAAGCTTTGTAAAGTATATTTCTCTTGCTGCCTCGTTTTTCAAAGTCACATAAGAATCAATTTGAGGGTCATCAGGCGACCAGCCAAAGCAATCATCACCGATGCCGTAAGTTTTTCTGTCAGCAACCCACTCATCGAAATAGTTGCAGCTGTCATCAACGGTATATGCCTTAATACTAACATTTTTACTGTCAAACTGAGGTGCATTTATCTCCAAACTGAGGTCAACGTTTTTATCATAATCAACATCATTCTTGAAGTTATAGACCATCATACGAAGAGTGTTTGTTTCTTCATCAAAAGCGGCAACCGTTTCAACCTGAGCATCATACAAAACTCCGTTCTTGGTTTTTTCAACCGCAGCTCTCTTTGCGCCCGCAAACGCAGAAATATTTTTTGCAACATGCCAGCTGACGGTCGGGTTTCCGTCAAACAAACCGCCCGAAAGATAGCCCCAGGCCGAAAAATAATCTCCGCCGCAATCGAAAAGCTGTTTATATATGCGTGCATCATAAGCCGCCTGATAAGTATAGCCAACCACTCTGGTCAAAAGCTGATTATCATCCGCTCCGCTTGAGTTGCCGCAAAGCAGCCTTCCCTCATCAATTCCGAAAACCAAGCCTTTAAGGCCTGCTTTATCTGCGCAATTGCGCAAATAACCGATTGTCTTGGGCAAGGTTTTTCCGTCGGTATATTTGCCCGGTTCAGCATCATAAAAAGATGCGGAAAGGAAGCAAATTCTTGTCCCTTTCTTTCCGGTTTTGTAATTTGTTCCGTTGGCGCAATGCTCTATGAATATTTTTTCATCCCACAAGCCCTCTGTAACCGTCATTGAGTGAGCACCGACAAAAACATCCGCTCCTATTACATCCTGCAAAGCAGCAACCGTGTAGTCATAAAGCTTGCAGTAAGCAACTGCCGAGCTTTCGGGAGTTTCGTCAACCGCCATAAACCAATCGGCGTTTTCGTATTCTGTCATAACTCCGAAGCGCCATTTGAGAAGCTCTTCCCTGCCGAATTCATCAACAAGAGCCTGAGCCATTGCAGCCATATAATTATAATAAACATCATAATCATCGGGCGGATATCTGTTGGTACCGAAAGATTCGCTGAACTGTGCGAGAGAAGAATATTTGAGAGGAACGCTGCCGAGTTTTAAATGCGGCTTTGCTCCGAGTTTAACAATTCCTCTGCAGTTTTCAATCAATGGGAGGAAATCGTAATCGTCAAGCACCTCAAAATTATATGGGTCAACAAACAAATCTCTTGTGCCGTTGCCGCCTGTGCATTGCATAAACTGAACATATTCAACAAAATCCGCAATATTATATTCTTCATTGATTCTCAGATTAGTGAACTGATCGCTTGATTTCATATCCCAGATGTTAACGTTGCTCACAACATTTGGCAAAGCATCGCCAACCTGAGATGCATCAATTTTAAAGCTGTAGTCATTAACGGTATCTCCGCAAGAAAAGACGATACCAGGTAAGGCTATCAGTAACGAGAATAAATATGAAAAAAAAGTTAAAACCGCATTCATACTGTTGCCCCTTAAAGAATTACTTCTCTGCCGGTTTTTGCCGATTCATAAATTGCAGAAAGTATTTTTATCATATCAATACCCTGTTCGGGAACAAAAACAGGCTCTGCGCCTTCAAGAACATCAATGAAATGGCTGATATTAACCTTGTGGGCAATAGGTGTTTTCTTACCCTTGACCTTTTTATTTAACTGACGGCCCTTTTCTTCATAGAATATCTCCGCTTTTCCGTCAATCCATTCAAGGCCGGCTTTATCGCCCCTGAGTCCAACAAAACGATATTCTTTTCTTATGTTGGAAGCCCATGAGAACTCAATTTGAAGCACCGCGCCGTTATCAAATCTGATAAGGCCCATGGCAAGGTCCTCAACATCGAATGTGCCGTCCTCAATCTTATCGCCGAATTTTGCTTCGGGAGAGTCAACCGAATCATTGTCTGCAAACTTGCTGAAGGTGTTGCCGCTGACGCTCACGGGCTTGGGGTTGCCCATAAACCAGATTGCAAGGTCAATCATGTGAACTCCAAGGTCAATCAGCGGGCCGCCGCCTGACTGAGCCTTGGTTGTGAACCAGCCGCCCTTACCGGGAATGCCTCTGCGGCGCACCCAGCCGCATCTGCCTGCATAAATCTGACCGAAACCGCCGTCCTCTGCAAATTTCTTGATTTCAAACGAGGTTCCGAAGTAACGGTTATTACGGATAACCATAAGCTTTTTGCCGTTCCTTTCGGCAGCTTCTTTCATTTTGAGAGCTTCTTCAACGCTGACAGCATCAGGCTTTTCGCAAAGGACATGCTTGCCCGCATTGAGAGCATCAACCGCAATAATCGAATGAAGATAATTCGGTGTGCAGATATCAATATAATCGATTGTTTCATCCTTTAACATTTCTTTGTAGTCTGAATAAGTTTTTGCGGAATGGAAGAGCGTTTTTTTTGCAAACTCGGCTCTTTCGATCTTTATATCGCACAGACCGACGATCTCCACCCGCTTTTCAAGCAGATATGACGGAAAATGCGCACCCTTGGCAATGCCGCCGCAACCTACCACGCCCACTTTGTATGTTTTCATTGTTTTTCCTCCTCATAAATTAAAAATATTCATGTAAAACTATTGTTGTTATGCTTCTTGACGGCAGTTCAACATATTCGGAAAACTCGTCAGAATAAATCAGCTCACAGTTTTTTGCAGAATCCGTGCGATGAATATCCATCGCTTTCCAACACCCGAAAAGCTTTATGTTTTGGTCAGTTTCTGCGTTATTCACAAGCACCAAAACCGTTTTTCCATTGCCTTTGAATGCGGTTGCGGCAAGCTGTGACTTGTCCTCAAAGCTGTCCTGAACATCGATTCGAATCATTCCGCTTTCAATGAACTGCGAAAAATGCTTGTAAGCATAATATCTGTTATAAATGACAAGCTCGCCGTCTTTCAGTTCCATAAGGCCGTCGCCGTTAACGGCTGTCCAGCTTTGCCACGAAACGGCATTGAGCAGGTTCAAATCCTGAATAATAATATTTGCCATGTAAATTCCGCTGTCGATTGTTGTTGAATCAATGGTCAGCGGCAATTCGCACCATTCGCTCATTTCAAGCTTTTTATCGGGATATTCATTTTTGAACTTCTCGCCCGCGGCAGCTTTAATATCAAGCTTGTTATCAAGCCAATAACTGTGGCCTGCATAGGTGTCGCAAAATTCATTAAGAATTTTGCTTGCAAAGAATTTGTCTATGTATTCATAATATCCGGGCGAAAGCTCGCCGCTTTCGGGCCCGCTGAGTTCATAAGGCGAATTGCGTTTCTTCATCTCAAGAGCAAAAAGCTCAAGCACCTCAACGGTTTCGTCGGCCGAATAGTGACAGCCCTCCTGGCCAACCCAATCGCCGCCCCATTTCCATTGCGGCTCGTTAATCGGCGATATTGCTGTTACGGGATATCCCTGAGCAACAAACCAATCGGCAATGGTTAAAACATAGTCAACAAAAGCTTGGTAATTTTCTTTAGGAAGATTTGATGCATATTCCGTCAAACCGCCCGAAGCCTGTCCGCTGACCGTCATTGAATAATGCGGGCTGTTGCAAAAAAGTATCACTTCTTCCGCGCCATATTCGACCGCCAAATCGAGCATTCTTCTTGCATTCGCATCGCGGGTGAAATCATATTCATATTGGCCTGTTTCTTTGTTCAAAACATAAAAACTTTCGGTGCGCCTTGTAACATCCCAAATTCGGCAATCCGGATTATCCGCCTCACCGCCGCCGATGTTATAACGGTAGATATCAAGGCCAAGACCGGTTTTGTCATCATATAGAAGCCTTGCAATTTCACGGGCTGTTTCTTCGTTGTCTATCGTCTGCGACCACCAGGCCGAGCTTGTTCCGAAGGTTTCGAAGGTTTGATGCTCCACAAATTTGTTCACCCCTATCGTTTGAGTTTTATTATTTGTGAAAATATTGAAAGTCCACATCAGAAGCGTTGCAAGAATTACGCATATATATTTCATTATGCTTTAAGACCTTTCCTGTTTTTCTTTCAGTTTAACATGAGCGAAAAAAAGTGTCAATCTTTTATGTTGACAAAATCGTGAGTTCTTGTTACAATTCATTTAACAATTAAGTTAAATGTTAAATGTGAGGTGAGCAGATGGGCATTCAAAACACATTAAAAGCTCTTGCCGATCCGACAAGGCGCGAAATACTGAATATGCTGAAAAAAGGAACAAAATCCGCAGGCGAAATTTCAGAATGCTTTGATATAAGCTTCGCGGCAATTTCAAGGCATCTTTCCGTTCTGAAAGAAGCCGATTTAATCCGCGACGCGCGTGACGGAAAATTTATCTATTATGAATTAAACGCATCCGTACTTGAAGAAACTCTGCTTTGGATAACCAATTTGAAAGGAGAGAAAAACAATGATTAAAAAGAACTTGAAGCTTTTGATTTTTACATCAATAATCATTCTTCTGCCCATTCTTGCAGGCTTAATTTTATGGGATAAGCTTCCTGATGAAATACCCGTTCATTTCAATGCTCAAGGCATTGCCGACGGTTGGGCGGACAAAGGTTTTGCGATTTTCGGCCTGCCGTTGTTTATGCTGGCTGTGCATTGGTTTTGCACCGCTGTGACAGGTCTCGACCCAAAAAACAAGAACATCACGAAAAAGAACATGGGCCTTGTGCTTTGGATTTGTCCCGCAACTTCGCTTTTTGTGTGCGGAATAATTTATGCGTACACACTCAATTCAAAAATCAGCATCAGCACCGCATGCACGCTTTTCTTCGGCGTTTTATTTGTTGTAATCGGGAATTATATGCCCAAATGCAAACAAAATTATTCAATAGGAATCAAAATTTCGTGGACATTAAACGACGAAAAAAACTGGAATTATACACACCGCCTTGCAGGCAAGGTTTGGGTAATCGGCGGACTTTTTATAATTGCAACTTCTTTTTTAAATTGGGTATGGCTTTTTGCAGCAACAACGATTATAATGATTGTAATACCCGTTGCAGGGTCATATCTCTATTACAAAAAGGAGAATAAAACATGATTTACGATACCGCAAAAAATTTGAGAAATTATTCAGCATTTAACCCCGCTTTTGAAGCAATTGCAAAATTTGTTGAAGAAAATGACATGAAAGCGCTTGAATGCGGCAGCTACAATGTTGCCGAAGGCATTAAGGTCGGCATTTCGGAATATGAGCCCGCAACCGGCGGCGACTACGAAGCACACAGAGATTATCACGATTTGCAATATGCAATCACAGGCGAAGAAGCAATTGACGTGCTTCCCATTGAATTTGCTAAAGATTCAACAGGATATAAACCTGACATTGAGTTTTTCACTTCGCAAACCGCAGCCGCTACTCGTGTTGCCCTTACCGAAGGCACATTTGTATTTCTTGCCCCGAATGATACGCACAAGCCCTGCATCAAGATGAACAGCGATAAAATCAAAAAGGCTGTTTTTAAAATTAAAATTTAAACTCGCGTCACCTGTTGCTTAAAAAGTAGCAGGTGATGCTTTGTTTATAATAAGGAATAACAAACAGCGCAGGAATAACCGCTGCGCAAAGCAGAAACCATGGCATAAAACTGAGTTTAAACAAAAATATATCAGCAAGTTTATTTTTGGTTTTTCTTATGCTCTCTTCAATCGCCTGTGCAACGGTTAAATCCTTGAAACACGCGATATAAAACATCGCTTTTGAATATCTTTGGATAAACCAGAAATAAAAAATCAGTCCTGAAGAAGCAAGAGCAAAAGCGCCCGCAAGCAGAGCATAAAAAGCCTTCAGACTGAGTGCATTCCCGTCAACAAACGCAAACAATGCCCATGTGCCGAGAATCGGCAGAGCTTCAAACACAAGAAACCAGAAAAGCTTGAGTGCAAAGAGCGTTATGCACATTATGCAAGCTTTAAGCGCGCCTGAAACCCCGATTTTAACCCCATGAATCGGGTTGATACCTTTAGCCAGAAGCAAATGCCTTATTTCCAGCAGCAAGCAAAGCGGCCCTATTGCCGCAACTGCTGCAAACGGCGAAACAATAGCAAAAGCAATCAAAAAATATTTTTCGGCTGTATAAAAAAATATATTCATCGCCGCATTACACAGCGAAAACATAACCGACAAAAACATAACAGCTGTTACGAGAGTTATAATCTTTAATTGCGAGCCTGCCAATGCAGCTCTTGCGGAAAGCTTTATGCGAGCATTCATAAAATCACCATAAAAATAAAATCGGGAGGTTTTAGCCTCCCGATTATTTTTTATCCGCAAGTGCGTTTTATTCAGTTTTCAAAGCCTATCCATTCTCTGCACTTATCGAGAGCGGAGAAAATTCTGTCCGTAACAGGCGCAACGTATTTCTCAAACTTGTTATAGAACGAGTCGCCCTCTTCAAACTCGGGAGCAACCGCACCCTCAGCAAAATTACCCATCGGAATAACTCTTAAATTGGGCTTATCGTTTTGGATAAACTGTGTGTAAGCAGGATTTGACCAAACATCATAGTATTCATCCGCATACATAAACCAATAATACATTTCCATTATGCCGTCGTGTGCATTGGAGTGGAGCATGTCTTTGATGAACCATGTATGTTCAGGCAAAATGCAGGTTGAAGCATCAATTACACCGTCCGGTGAAAGGTGGTTATGACCGCAGTCCGTGCATGCCTGCTTATAATCATCACCGAGCGTTCCGTTAAGCGGAGCAACTGTTGCACCTGCGGAAGCATATTTTGTGTCAACGGTTGCGTCACTGTTGTTGTTGAGCGATTCAACAAGAGGAGTTCTCTGAATATTATAGCCTGCAACAATCATAATGCGAACGCCGTCGTCAATTGCGCCGTTGAGAATTTCGTCCGCTCTTTGCTGGATTTGATAGTGGTAATAATCCGCTTTTGCGATAAGACCGGCCTGAGTTTTGGGATCAAGATTGATTTTCTTTGCTTCTTCATAGGAGCGTTCGGGAACAAAAGCCCAAAGACCCAGAAGAGTTCCGAAAACAGGAGTCAAAAGCTCATCAAAAACTCTCGTTTGAAGATTATCAAGTATTTTCTCAGCAGCGCCGTAAACAAGGTCAACGAGTCCGCTGTAGAAAAGGCCGTTGAACAGGAAATAAAGCATGGTATCACCAAAGGTGAACGGAGGGTAGCCGTCGGTTGCATATTCAAGCAGCGCTCTTGAATCGAGTGCAAGCTTTCTGCTGAGAAGATCGCCCGCAACATCGGTGCCGAGAAGCGGGCAGCTTTGGAAAATGCATGCATCAACGTCGTCGCAGCCGTATTCGTTAAAGTAGGCTAAAGTAACAACTCCGCCCATGGAAGAAGCTCTGAAATTAACCTTGTCATGACCTGTCAGCTTTTTAACATGCTCAACAAAATCATCAAGCTGGCCTGCAACCTCAACAGGGTCAAGGCGCCAGTCATAGTGGAAATAATACTGCTCACCTTTACCGTGATTCGTTTCAGTAGGCAGCTCAATTACAACATCAACATTCTCCGCCGAATTGCCGTTGCCGTCAAGAGCCATTGCACCGAACGCATCATAAACAGCATCAATCAGAGTGTCACCGAAGCTGTCATAGTTCTTTGTTACGAGAAGTGAAACAATGGAAGGCAAAAGCTTCACAACAAGCTGAATAATCGTTTCAGTTGAAGGACGGAAAAGCGTTCTTTCATTTTCTGCACCGGGATTTTCATAGATGTCTGTGTTGCCGAGGGGGCCAACATAAATGGTGGGCAAAACACCGCAGTTGCATTCGCCGCTTGCTGCTGATGCTGCAGGAGCAAGAACGGAAAAAATCATGACTGCGGAAAGAATAACTGCAATTATCTTTTTCACAAAAATCAACCTTTCCAAACGGTTTTTCTTTTAGTTTATCACATTATTTCCTGTCGCACAACACCGAATTTGCAGTTTTATATATTATTTTTTAATATAATATTGCAAAAGCGTTCATATTTGTGTTACAATACCCGCAGTTAGAGAGGGTGATAATTTTGCCTAACACAGAAAAAACACAGTCAGGTCTTTCAATCAACAAAAAAACAATAATTCTTATCTGCGTCCTGCTTGCGGCAATCATGGCTTTTGCGGGAATTCTTACTCAGGTTTTGCCTCGCGGAATATACGAAACCAACGCAGACGGAACAATTATCAACGGAACATACACTCAAATCGAAGATAAGCTCCCCATCTGGAAAATCGTTCTTGCTCCCATTCTTGTTTTCGGAACGAGCACCGCTTTGACGGGTGCGGGAATAATTGTTATGATTACGCTTATAGGCGGCACATTCCTTATTCTTGATAAATGCAGCGTTCTCAAATACATAATGGCTCTGATCATCCAAAAATTCGGGAGCAAAAAGTATGTATTACTTAATGTGATGGTTTTTGCCTGCATGTTTTTAAGCTCAACTGCAGGCATTCTCGAAGAATCCGTAACGCTTGTCCCGATTGCCGTTGCAATTTCTTTGGCGCTCGGCTGGGATTCGTTCGTAGGCCTCGGCATGAGCCTTATTGCCGTTGCATTCGGCTTCACGGCAGCAACCTTTAATCCTTTCAATGTTGCAACCGTTCAGAAAATGGCAGATATCCCTGTTTTTTCAGGTCTCGGATACAGAATTGTTGTTTTCGCCTGTGTTTATGCCGTTTTGGCAGGATTTTTAACGGTTTATGCAAAAAGAATTGAGAAAAATCCAAAAAAATCGCTTTGCTACGAAACGGACATTGCACTTCGCGAAAAATTCAGCCTTGACGACAGCGTTGCCGTGCTTGCAAACAACGAAATCAAAAAAGCTGCCAAAGCGTTTCTTCTCTGCCTTTCGGGAGTCCTTGTCGGCATAGTGCTCGATTTTGTTTTAGGTGCCGAAGGAATGGTTTCGCTCCCCTGCATGGCCGTGCTGTTTACCGTCGGAGGCATTCTGGCAGGCCATTTTTCCGGACTTCGCGGCAAAAAGCTTTTAAAAAGCTTTGGTGAAGGCATAAAAACAATTGCTCCCATAATCCCTGTTATTGTAATAATTCTTTCGATAACCTATATTCTTGACCAAGGCAACATAATCCCGACCATTCTCAATTTTGTTTATAATCTTATTCAAGGCGTTTCACCCTATGCGGCAATTCTGATGCTTTTTGCATTCATTGTTATCCTTGAATTTTTTGTCGGCAGCGGCACGGCAAAAGCATTCCTTATCATGCCTATTGTTCTTCCTCTCGCTGACATGGTTGATGTTACCCGTCAAAGCGTCACGCTTGCATTCTGCCTTGGCGACGGATTCACAAATCTGCTTTACCCCACAAGCGGCATCATGATTGTTGCAATCGGTCTTGTTAATGTTTCTTACGGCAAATGGCTCAAATTTTCATGGAAGCTGTTTGCGCTTGAAGGAATTCTTTCCGTTGCGCTGATGCTGATTGCCATTGCAATAAACTATTCGTAAGGTGATAAAAATGAAACTTAAATTCAATGCTGACGGCAAATTCAAAATCCTTCTTTTCGGCGATATCCATGAACACATCGACTATAAAACCAGCCTCAATTTCAAAGACATGCAAAAGCTCATGAACGCCGCTCTTGATGAATACAAACCCGATTTGTGCGTGCTTCTGGGTGATAACTGCAACACAGATATATATCAGGAAAATCCCGAAAGATTCAAAGAAATGGTTTCGGACCTCGTTAAACCGATAACAAGCAGAGGGATACCCGTTGCTTCCGTTTTAGGCAATCATGAGCATGACCACGGCAGCGAAGACGCAATAGTGGAAATTTACAACAGTATTGACGGCGTTATCATGCGCAATGACGCACCGCCAGAAATTACGGGAAATGCAAATTTCAAAGAGCTTGTTTATTCATCAAACGGTGAAAAGCCTGTTTTCTGCCTTTGGTTCATCGATTCGAACAATTGCCATGAAAACAGAGAAATATCACACTATGACTATGTTCATCCCGACCAGATAGAATGGTTCGAAAGTGAAAGCGCAAAGCTTAAGGAAATTAACGGCGGAAAGCCGATGCCCTCATTTGTATTTCAGCACACCCCCGTTCCCGAGGAATATGAGCTTCTCAGAAAAGCAAGGTTTTGGGAACTGCCCGTTGCCGTAAGAGGATATAACACAAAAAGCAAAACGTTCTATGTCGGCAAAAAGGGCGTTGAGGGATATGTTGGCGAAGGCCCTTGCTCACCCGATGTTAACAGCGGCCAGTTTTCAAGCTGGAAAAAGGTTGGAGGAGTGCTCGGCGCATTCTTCGGGCACGACCATCTTAATGACTTTTCGGGATATGTCGACAACATTTTCCTTGCGCAGCATAAAACAGCAGGCTTCAGAGCATATACGGACGGCTGCCGCTCCTGCGTCAGACTTGTCACTATTGATGAAAACGACCCAGCAAACTTCAAGCATGAACTGAAGCGTTTTAAAGAATTCGGCCTTAAATGCGAATGCCTCGGCCCGATTTTTAAACGTGTTTCGGACAGACAAAGTTTCTGGCTCCATGTCCTTGCATACGTTGCAGCAGCTGTTGGCGGAGCTGCTGTTATTGGATTTATCATTTTCAAAATAATAGAACATTTCGGAGGTTAAAGCTATGGAAAAAAGCAAAAAACTCAGCCCTTCTCTCATTTTAAACATTCTACTGTTCGGATTTATGGGTCAGGTTGCATGGGCAGTCGAAAACAACTTTTTCAATCTTTTTCTTTTCAATGAAATCGGCGGCGATTCAACCGATATTTCAAACATGGTTGCTGCAAGCTCTGTTGTTGCAGTTCTCACAACACTTTTCATGGGCAGCCTGAGCGATAAAATCAACAAACGCAAAATCTTCATCTGCGGCGGCTATATAGTATGGGGCGTAACCGTTATGGCTTTCTCCCTCATCTCTCCCGAAAATGTCGCCAAAATCATGGGCACAACTCCCGTTGCAGCAGTTTCAGCAACCATTATTCTTGTTATCATTATGGACTGCATTATGACCTTTATGGGTTCAACCAGCAACGATGCTGCTTTTAACGCGTGGATTACGGACATAACCTCATCCTCAAACAGAGCCAAAACCGAATCGATTCTTGCGCTTCTTCCCGTTATTGCAATGGTAGCGGTTACAGCCGCATTCGGAGCGCTCTCAGGAAAATTCGGTTATCCCGCATGCTTCCTCGGACTCGGCATTATTGTTTCTGTTTGCGGTATTGCAGGCATATTCTCAATCAAAGAATCAAGATCAGGTGTGAAAACAACCGCAAGCTTCGGAGAATGCCTTTCATACGGCTTCAGGCCTTCTGTTATCAAAAACAATAAGAGCCTTTATATTTCACTCATTTGCATGGGCATTTTTTCCATCGCAAGCCAGATTTTCTTCCCTTATCTTTTCATTTATGTTGCGCATTATATTGATATGGAAACGCTGAAGTTGACGCTGCCGACAATAATTCTTGCAATTGTTGTTATCGGCGGAGCAATCGCAGCCCTTGTTTCAATTGTTATTCTCAGCGACAAAAAAGGCAAAGCGCCTTTCCTTTATATCTGTTCAGCATTTTTCATCATTGGCCTTGTTCTTGTCTATTTCGCAGATAAAAATATCATTTGGTTTGCTCTTTCGGCGGTTATTGCCCTTGTCGGATACGGCCTGCTGATGATTATGCTCAACGCTGCAATCCGCGACTTTACCCCTGAGGACAAAGCAGGCCAGCTTCAGGGCATCAGAATGATATTCTCTGTTCTTCTGCCCATGCTCATCGGCCCGAGAATTGCGGCCGAAATCACCGATATCTTTGCTACTGCGCAGTATGCAAATGACTATGGCGAAATGGTTAACATTCCCGCTCCTCATATTTATCTTGGCGCTGCCGTTGTAGGCGCATTAATATTCATTCCTCTTTTCTTCCTGGTTAAAGAATTCAAAAAAGCTGAACGCAAATAATTATATGTAAAAAGGACTTTGTTACCATGCATATTATAATTGTAGGTCTCGGTAAGCTCGGCATCACCATGACAAAACAGCTTGTTTCCGAAGGACACAGCATAACCGTTGTTGACACAAACAACGATAAGGTTTCCTCTGTGGTTGACACCTATGACGTCATGGGTGTTTGGGGAAACGGTGCAACATGCGAAACCCTTGAAACTGCAGGCGCTTCCAAGGCAAAGCTTATCATTGCCGCTACAGCATCGGATGAGATGAACATTCTTTGCTGCCTTATCGCTAAAAAGATGGGCACCGAAAGCACTATTGCCAGAGTCCGCAATCCGGACTACGCAGCTCAAATGCAATTTCTTCGCAATGAACTCGGCATCAGCATGATTGTTAACCCCGAATTTGAAACCGCAAACGAAATTTCAAGGATTATACGTTTCCCATCGGCAGCAAATCTTGATTCATTTGCAAGAGGAAAAATTGAAATAGCCAGTATTCGCATCCATTCAGATAACATTCTTTGCGACTCCCCTCTTTATGAACTTCGCAAAAAAAGCAAGGCAAAGGTTCTTGTTTGCGCCGTTCAGAGAGACGAAGAAGTGTTTATCCCCTCCGGTGATTTTGTTATTCGCTGCGATGATATTGTCAGCATCACCGGAACAAGGGCAGAGCTTTCACTTTTCATGAAGCAAACGGGTGTTTACAAGCAAAAAATCAAAAATGTCATGATTATCGGCGGCGGCAGAATCGGATATTACCTTGCCAAACTGCTTTCGGATACCGGTCGTAACATTAAGCTCATTGAACAAAACAACGACCGTTGCTATCATCTGACCGATGTTTTGCCGGATGTCACAGTTATCCACGGCGACGGAACGGACCAGGATATACTTGATGAACAGGGCCTTGAGAGACAGGATGCCCTTGTTTCCCTGACAGGAATTGACGAAGAAAACATTATCGTTTCAATGTATGCCGAATCCAAAGGAATCAACAAGGTTATAACAAAGGTTAACCGCCATTCATATTCAATTCTTAATGACATCGGCCTCGAAACCATTGTTTCGCCTCAAATTGCGGCAGGTAATCTTGTTACCCGTTATGTTCGCGCACTTCACAACTCTGCAGGCAATTCACAAATTCAAACGCTTCACAAGCTTGTTAACGGAAAAGTTGAAGCCGTTGAATTCATTGTTCCCGAAAATGCAGGATATGAAAATATTCCTTTTAAGGACCTTCACCTTCTTCCCAATCTTCTTATCGGCTGCATTATCCGCAACGGCAAAACAATATTCCCCGGCGGTAATGATGTTATGATGGCAAACGACAGTGTTATAGTTGTTACGGCAGGCAGAATAATTGAAGATCTTCATGATATTTTCGTCTGATAACACCGGAGGCGCATTATGAACTACAGAATGGTATTCTACAACATAGGCAGAATTCTGCTTGTTGAAGCACTTCTGCTTGTTTTTCCGGCTATCGGTGCAATCATTTACGGTGATAACACATTAACTGCGTTTTCGCTGACCATTGCTCTTCTTGCCGCAACAGGCTTGATTGCCACCCACAAAAAACCCAAAAAAACAACTATTTATGCCAAAGACGGCTATGCCATTGTTGCTCTGACGTGGATTTTTATGTCGCTATTTGGAGCCATGCCGTTTTTTATCAGCGGATATATTCCAAGCTTTATTGACGCTTTTTTTGAAACCGTTTCAGGTTTCACCACAACAGGCTCAACAATTCTCAACAACGTGGAAGCCCTTCCGAAAAGCTTGCTGTTTTGGCGAAGCTTCACTCATTGGATTGGCGGAATGGGTATTCTTGTTTTTGTTATTGCCGTTATGCCAAAAGCGGAAAGCTCCTCCATGCATGTTATGAAAGCAGAGGTTCCCGGACCTACTGTCGGAAAGCTTGTTTCAAAGCTTCGCGCATCGGCAAGAATTCTCTATGGCATTTACTGCGTTCTCACGGTTCTTCAAATCATTTTACTCTTCGCCGGAGGAATGCCGCTTTTTGACAGTATCGTCAACTCCTTTGCAACAGCAGGAACAGGCGGTTTCGCAATTCTCAACAACAGCATTGAGGGATACAACAGTGTTTATTCCGAAATGGTTATTGCCGTTTTCATGCTGATATTCGGAGTTAACTTTAATCTTTATTATATGATGCTTATTAAGCAAGGAAAACAGGCTCTGAAAAGCGAAGAGCTCCGTTGGTATATCGGTATTGTTGCCGCCTCGGTTCTGATTATAGCGGCAAGCCTCATTTCCACAAAACACGATGCGGACGATTCGTTCAGATATGCGTTTTTCCAGGTTTCATCCATAATAACAACCACAGGCTTTTCAACCACTAATTTTGATGCTTGGCCTGTAATCTCAAAATTTATT